>JBGPBZ010000159.1:0-2540 GCA_041481535.1 Dehalococcoidia bacterium | reverse complement strand
ATTACGATCCGCATCCCGTCAAACACCGACCTCTACGCTCGCATCCCCGCCGGTGAAGTTCATGTGGAGAACATCGCGAACAACCAGGACATCCAGCTTCACGCTGGCGAGCTGACCGTCGAGGTGGGTGACTCGGCCGATTACTCGCATGTCGATGCTTCCGTGATCGCCGGTGAAGTGGATGCCCCCTCGTTCGGCGAGTACCACGGCGGCCTGTTCCGCTCGTTCCGGCACGACGGGAGCGGCAGATACCGTTTGCATGCCCACGTCGGTGCGGGGCAGCTGACGCTCCGTCGGCGGACCGGGCGTGACGCCGCCTGACGTCGGCGTCGCTGTTCCGCCTCCCGCACCGCAATCGTCGGCGTCGATTGTGAGGGATCTGCGCCTTGGCGTCGATCTCGAGCCAGTGGCTTGTTGGGTTAATGAAGAATATGAGGGGTGGCCCCGCCAACCTCAGAGTCGGCGCTTAGCCGGATTTGTTGAATCCTCCGGTCAGCCCGGCGAGTATTCAGTCGGGGAGGTTCAATCATGTCGACGAACAACGCGACCGTCGTACCCCACAGATAGCTAGTCACAAGAAAGGAGGTCTCCATGTCTCGTCGCGCAGAATCACTGGCTGATCGTATCGAGGAAGGGGCTGCCGGCCTGGCTGCCTTTGTTGAAGGGCTCTCGGAAGCGGAGTGGCGCACACCGATGTCGGGTAGTGGGAAGGACCGCCGTTCGGTCGGTGTCATCGTGCACCACGTTGCCAGCGTCTACCCGATTGAGATTGATCTCGCGCGAAAGATCGCCAGCGGCCAGGCCGTTACGGGCGTCACATGGGAGGTTGTCGCCGACATGAATGCCAAACACGCCGTCGACCAGGCGGCGGTAACGAGGGGCGCCGCGCTCGAACTCTTGCGCCATAACAGTCACGAGGCGGCTGCCGCGGTACGCGCCTTCACCGATGGCGAGTTGGATCAGGCGGCGCCCTTCTCGCTGAGCTTCGGCGCGCCCGTCACCGCGCAGTTCGTCCTGGAGGACCACGCACTGCGGCACAGCTGGCACCACCTGGCACGCATTCGCACGGCCTTAAAGCGCTAGTTGCCGAGCTTTGTCCATCCGGCGACTGTTTCCCTGACGAAGTCGGCGAACTTGCGCGGCTCGCGGCCGAGGATCGCCCGCGTCTCGGCAAGCTGGGCGGCAGTCGCCTTCAAGCCTTTGGACTGGAACATCGCGTACATGATGGCGTAGTCGTAGACGGCCCAGGCGGGAAGATAGGGCGCCATGCTCTTCTTCCAGGCCTCGAGGTCGTTGCCGCCGTAGGCGACGGGCTTTCCGAGGGCTTTCGCGAACTCCGCAGCGCAGTCCTTGCCGGTCAACGCGTCCGGTCCAGCGAGAACGTAGGTCTTTCCCAGATGACCGTTGTCCGTCAGGGCTGAGACGGCTGCTTCGGCGATGTCGCGTGCGTCCACGCGCGAGACTCCGATGTCGCCGATGGGCTGCGGGTAGACGCCGTACTGAAGGATGGCGTCCTTCGACCAATAGTCGTTCTGGTAGAAGTTGTTCGGCCGCAAGATCGTGTGCGGCAGGCCGGTCTCTTCTAACGCCCGCTCGATGGCGATTTTGCTCGCGAAGTGCGGCGCCTCGGCGCATGTCTCGACATCCTGGATCGAGAGGTAAACGACCCGCCTGGCCTTTGTTCGCTTTGCCTCGTTGACGGCGGCCAGGCCCTCCATCAGGTCGCTTGGCCCATTGGCCGTGAGAAGAAACAGGTTGTCGTAGCCGGCGAAGATTTCCTCGTAGGTCCCCGGGTCCGCCAGGTCGCCGAGAACGGTCTCGGCTCCCTTCGGAAGACTCTTCGCGCGGTCGGCGCTGCGCGTCAACACGCGCACGGTCTCGCCCTTGTCGAGAAGCCCTCGGACGACGAGGCTTCCCACGGTTCCTGTTCCGCCGAAAACGAGGTGTCTCATTTCAGGTGATCCCTCCTCGGGTGTTGGTCAGAGGCGCGAACCGGGCCCCAGGGACACGGAGTCATCGCCTCATCGAAGTGTAAACCCTCCGCGTCGCTCCCGTTTATGCTCAGCGGAATGAACGCTCCGCATCCGGGGAAGGGCCGCCGCCCGGTTGCCAGGAACTCGCGGTACCGGGTTGGTCGGTCGAAGATTCATGGCCGTGGAGTCTTTGCCACCGTGAAGATTCGAAAAGGGGCTCGCGTCGTGCAGTACACGGGGGACATCGTGGATGAGGAGGAGGCCAACCGCCGCATCGCCCGCCGAACCCGCATGTTCCTCTTCGATCTCAGGGATGGAACCTTCATCGACGGCGATCCGAACACGCCGGGGCCGTGTGTCAATCACTCCTGTGATCCCAATTGCTACACCCTGCAGGACGGCCGCCGCGTGTTCATCGTCGCCGCCAGGACGATTGAGCCCGGCGAAGAGCTGACCTATGACTACCTGATCAGCCCCGGAGTAAAGCGCGCCTGCGTCTGCGGAGCCGCCAAATGCCGCGGAACCCTGGAGGCGTCAAAATCAATGAGGCGCCGCCGGCGCTAACGT
>JBGPBZ010000158.1:0-2708 GCA_041481535.1 Dehalococcoidia bacterium | reverse complement strand
CTCGGATGGGGTGAACACGTGGACGAGGATCGGTTCGGTCCAGCGGTCCAGCGGGGCGGATCTTGTAGACGCGACGTGGTGGTGGGCGATTGCCGCTACGACTGCCACGCTGGCCATCGCGATTGCTGCCACAGCCGCGACATATGACACGTTCGGCGCGACATACCGGAATGGCGCGCTACCGGCTAATCCGCTTAGTGGAAACGCTCAGCAGTACGAGACGCCGGGTGTCACCGGGGCCAATAACGACACGTCCACCAACCTGAGCGTCGCGCCGGTCCTGGGTGATTTGGTGGTGGCGATCATCGTGGACACCGGGAATACGGGAACAAACATCTTCTCGGCGGGGACTGGGTACACACTCGTCGCCGCAGCCGGGAAGCAAGACAGTTCGGCTGACACGCACGCCTGGGAACACGATTTGAACAGCGCGGCCGGGGCTCGCGCAGGGACATTTACTGCCACCGTGACGGACAACGTGATCGTCATGGCCGCGAAGTTCACCCCGCCCGCTGGCGGGCCTACCGCGCCGTTCTCCGGCGGTCGCGCGATCTACAAACTCGCTCCGCAGAGGTGGGGCTAACCGTGAGTCTAGGCTACTGGGAAACACTAGCATCAATCAACGCTGACGGCACTGCGCTGACCGCCGCTGCCCGCGCCAGCCTTTTACAAGGAGCGGGCGGTAAGCAGGGCCTCTACACGCTCGCGGCGAACAAGCTGCGCGTGAACGACGTTATCCACCTCCGGGCGTCCGGGCGGATCTCCTGCGTCGTGACGACCCCGGGCTCGATAACGTTCGATCTCAGCTTCGGCGTGGCGGGCACCGCCGTGATGTCCACCTTGGCGATCCCGCTCAACATCGTCGCCAAGGTCAACGTGCCGTGGGTTCTCGACATGGTGGGCACGGTCCGCGCTATCGGCAACGCCGGAAATATGTTCTGGCAAGGCTACTGGCTCTCGGAGGCGGCGCTGAACACGGCCGTTCCGGCGACGGGTCCGGGTCCAGGCGGTAACACGCTCCCGTACAATACGGCTCCGGTCATCGGTTCGAACGTAGACATGACGGTCGCTCAGATCCTAGACTTCAACTTCACGCAGACCGTCGCAACAGGTTCCGTCACGCTTCACCAATACTGCTTGGCGCTCCTGACTTCAACCGGGTTCTAGTCCCGTGCGCACCCGGTGGCCCCGGAGAGCCCGGGACCCCCGGCGCCGACTGTATCCAAGTAAGCCGGGCATCCTCCCGGATGATGTTCCAGAAGGACCCGGTGCCGGACTTCAGATAGTCCCAAACTGGGACGGGTACCGACTCGCTCGAGCGGCACGGTTTAACTACTGGACGACCGTCTCGGATGTCGGAGGCGCGGTAGCACCGGAAGCTGACACTCTTATCGCGGTGCCGGTCCGACTGCCCTTCAAAGGTTTTGGCCGAAACCCGTACCTCTTTCACCACGACTACGACTCCGCGCCCGTTATACCGGAAGCGGACACGCTCGCTCCGTTCCTGGTACGCATCCCGTTCCGGGGGCTCGGCCGCTCGCCGTACCTGTGGCACCGAGACTACGACTCGGCCCCTGTAGTCCCCGAAGAGAGTACGTTCGCGCCGTTCTGGGTGCGGCTCCCGTTCAAGGGTCTCGGGCGCAGCCCGTACCTGTTCCATCGGGATTACGACTCGGCTCCGGCCGCGCCGCAAGAATCGGCGTTCACGTCGTTTCTGGTACGCATCCCATTCAAGGGTCTTGGCCGGAACCCGCACCTATTTCGCACGGCGCAGGATCTCGACGCACCGGCCGGATTTGTTGATCCGACGTTCGATCCGTTCCTGGTCCGCATCCCGCTGCGCGGGCTGGGCCGCAACCCGTACCTGTACCACACAGCCCGTGATCTTGATGCGGTGGCCGATGTCGGAGACGGGGGTAGCACGCTCTGGGTCGTTCCGAACTGGGACGGCTACCGCCTCGCTCGGGCCACGAGGTTCCTCTACTGGACCCCGGTACAGGGCGACGATGCGCCGATTGTCGTCGCTGGCAACCTGATCTACATCCCGACATTCCGACCTAGGAGACGCTAGTTGGCAACAAGTCCTGTCGACGTATGCAACATCGCGCTCAAGCGCCTGGGCGCGGACGCCATCGTAGACTTCAGCGAGGGCTCCAGTCGCGCGTCGCTGTGCAGTCAGATCTACCAGACTACGGTCGACCGTATCCTGCGCGAGTTCGAGTGGAACTTCGCCCAGTTCCGGGTCTCGCTAGTGCAGCGCGTCGACGTGCCCGCCTTCGGCTACCAGCACATGTATACGCTGCCGACCGTCCCGTACTGCGTGAAGGTCAACGAGACCGACCCCAGCGACGCCGAGTTCGACATCGAGAACAGTGCCGACTCGCTCGGCGTCGTCCAGGGCAAAGTCCTGGTCACCGACGAGAACCAGATGCGTATCCGCTACACGGGGCGCATCACCGACGTGACCCAGTGGGACACCAGCTTCACCGACGCCGTCGCGGCCGATCTTGCCGTGCAGATGGCCTACCCGCTCACCGAGAGCGCCGGTCTCGCCAAAGAGATGACAAGCTGGGCGGCAAACGCACTCCAGCACGCCCGCAGCGTCGATTCCCAGGAGGGCTCTACCAAGCAGGCTGACATCAACGTACTGGTCGACGTGCGCCGTCACGGGTTCCGCGAGGCATTCAACCGCAACCAGAACGTGATCT
>JBGPBZ010000157.1:0-2979 GCA_041481535.1 Dehalococcoidia bacterium | reverse complement strand
GTGGTGGTTTCGTCGTCGCGACATATTGACCTGAGTTGCGCTCTCCGTCGTCAGCGGTCATCGACAAGTGATCGCATTATCGGCTGGTCAGAGTTGCCACTAACGCCAGTTATGATCGGATCGGACTGAACGCTGGCGAACAACGAGACTTCTGCGATGATTCCGAAGTTCGCCGGCCCTCGCGCCATAATGTTGGTCCATTCTCATAGAGAGGCACACGTTCAATGGATGACGTAAAAACAACGCTACGACAGCAAATGCAAGCCTTGCACGGCACCATGGAAGCAGCGATCCGCGACTGTCCCGCGGATGCGCTCACACAGAAACTCCCCGGTTCCACGATCAACTCCATCGGGGCCATCTACGCCCACACGATCTTTGGCGAAGACGGGCTCCTCAACGGGCTCGTCCGAGGTGGGACTCCCGTCTATCTCGCCGGGGGTTGGGCGCCGAAGGTGGGCCTCGACATGCCGCAGGGGGGCATGGAGCCGGACTGGGCCGTCACGCTCGACATCAAGCTCTTTCGCCAATACGCCGCGGCGGTCTACGAGGCCACCGACGAATACCTCGCCACCGTCAGCGACGCCGACCTCGACCGTATCGTCGATCCGGGCTTCGCTCCTCCGATGCCCGTGCGCTCATTCATCGCTAATCTGCTCGCCTGGCACGTCGCCACGCATCAGGGCGAGATCTCGGCCCTGAAGGGCGTCCAGGGTCTCAACGGCCTCGACCTTTCCCATTAGCGCGGCTTGGTCCCCGCCAGAAACATGCGGACCGACGGGCCACACTAACGCCACGTAGTGCGCAGTCAGCATCCGGCTCGCCGCCGAAGGCGCATATCTCGCTGATATACTCACAACGGTCACCGCCCGTAACCCACATCAAGGAGAACTCCCATGGCTAACATCGCACACCGGCGTCTCGGCCGGTCAGGACTAAAAGTATCGCCCATATGCCTGGGAGCCATGAACTTCGGCAACAAGGACTTCGGTTGCGACGAAGCGGCGTCGCTCCAGATCATCCAAGCCTATCTGGACGCTGGCCACAACTTCATCGACACGGCAAACGTCTACTCGGGAACACTGTCGGAGACGATCGTCGGCAAGGCGGTGAAGGGGCACAGGGACAGTATGGTCATCGCTACGAAGGCGGGAGGAGCGCTCGGCACAGGTCCCTTCGATGGAGGGACGAACCGGAAGCACGTGATGAAGGCCGTGGACGATAGCTTGCGGCGGCTCGACACCGATTACATCGACCTTTACCAGATGCACCGATACGACGACAGCGTGCCGATGGAGGAGACTCTCAGCACGCTGAACGACCTGGTGCGCCAAGGGAAGGTGCGACATATTGGCGTCTCCAACTGGAGCGCGTCTCAGATCGCCGAGGCCGTGCAAGTCATCGATGCGCGACGTTGGGAGCCGTTGGTAAGCCTGCAGCCGCAGTACAGCATCATCGGTCGTGACATCGAGGTCGAGATCGTTCCTGTTTGCCTGAAGTTCGGCTTAGGCATCATCTCCTGGAGTCCGCTTGGTGGAGGGATGCTGACCGGAAAGTACAAACGGGGCGAAGAGCCGCAAGACAGCACTCGCTTCGGCGCCGCCGGCCCATTCCAGGAGATCTGGCGAAGGCGCGTGCTGCGCGACCGAAACTTCGAGATTGTGGACGTCGTGCTGCAAGAAGCTGATCGGCTTGGCGTGACTCCCATTGCGCTCAGCCTGGCCTGGAACCTTGCGCGCCCCGGCGTCGTAGCCCCGATCATCGGCCCGAAGAGCGTTCAGCAGCTGGAAGAGAACCTCGCAGCCTTAGAAGTGGACCTCCCGAATGAGACGGTCGAGCGCATCGATCAGGTTAGCGCGCCGCGGCTACCATATCCGCAGAGCTTCTATCAGCAGCCGATGCCGCGTACCCAGCCCGCCGCGCGAGCCTGAGCGTCTTGCCCATCGCAAGATCGCTGACGCGACGCTAACCCGTTACTGACCAGCTAATCGGTTCGATACACCGTAGCTAGCCACCAAACACCGGCGCGTTGGGTGACGGACATGGGCCGGCCGTCGCCAGCGGCGACAGACCGGCGAAGACGCGCAGGTCGTCGAGCGTATCTGTCAGGTCCACCACGCCGTCGCAGTTGAGGTCGCCCTCCAGGCCGTCGCTTCCGGCCGCGCCGATGGCCCTGCATGAGCCGGCCACCTGCGCCGGCTGCGCTGGGGGCAGGCCTACGCTGGCCAGCGCGATCGCGAGGGCGTCACCAGCGTCCAGAGCGCCGTCGCAGCGGATGTCGCCCCGCGGGTGCGATAGGATCACGTAACCTTCGCCGGCGGCCGCGCGGTCATTGTTCGGACCGGCGGCATAGGGGGCCGAGGCCAGGAGGTCAGGCAGGCCGTCGCCGTTGACGTCGGCGACCTTACAGCAGAGTAGGAAGTCGCCAGCGTCCCGGCCAAGGATGGTCATCGATTGCAGATTCGAAGCCAGGTCGATGACCTGGGTTGAGGGCGTGGCATCCGCCGCCGACACTAGAGCCTGGCTGCCGACGAAGATGCCCGAAAAGAAGATGTCTCCCTCGCCGGCGTTGTTGCTGGCTCCTCCGGGGCCCGATCCAAGGACCTCCGCGATCAACAGGTCGGTATGACCGTCGCCGTTTACATCGCCGGCGCTGAACGGGCTGATGCCGTCCCCTGGGGCGCGTCCGTCGATGACGAAGTTGGCGCCGCCGTTGGCGAGGTTGATCTGGCCGGCGAGCGGCGACTGGAAGAGGTAGACGCCCCCGGCGCCGCAGCGGACGCCCGGCGGCGCGTTTGCCGGAACCAGGCAATCCGACGACTGGCTGCGATACGGACTGAAGCCGGGTGCGCCGATCGCCAGCCAGCCGGGCAGCGAGCCGTCAGGTGGCATGACTACGACGCCGTACCCGAAGAGATCGCCGGGGAATTCGCCGTAGATCTGGTCCGGCGCGGTGCCGATGCTCTGTCCGGTGTTTCC
>JBGPBZ010000156.1:0-3002 GCA_041481535.1 Dehalococcoidia bacterium | reverse complement strand
TCGAGCTCGCGGACTGTGCCGTCGACGCGCACCCGCACGAATCCGGCCTTGCGCGCGTCTTCGAAGACCCGGGTGTACTCGCCCTTGCGGTCGGTGACGACGGGCGCCAGGATCATCATCCGCCGCCCGGCCGGCACGGCGAGGATCGAGTCGACGATCTGCTGCACGGTCTGCCGCTCGATCGAGCGCCCGCACTTCGGGCAATGCGGGTGGCCGACGCGCGCCCAGAGAAGCCGCATGTAGTCGTAGATCTCGGTCTGGGTGGCCACGGTCGAGCGCGGGTTTCGCGAGGCGCCCTTCTGGTCGATCGAGATGGCGGGGGAGAGACCGTCGATGTAATCGACGTCGGGCTTCTCCATAAGGCCCAAGAACTGACGGGCGTAGGCGGACAGCGATTCGACGTAACGGCGCTGGCCCTCAGCGTAGATCGTATCGAAAGCGAGCGACGACTTGCCGGAGCCGGAGACGCCGGTCACCACGACGAGCTTGTCGCGCGGGATCTCGACGTCAATGTTCTTCAGGTTATGCTCGCGCGCGCCGCGGACGACGATGCGGTCATGTGGCATGCCATTTCCTCCCGATTTGACCGGCGCGGAGGGCCGACCGGCTCAAATTACAATTTTATCTTGAATACCCCTTTAGAACAACCGTTTTAGTCCGCACAATCGTTGGCACAGAGCGAGTGGCGCTCGCCCCGGCGCCGGGTCCCCCCGGTCACACATGCCATTCTGCGCGGCCTCGCTGGACAACGGGTCGTCAGTAGAGACGTCCGCCGGAACGTCTCCGCGTTTCGCTTAACCGGCCAGTAAAGAATCGGTGAAACCACGGTTTAGCTCGCGTCTATTAGTAACGAGACGTTATCCCGCGTCCGTCTTGTCTCACGAAGGCGTAAAACCTGCGCGCTTCGCTCCGGGGGGCAACTGGGGCAAGCGCTTACAGAACTGAGGACTAAGTGGCACGATTCCTGCGCGACCCAAAGGAGACCTTCACCGACGGGCGCAGATGCTCGCTGATGGTGTTCCGGATACTCGCGCTGATCGCGAGTTTCGCCGCGGCCGCGGGCGTTTCCGCTGCCGGTGTCGCGCTGCACGGCGATCCGCGGGCGGCGCTGGCCGCCGTGGGCGTTGTCGTCGCCATGGGGATGCTCACGTACCTCTTCTTGTGGTTGGCGGATCGGCGGATGCGGCGTGAGCAACACCGGATGCAGAACATCTGGATGGCGCGGCGCGCGGATCTGCAGGAGCTGGCCGGCCGCGACGAGCTTACGCAGCTCCAGAATCGCCGTTTCTTCTACGAAGAGATGCAGCGCGAGCTGGAGATCGCCGAGCGGTTCAAGCGGCCGCTGGCGCTTCTGATGATGGACGTGGACGACCTCAAGCTGATCAATGACGAGTTCGGGCACCAGATCGGCGATGTTTGCCTGCGCGCCTTCGGGCGGGTGATGAACCAGCAGGCGGGCGAGCGTAACATCACGGCGCGCATCGGTGGCGACGAGTTCTGCGTGATCATGCCGGGCGCTGACCGCAAGGAAGCCGACAAGATGGCCTGGCGCATCTGGGACGCGCTGTCCAAGGAACCGATTTGCGAAACGGAAACAGCCAGCATCTTCCTCGGCGTTTCGATAGGCACGGGAGGCTATCCCTGGGGCGGTGGCACGCTGGACGAGATCATCCACTGGGCCGACACCAAACTCTACGCCAACAAGCTCGAACGCAAGGGCTTCAAGCCCCGCGAGGATGCCCGTAGCGACGATAACCGGCTCGTCGCGGCGGTGGTGGATGTCCTCTCCTCCGCGCTCGACATTCGCGACAAGATGACGCACCGTCACGCGCGCCGCGTCGCCCGCATGTCGGCCTTTGTCGCCCGCGAGCTCAAGCTTTCCGAGGAAAACGTGCTGGTGATCGAGTACGCCGCGGCGCTGCACGACATTGGCAAGATCGGCGTCGGCGACAGTATTCTCCGCAAGGAGGCGGCGCTGGACGTGGACGAGTGGCAGGAGATGAAACGGCACTCAGAGCTGGGCTACCAGATCCTCAACGGTATCGACTTTTTGCGTGAGTCCTCCGAGATCGTCTACTCCCATCATGAACGCTATGACGGCACCGGTTACCCGCGCGGTCTCAAGGAGCTCGAGATCCACCTGGGCGCTCGAGTCTTCTCTGTCGTCGACGCATACGACGCCATGACCTCGCGCCGGCCGTACCGCGAGGCGATGACCCGTGACGACGCGCTGGAAGAGATCATGCGCAACTCCGGCACGCAGTTCGACCCGGACGTGGTGTCGGCGTTCCTCAAGATGGTGCGCAGCAACCCGGACGGCTTCCGTCAGGAGCAGGAAGAGGAGTACGGCTCGCGCATCATCGAAGGCGAGGAAGCGCACCGCCACGGCAAGCCCGGCGCGCACGGCCTGTCGCCGATCGACTCGCTCTAACCACTACGCAGGCGCAGTCGAGGTCAGACGGTGGCTCTCAACGGATCGGGAGCGGATCAACGGACCGACACTCGCGGCCAGCCGCTGAGGGCTGAGAGTTGAGAGCTAGACTGCGAATTTCTCCAGGTCATGCCCCGCGCTGATCTTGCCGTTGAAGATCTTGTCGAGGCCGGCGGTGAACTGCGGAATCTGCTCGTCGGTGATCGCCGGCATGATGTGTGAGAGGACGAGGTGCTTCACCCCCGCTTTCGCGGCGACATCGGCCATCCCTTCGATCGGTGCGTGGTAGTTGTGGGCGTCCTCCAGCAACGACGCCTGCACCTTGTTGCCAATCGACTGCAACTGCTTCTCCAGCATCTGCATCATCGAGACGTTCATCGAGTCGCAGACCATGATGTCGGCGTCCTTCGAGCCGTTGAGCAGGCCGGCACAGGGGTTGGTGTCGCCGGAGATCGTGATCACGCGGCCGCCCACCTCGAAGCGGAAGCCGTAGGCGGGCTTAACCGGCCGGTGGTCCACTTCGAACGCCTTAACGACGAGCTCACTGTAACGGGCGATTGCAACGGGGTCG
>JBGPBZ010000155.1:0-3150 GCA_041481535.1 Dehalococcoidia bacterium | reverse complement strand
TGATGTGCGGCGGTCACCTGCTTATCGAAGACGTGCCGGGCGTCGGGAAGACGATGCTGGCCCGCTCCCTGGCCAAATCCAGCGGTTGCACGTTCAACCGCATCCAGTTCACACCAGACCTCCTGCCCAGCGACGTTACGGGCGTCTCCGTCTACAACCAGAGCACCGCCAACTTCGAGTTCCGGCCCGGGCCGGTGCTGTCGCAGGTTGTCCTCGCCGACGAGATCAACCGCGCGACCCCGAAGGCGCAGTCGGCGCTGCTGGAGGCGATGGAGGAGCGACAGGTGACGGTGGACGGGATCACCCACCAGACGCCGGACCCGTTCATGGTGATGGCGACGCAGAACCCGATCGAGTACGAAGGCACTTTCCCGCTTCCCGAGGCGCAGCTCGACCGGTTCCTGATCCGGCTCGAGATCGGCTACCCGTCGCAGGAGGACGAGCGCTCGATGATGGAGCGGCAGCTTCACGGTCACCCCGTCGGTGAGCTGGGGCAGGTCTGTCAGTCGAACGACATTCTCGGCCTGCAAGCGGCAGTGCGTGAGATCTACGTCGACGTATTGGTGCAGGAGTACATCGTCAAGCTGGTGGACGCGACGCGCCATCACCCTAGCGTGTACCTGGGCGGCTCGCCGCGAGCGTCCCTCGCGCTGCAGCGTCTCGCGCAGGCGCAGGCGATCCTCGATGGGCGCGACTACGTACTGCCGGACGACGTTAAGCGCCTCGCCTACCCAACGCTGTCGCATCGCGTCATCTTGAACGCGCAGGCCCGCGTGAAAGGCGTCACGCAGAAGCAGGCGATCCAGGAATGCGTTGACCGAGTTCCCGTGCCCGGTGTCCGCCCAAGGAGCGGTTGATGCCGGGCCGCCTGATCGCGAAGATACTGCGCTCGCCGATCTCACTGCTCGATTTAGCCGTCCGTAACTACAACTTGCTTTGCGTGCTCGTCGCGCTAACCGCGGTGTGTGTGCTGGCGGGCGTGACCGGCCACTGGATCTTCTACCGCGGCGCGTACATCATCGGCGGGCTGATTCCCCTATGCTTCTTCTGGTCGCGGTTCATGGCACGCGGCCTGAACGTGGAAGTCGAACGCACGACTGACCGGCTGCAGGTCGGCCAGGAAGCGGAGACGCGCCTGCGCCTGAAGAGCAGCAGCATGTTCACGAAGCTCTGGCTCGAAGTCGAAGATCAGACGACGATGCCCGGGCACCAGGCGAAGACCGTAATCACCCTCGGCGCCAAGAGCACACGCAACTGGCGGGTAATCACGCATTGCCGGCGCCGCGGCGTCTACACAGCCGGCCCGGTACGCATCACGACCGGCGACCCGTTCGGGCTGTTCCGGATGACGCGGCTTTATGGCGACCGGCAGCGGATGCTCGTGCTGCCGCAGCCGCAGGAACTTCCGTACTTCTGGGCGCCGGGCGCGCAACTGCCGGGCGAGGGCGTCGTGCACAAACGCACGCATTACGTGACGCCGAACGCTTCCGGTGTGCGCGAGTATCACCCCGGTGACAGCTACAACCGCATCCACTGGAAGAGCACCGCCCGCCTCGGCCGCTTGATGGTGAAGACGTTCGAGATGGACCCGACGAGCAACATCTGGATCATCGCCGACATGCATGGCCTCTCGCAGGCAGGCCAGGACGACGAAAGCACGGAAGAGTACGCCGTCCGCATCGCCGCGTCGATCGCCTACAAGTTCGTGGAGTCGAACCGGATGATCGGCCTGATGATGGAGGGTGCCGAGAAGGTGGTGATGGACCCGATCCGCGGCAGCCAGCAGTACGGACGCATCCTCGAGTCGCTCGCCGTCGCGGAGGCCGCGGGCCTGACGCCGCTCGCCGAGCTTCTGCAAGAAGAGGGTCGTCGCCTGGGCCGGCACACGACGGCGATCATCATCACGCCGTCAGTCGATCCGCAATGTGTGAACGCGCTCGGGTTGCTGTTGCAGCAGGGGTGTCGTGCGGCCGTCGTCCTGCTCGATGCGGAGAGCTTCGGGCGGGAGAACGTTGGCCCGATGCCCACGGACGCACTGGCGGCGATGAACGTCGTCACTTACATCGTGCGCGGGCAGTCCGATATTTCGCTGATGCTGGGACCGGCCGGGATCGTCGGCGACGCGATGACGACGACCGAACGGCCGAAGATGGCGGCGGTGCGCTAGTGGCTGAGATGGACTGGGCACGACCCGCACCGGCAGCGAAAGCCGAGACGACCTCGGCGCTGACGTACGTGAAGCGGTACTCAGGCGGGTTGTTGGACTGGGAAACGCTGATCACGCTCGGACTGCTGCTGGTTGCAGTGGCAGCGGTTGCATCGGCGCTTGAGGACGGCGGCTGGCGTCAGAACATGCCGCCGCTGACGACGGTTTCCGTCGTTGCGGTGATCACGGGGACGTTGCTTGCCCGCTCGCGGCTCAGCGCGTACCTCGCCGGGCCGCTGGCGATTCTGACAGGCGCCGCGGTAGTAGCATGGCAGACGCTGGTCATGGCTGGACCAGGCACGTTCGACGAGCGCGTGACCAACGTCTACGATCGCTTCTCGGCGTGGTTCAGCATCATCTCTACGAATACCGTCACCAACGATCCGCTGCCCTTCAACGTGCTGATCCTGAGCCTCACCTGGCTGGGCGTGATGCTGTTCGCATGGAGCGTGTTCCGCTGGCACAATGCCTGGATCGGGCTGATCCCCGGAGGCGTGGCGCTCTTTCTTGACCTGACGCTTGTCGGAGACAACCTGACGGGCGCGATCGGGATGTACATGCTGTTCGGCTTCCTGCTTGTAATGCAGACGAACCTGCTCGCCAACATCCGCCTCTGGCGCAGGGAGGGCGCGCAGTACCCGGCGATGATCAACCTGACGTTCCTCAACTTTAGCTTCTGGGCGCTGATCTGCCTGATGAGCGTCGCCTGGATCATGCCGGCGGGCTTGAGAGCACCCGGCCCTGTGAACGCGCTCGGCGAGAACATCGTCGAGCTTGGTGCACGGTTCGTCCGCCTGGCCGGGCCGTTGCAGTCCAGCAAGGTGATCCCGATCCACGCCTACTCCGGCACGCTGCCGTTCCAGGGCTCGATCTCGCTGGGTAGCCGTGAGCTGATGGCCGTGACACCGTCCGACCAGGGCATCCAGGGCCAGCTGCTCCTCCGC
>JBGPBZ010000154.1:0-3406 GCA_041481535.1 Dehalococcoidia bacterium | reverse complement strand
GCGCGCTGCCGCGACCGGACGTAAACACGAGCATGACGCCGCCTAACCCGCGATTCCAGCAGGTGGCGCTTCGCGCCACCGCTGAACCGCCAACTCGTTGGGCGGTGGAACAGCCAGGAGAGTAGTTGTGAGCGAGCGCGTCAACCCCAATGTCTTCGTCCTCGCCAGAATCGTTCTGCGTCTGACTTTCGTCATCTTCAGCGCGGTTGGGTTCGCTGTGTCTGCTCTCCTGATAGCCTTGGCATATGCGTTCGAGCGTCTCTATTCCGTGCCGGCGTTGCCGTGGGCGCTAGCGACGCTTTCCCTTCCAGCATGCGGGCTCATCGTACTTGCCTTCAGCACGCGACTCGCCACGTTCGTTGCTGGAAATATCCAGTTCTCGGACGGCCCGCGGCCAGCCGTCCTGCACGGAATGATGCCGCCCAACAAGGCGTTGGAGCGGACCGGCGGGGAAGCGGCTCATGGCGGCTGAGCCTGCAGTGGCCGCCGGCCGCTCAACGCCGTGTCGTTGGGCCGCAGGAGAGCGCACGCGCGGGAAGCGTAATAGCCGTGGTACCCTGCGGTCGCCGAGGGAATTGATGCGCCATGAAAATCATAGTCACGGGTAGCAGTGGGCATCTCGGCGAGGCCCTGGTTCGCACGTTGCAGGGCACGACTCACGAAGTCGTCGGCCTCGACCGAACGGCGTCGCCCTTCACGGGACGCGTGGGAACGATCACCGACCGCGACTTCGTGCGGCGATGCGTGCAGGGCATGGACGCCGTCATTCACGCGGCGACCCTGCACAAGCCACACGTCGCCACCCACGCCCGACAGGATTTCGTCGATACCAACATCACCGGCACGCTCAACCTTCTCGAGGAAGCGGCGTCGGCCGGCGTCTCGTCCTTCATCTTCACGAGTACGACCAGCGCGTTCGGGCGGGCGCTGACACCGCCGCGGGGTGCCCCCGCGGCGTGGGTGACCGAGGACGTGCCGCCCGTCCCCAAGAACATCTATGGCGTGACCAAGACGGCGGCCGAGGACTTATGCGAGGTGTTTCACCGCCTCCACCGGCTCGCGTGCCTCGTCCTGCGGACGTCGCGGTTCTTCCCGGAGGTGGACGACGACCCAGCGGTCCGCAGGGCTTACGACGACGGAAATGTCAAGGCGAACGAGTACCTCTACCGGCGGGTTGACCTCCAAGATGTCGTTGACGCTCATGTGCTCGCTCTCGAGAAGGCCCCATCGATCGGCTTCGGGCGGTACATCATCAGCGCGACCACGCCCTTCCAGCCCGACGATCTGTCCGACCTTCGTCTGAACGCCCCACAGGTGGCGGAACGGCGGGTCCCGCAGTACGCGGAGGAGTACGCTCGTCGCGGTTGGAGGATGTTCCCCGGCATCGAGCGGGTGTACGTGAATGAGCGCGCGCGGCGGGAGTTGGGTTGGCAGCCCCGGTATGACTTCCGCCAAATCATCGATTGCCTGAGAGCGGGGGACGCCCCCCGAAGTCCGCTGGCGCGTGCGGTCGGGTCAAAGGGGTATCATGATCGTGTGTTCGCGGACGGCCCGTATCCCGTGTCGTAAGGGCCAGCGTCGGAGAAGCTGGAAGCCGCGGCGTGAACGCGACCCGGCGCAGCCCAACAAGCCGTTGCAGCGGACTGCGCTTGCGCGCCGCCGCTGAACGGCAGCCGTTATACGGCGTCCGCGACGCGATCACGGTCAGCGATGGTCCGCATCCCCTACACACCACGCGACGAGATGGAGCTAGCAGGCACAAAGGGCGACTTCGAGGCGCTGTGGGCTGAACTTCGAGGAGCTCGAACAACTAATAGTCGAGACCGGCAACGCCTTAGACTAGTGCCCAGAGCGGCCGCGAGAGCTGTTTCACAAGAGCAATCGCTGATTGGGAGTCAAGATGCCCCCTTCTCCTCAAACACTTCCTTCCGCGTTGGTGGTTTTCGGAGGCACTGGGTTTGTGGGCACGGCAGTGTTGGCGGAGGCCTTGTTACAGAACAAGGACCTCCAAATTTTCGTAATGAGTCGCACTGGTGTCGCACCCAAGTGGCTCTCGGCTGAGCCTGTGTACCAAACCACCAGGCTCAGCTTCGTAAGCGGTGACCTCCTCGCGCCGCAGACCGTTCGCGAAGCGCTACACGCAGTGACGCCGAACTACAACATTGTGGGGTGTATCTCGTGCGTGGGGGCGATAACGCCTTGGTCGCAGACGAACATGGTGCGGACCTGCGGCGACGCGAACATCAACGCGTACACCATCAGCAAAGAGATAGGTGCCACCAAGTTCGCCGTGATCACGCGTGACAGGTCGAACATGGACGACTGGTGGTATCCCTTCCCTTACCTGATCCCGGGCTACTACGAGGGCAAGCGCAAGATCGAACAGTTCGTGGCGAACGACGTCCAGAACGCCGGCAACGCGATCTGCCTCCGCGCGGGGTTCGTCGTCGGGACGAGAAGGACTCTGCCCGGACTGCCCACGTGGGTGAAGATCGCGGTGCCGCTGGACGGCTTGTATAAGCTGGTAGACGGGTTGTGCCCGACGATCGGCGTGGAGGAGCTGGCGGGGGCGGCCGTGAGGTTCGTGCTGTCGGAGAGAAAGGCAGAGAGAGTGCTGGTGCTGAACGACGAGATAGCGAATTATTTCCACCGAGCTGCCCGGGGTCAGGCTACCGAGCCCGATAACGCCGTATAACAAGGCATTGCAGCGGACGTGCTAAAGCGTAGCCGTTCCGGGCATGGTAGAATCAAGCGCATCCTAGGCGTTCACGGAGCTGCCCGGCGGTCGCCGCACGCCGCTGAACGCGGATCCGTTAGACGACGTTTGCGAAGGCGGCTCCGTCCCGTTCGAGTCGTGGCGGGCACGCTCAAGACAACGGCCCCTTGTGGACGGTCCGGACATTCCTAGACCCGGTGCAGGGCCAAAGCTTGCATCTCGAGCTCGCGAATCACTATGAACGCCTCAGGGAGGCAAGCACCCCGCTCTCCTGACGCCAATGGACATCTCCGACATCAAATACGCGCGCAGCGGCGACATCAACATCGCCTACCAGCGCTTCGGCTCGGGTCCCGACGTGGTCATCATTCCGGGGATGGTCTGCAACGTCGAGCTCGCCTGGGAGCACGAGGTCTACCGCCGAACACGCGAGCGCATCGGCAAGTACGTCCGCGTCCTCGAGTTCGACAAGCGGGGCATGGCCAGCTCCGATCGCTTCGAGGAGGCGCCCACCCTCGAGCAGCGGATCGACGACATCAAGGCCGTCATGGACGCCGAGGGGATCGAGCGCGCGCACGTCCTCGGCCTCTCGGAGGGCGGCATCATGGGACAGCTCTTCGCGGCCATGCACCCCGAGCGCGTCGACCGGCTGATCCTCGTGAACTCCATGATCGGCTTCTCGGCTCTCGG
>JBGPBZ010000153.1:0-3501 GCA_041481535.1 Dehalococcoidia bacterium | reverse complement strand
GATCAGGTGCCACCGCTCGCAGCTCCCCGGCTACCAAAAGCTGCTTGACTTATCTGAGGACTACCATCGCGCTTTGTGGGGACAGGTCACGCTGCACCGCGTCTACAGCCTCGTACCCACTACGGACAAGGAAGATGATGTCTTCGCCGGCCTCCGCGGTTCAGGCGCACCGTGAGCGATAGCCTGGCGGAACTCCGCCGCGGTGTTGAGCAACCGCCACGCGGGTTCGATTGGGATAAAGCCGCGTGGAGCGATGCGGGTCAGCGCCTGCTGAAAGCGGTTGTCGCAGCGTCGACAGATTGGGAGAACCGGCGACCTTCACCGGAAAGCCCAGATGACGCGTTGGAGTTTCTTCCGTGGCACCCTCCCGCACAAGGCGGTACCGTTCGAAGAACTCGTGACCCGCATCGAGCGCGAAATACTTCCGACGAGCGCCTACAATGGGCACCCGCGGTGGCTCGCCTACATCATGGGAGCACCGACGCCGGTCTCGGTGCTGGGGAGCCTTGCCGCAGCCGCCCTGAACCAGAACAGCGGGCTCTGGCGTGTCACGCCGTCCTCAACGGCTATCGAGGTTCAAACACTAGGCTGGATCGCGGAGATGTTGGGGTTCCCAGCTTCAGCCGAAGGCTTATTCGTGAGCGGCGGCCAGATGGCGAACATCGTCGCCCAGGCCGTGTTCCGCGACGCCGGGACGCCCTGGGACGTCCGACTCTACGGCATGCGCGGGCCCGACGGAAAGGCGCCGCAAGTCAGGATCTACGCCAGCAGCGAGCTTCATTACTGCCACGAGCAGGCTGCGGAGCTTCTCGGCATGGGTCGCGGAGCCGTCCGCAACGTGCCCGTCGATGAGCGCTACCGGATGCGCCTCGATTCGCTGTCACAGATGATTGCGGAGGACCGCGCTCGCGGTGACTTGCCAATCGCGATCGTCGGCACGGCGGGCACCGTCGGGACAGGAGCGATCGATCCGATTCCCGCGCTGATCGAAGTCGCAAGGCGCGAGGATCTCTGGTTGCATATCGACGGCGCGTACGGCGCGTTCGCGGCGCTGGCGGCCAGCTGCCCGCCCGAGCTCCGAGCCCTCACTGAAGCAGACTCAGTGGCGTGTGATCCGCACAAATGGCTCTACACGGCTATCGACGCCGGAGTCGTGCTGGTGCGCGAGCCCGGACGATTGGAGCGCTCGTTTGCGTTCCACGCTCCCTACCTGGAGACGGAAGATCGCGGCGCCCAGGTGGATTTTCTGGAGCGCGGACCAGAGAACTCACGCCCCCAACGAGCGTTGAAGGTATGGTTGGCCATCCAGGCATTTGGCAGGGACGGCTACGCGCAAATGATCGACTACAATATCCGCCTGGCGGCGTACATGGAGGCGCTGGTGCGCGCGACTGCGAGTCTGTTGATCGCCGCCCCGCGCGAGCTCTCAATAGTCTGCTGGCGTGTTGAGCCGGATGGTGCCGAGGGGGTCGCCCTTGAAGAGCTTCAGACCCGTGTCATAGCAGAGATCGAGCGCCGCGGCATTGCGATGCTTTCGAACGCAAAGTTGCGTGATAGACGCACCGCCATCAGGGCCTGCATAACAAACTTCCGCACATGCGCGCAGGACGTGGAAGCGGTCGTTCACGCGAGCGCGGAAATCGGCGCCGATCTGGCGGCCGAGTCGCGCCTCGGGTAGAACGTCACTAACACATGTAAGGTCGAACAACGCCACGCCCTCGCCAGTGCTATCCTCGCACTGATGCCCGACTACATCACCCTCCCCGAATCCCGCATCCCCATCACCGCCCGCCCCGACGTCCTCGTCGTCGGAGGTGGCTCCGCCGGCGTCGCTGCCGCCGTCGCCGCCGCCCGCAACGGCGCAGACACCCTGCTTGTCGAGCGCTTTTCCTACACCGGCGGCCTCGCCACGGGCGGCATGATCGTCTTGCTGCTCACCATGGACGACGGCGCCGGCAAGCAAGTCATCGGCGGCATCTGCCAGGAAATCGTCGATCGCATGGAGTCTCGTGGCGGCGTCTACTACCCTCCGAAAGGCCAGTGGAACAACCCTGACCCCAAACTCGTCGAGCACTACACACGCTGGGGTCTCACCTGGGGCAGCGGCCCGCACCGAGTCCGCTACTCCGTCGCCTTCGAGCCCGCCGCGTTCATCTTCGCCGCCGACCGCATGCTCGCCGAGGCTAACGTCCGCGTCCTCTACCAAACCTGGGCCTGCGAGCCCGTAGTCGAAGACGGCCGCATCACCGCCGTCGTCATCCAGAACAAGTCCGGCCGCCAGGCCATCGAAGCATCCGTCATCATCGACGCCACCGGCGACGGCGACATCTTCGCAGCCGCCGGCGAACCGTTCGAGCTCGAGCGCGTCCACCCCTGGCTCTGGTTCGAGCTCGGCGGCGTCGACGTCGAGAAGGCGCTCGCGCAAGCGAAGGGCCTCTGGTTCCGCACCGTTGGCCACGATCGAGTCCTCGTCCCCTGGGGCGGCGAGGCCTCCGCGCGCCACAAGATCGACGCCATCGACCCAACCGAAGTCTCCCAAGCGCTCGTCGAGTGCCGTGGCCTCGTCATGGAAGAAGCGTCTCGCCTCAAGTCGTCGCATCCGGGCTTCGAGGACGCCTACGTCTCGCTCATGGCCGACCAGCTCGGCATCACCGAATCGCGTCGCCTCCAGGGACGCTACGTCATCGCCCGCGACGACCTCAACCGCCCCTTTGACGACACCATCGCCCGCACCGGCCACTGGACCAAGTACGACTGCACCTACAGCATCCCCTACCGCAGCCTCCTCCCCATCGGCCTCACCAACCTCCTCGTCGCCGGCCGCTGCATCTCCGCAGACCACCGCGCCCACCACGCCACCAAAGAAATCCCGCCCTGCATCGCCACCGGTCAGGCCGCCGGCACCGCCGGCGCCCTCGCCTCCACCAACAAGACTGCAGCCGCAGACGTTGACGTACCCGCGCTACAGAAGAAGCTGACCGATCAAGGCGCCATCCTCGCGTAGGGGCGCAACGTCTTCGCTCGCACCATCCCGCCGCCGAGAAACGAGCGCCTCTCCGACGCCACCTCACCTCCACTCAGAAAACGCTGCGCCCTCAACGCCGCGCCCCGAACAGCAGACCGTCAACGCCAACAACGGACGGGCGTGGCACAACGGCAATCCGTTTATTCGTTCCGCCGGAGGCAATTCGTTGTGAACAACCCTCCGCCACACAGAATCACGCCCATCCGCTTATCAGCTCCCGGTCCATTGATACCCACCCACCGCATGGCACGCCGCCCGCCAGGCGCAAGTGAAGGGGCCGCAGGCCCATACCGGGGGTTCCGGGGGTGTCCCCCGGACATCTCTCTTTCTCCCAAGGGGCGGGGTGGGGCGGGACCCGATCGCCACCCCACCCCGTATTACGCCAATCCGTTTATCAGCTAGAATCCGTTGTTAAGGCTTAATGTTCTGGTTCATGTGGAACAGGTTGCCCGGATCGTACTTCCGCTTAATCGACG
>JBGPBZ010000152.1:0-3527 GCA_041481535.1 Dehalococcoidia bacterium | reverse complement strand
CCGATCGTCTACGTGGCACTTGGTTCTCACGCCAACTACGCACAGCCGGGAATCCATCGTCCGACGATGAGGTTGCTTGGCCAGACACTTACCTGGGACGACGTGCCGTTTCTCCGGAAGGGAGACCCGGAACGATATCTGGACCGCACGCTTGATTATGAAACCGGCGAGACAGTGGTCCCGAGCAAGCTAGTTCTACTGCCCGAGCCCTCCGCTGGCGTCTGGACTCGAGCATGTCAGTGGGGACAGTGTCCAAGCAACAAGCAAGCGGGCCCGTGTGATGGCAACAAGCAATTGCCCTGCATCGAAGACTTCAGGTGGCTGAACCTGAATGGCGTCTGGGGATCACCGGGTGGCGTCTTTGGCGGTGATGCAGCTCCGCAATCGCCCCCTTTGCAGGACTCCTGGAGAGATCCGTTCGCATGGTTAGAAGCATGTCTTCCCGCGCGGGGCCCGGAATCACCGGCCGCAGAACTGCTTCTCAAACCGTCCAAGCCTACCGGGTGGAAAATGCCGGACTGACGAACGGAGGGGCTATCAGATAGGGCCGTGACAGAGCAGACAGACTATACAGGCGCGTGCGCTAATGATTAGGCTAAAGCGTGGCGGTTGGCTTATGCAATCTCCGCAGATAAAGGATTAGTCAATGAAACTACGAGTACTCGTCCTGGGCGCCGGCTTTGGCGGACTTGAGCTGACCACGATGCTGTCCGAAGCGCTCGGGGACGACCTCGACCTCACGCTGATCGACAAGAACGACTCCTTCATCTTCGGCTTTTCGAAGCTCGACGTAATGTTCGGTCGGGAGACGCCCGACGGCGTGCGCCTCGCTTACCGCAACATCGTGAAGCCGGGCGTGCGCTTTCGTCAGGAGACGATCACGGCGATCGATCCAGAGGCGCGACGCGTCACAACAAACAACGGGACATACGACGCCGACGTGCTGGTCGTGGCGCTGGGCGCGGACTACGATGTGGGGGCCACGCCGGGCCTCGTCGAAGGCGGCAACGAGTTCTACTCCGTCGCGGGCGCCGAGCGACTGCGCGAGGTTCTCCCCACCTTTTCGAAAGGCCGCGCTATCGTTGGCGTTACTTCGACGCCGTTCAAGTGTCCGCCGGCGCCAAGTGAAGCCGCGCTGCTGCTGCACGATTACCTCAGCGGACGCGGCGTGCGCGACGCCTGCGAGATCAGCCTCGTCATGCCGTTCGGTGTTCCTGTTCCGCCATCACCTGACTCCTCACGCGCGTTGCTGGCCGCCTTCGCCGAGCGCGGCATCACCTTCGTTCCCCATCACCTCGTCAGCGCGCTGGACCCGAAGCGCCGTGTCGCCATTCTTGATGACGAAAGCGAGATGCCCTACGATCTGTTTCTTGGCGTCCCGAAGCACCGGGTTCCGGACGTGGTCGCGGCAAGCGGCATGACCGAAGACGGCTGGATTCCTGTGAGCCGCACCAACCTGGCGACGCGCTTCCCGAACGTGTACGCGGTGGGAGATGTAAACAGCGTTGGCACGCCCAAAGCCGGCGTCTTTGCTGAGGGCGCGGCCCAGGTCGTGGCAGGCGAGATCATCGCCGATGCGCTAAGACGCGAAGCCCCCGGCGCGTACGCCGGCGCCGGTTCCTGCTACGTCGAGTTTGGGGCAGGCCAGGTCGGGCGCGTGGATGTGAACTTCCTGTCCGGGCCTTCGCCGACGGGCACGTACACCGAAGCGTCAACGGAGCTCGTCCGCGAGAAGAAGCACTTCGGCTCAAGCCGCCGTGCGCGCTGGTTCGGCCTGTAGCCGGAAACACTCGGCGGGCCCGTGCAATTGTTGCTGGCCTGCGCCCCTGCTAGACTCCAGCGCAATACAGGAGGATTCACCCATGCCATACGCGAACGTTAACGGCCAGCGCATCTACTTCGAAGACAGTGGGGGCAGCGGCGCGCCCGTCATTCTCGCCCACGGCTTCTTGATGGACCACGAGATGTTCGCGCCTCAGGTCGCCGCTCTCGCGCCTGAGTTCCGCGTGGTCACCTGGGACGAACGCGGCTTCGGCCAGACTGATTGGGACGGTAAGCCGTTCACGTACTGGGACTCCGCTAGCGACTGTCTCGGCTTACTCGACCACCTCGGCATCGATCGCGCGGTTGTTGGCGGGATGTCGCAGGGAGGATTCCTCTCGCTTCGTGCCGCGCTCACCGCGCCTGAACGAGTTCGTGCGCTTGTTCTGCTAGACACCTCGGCGGATGTCGACACACCGGAAACCATCGCCGCCAACCAGGGCATGCTCGATATGTGGCTCTCAGTCGGCCCGGTCGATCAGCTTGCGAACGCCGTTGCCGCCCTCATCATCAACGACCCGGTTGAGAACGCCCGCTGGATCGCAAAGTGGCGCCAGCGCCCCAAGGAGCTCATCGCAGAATCCGGCCGTTGTCTCGCAACCCGCGACGATATCTCCCCGCGCCTCGCCGAGATCGCCTGCCCCGCTATCGCTATTCACGGCGAAGCGGACAACGCGCTCACCATCGACCGGGCGGAGGCGATGGCCGCTGCGCTTCCCGGCTGCGGCGAAGTCGTCCGCATTCCCCGCGCTGCGCACGCCGCCAACCTTACCCACCCGGACCTGGTGAACCCGCCGCTCCTGGAGTTCCTCCGCGGACTTCCGGCCTGACGCGGCCTGCTCGCCTTGACGATGACCCTTCAGGCGGCGACGATCCGGCCAGCGCGCATGAGGTAAGCTGGCGGAACTACACATGACAGACCAAAACGATCAACAAGCCCATCAGGGCTATCTGCTCCTCGCCGACATCTCCGGCTACACGGCCTTTCTTACTGGCACGGAACTCGAGCACGCGCACGCCATCGTCCGTGAACTGACGAAGCTCATTCGCGAGCGGCTCGCGCCCCCGATGCGCTTCGTGAAACTGGAGGGCGACGCCGTGTTCTGTTACGCCGAGGCTGGGGCGTTCGCAGACGGGGAGCGATTCGTCGAGCTGATCGAGGTCTGCTACTTCGATTTCTCCAACCGCCTGCTGGATATGACGCGGGCGACGACCTGCCGCTGCGACGCCTGCAAGGCGATCCCTACGCTCGGCCTCAAGTTCGTCACGCACTTCGGGACGTTCATGATCGAGCGTGACGATGGCCGCGAGGACCTCGCAGGACCGGACGTCATTCTGGTCCATCGCCTGTTGAAGAACACGATCAGCGATGGCGGCGGCCCGCAAGCGTACGCCTTCTTCACGGAGGCTTGCGTGAAACGCCTGCCTCCTTCCTTCAACTTGACAGAGCACAGCGAAGTGTACGAGTCGTTCGGCGAGACAAAAGGCGGTGTGCACGACCTCAAGCCCGTCGTCGAGGAGATGCGCGAGGCCCGCCGCGAATACATCGGCCCGGATGACGCTGATCTTGATGTGAGCTTTGAGGTGCCGTTTCCTCCGTCCATTGTCTGGCAGTACTTCGTCGATCCCGACAAGCGACTTCGCTGGCAGACAATGCAGACCTCCGTCAAGAACCAACCGAACGAGCGCGGACGGCAAGGGATTGG
>JBGPBZ010000151.1:0-3833 GCA_041481535.1 Dehalococcoidia bacterium | reverse complement strand
GGCATCGAGCCGGCGTTTGCGCTCGCCTTCAAGCGCCAGCACTACCTCGACGCGGACGACCCGGTGAAACTCACCACGCTGCGCGAGGCCAATCGCTACTTCGTCGAGGCTGCGCGCGAGGGCGGCTTCTATAGTGAAGAGCTGATGGAGCACGTCGCGGCCGGCGGCACGCTAGCGGAGTGGAACGAACTTCAAGCGGACGGCTCGACGCGGGCGCCGGAGTGGGCGCTCAGCGTCTTCACGACGGCGCACGAGATCGCGCCGGAGTGGCACGTGCGTATGCAGGCTGCCTTCCAGCGGCACACGGACAACGCCGTCTCGAAGACGATCAACTTCCCGTACTCGGCGACGCAGGCGGACGTGGCGTCGGCTTTCTGGCTGGCCTACCGCGAGGGCTGCAAGGGGATCACGATCTACCGCGAAGGCTCGCGCGACTTCTCGGTGCTGTCGCACATCACGGCCAACGTGAAGGGGCCCGAGCAGGAGACGCAGCCCGCGCTCGCCGAGATTGAGGGCCGCTTTGCCTCGCTCGACCGGCCAAAGCCGTTCCGGGAGCACCTCCCGGACGAGCGGCGCTCGATCACGCACAAGTTTCAGGTTGCGGACCAGGAAGGCTACATCACGGTCGGCCTGTACGACGACGGGCGGCCGGGCGAGATTTTCGTCAAGATCAACAAGGAAGGCTCGACGGTCAGCGGGCTGATGGACACGGTCGCGCTGCTGACGTCGGTCACGCTGCAGTACGGCGTGCCGATCGAGGAGCTGTCCCGCAAGCTGAAGAACACTCGCTTCGAGCCGTACGGCCGCACGACCAACCCTCAGGTCCCCTTCGCAACCAGCCTCGTCGACTACATCTTCCGCTGGCTGGAGCTGAAGTTCGCGCCGCACGCCGCTCGCGCCGACGCGAGCTACCACATCACGCCGCTGGACGACCCGTCGCCCTCGGCGCCGCGCGTCGGTGAGCCGACGGGGCTGGCCTGCCCGGACTGCGGAGCCACACTCGTGTACCAGGAAGGGTGCCTGGCGTGCAGGAGCTGTGGGTATAACCGGTGTGGGTGAATGGAACCGTGACTGAACTTCGCGTCGTTCTCAAAAGAGCAGGCCAGCATGCGCTCTTCTACAGTGTCACATCGCGAGTGAAGGTGTCTATGTTCACGTTCATGAGACCCGTAAATCGCATATGTTGACGAGTTCCCATCATCGGACAGGACTGAGACATACGTACGTCGATGGGCGGAACTACCGCATCATCGATGATCCTGCCCAGCCAATTGCCGACTTTCGCGGATTTGAAAGGCGTTGGTCGGGATCGAACGAGGCCGACGCCTTGGATTGGACTTATCGCCTGAAGCCCGACTCAAAGACGCGGAAGAACGTGATTGTTGACCTCGACGATGCCACAGAACTATGGTCTATCGATCTTTGGTTCATCGAGCCCTACCGCGTTGACTTCCTGCTGAAGATACGCGACTCATACCACAGTGATCTCCGTATTTTCTCCGAGGGAGGGTTAACCAAGACAATTCCTTGGATTCATGCGATCGCGTCCACGCATACTGATGAAGCGCTTCGTGAGATGTACGAATCCATGGCGCCTGAATTGCGCGGTGCGAAGTTCGTGGCCTCCGTCATCGCATCGGGTCCGCCCAACTTCGGCCTGAGACACGTATTCCCCATTAAACAACCCTAACCGCCCTCCCACGTCCCGCTAACGCGCGCCTCCTACGCTGAGTACATCAAACAACGAGTCAGCAAAGGAGACCCGCCTATGACAAACGTACGTGTGTGGACGCTCAGTGGCCTCGCGGTGATCGCGCTGGTCATCGGCGTCTTACTGGCGAGCGGAGGCATGACATCCGCGCAGTCGACAACGGTCACTGCTACGCCCGCCGCAACGACCGGCACTTTCAGCTCGAACGAGGACCCGACGCACGAGGCAAGCGAGAGCGCCGAGCAAGAAGCGGCCGAAGACTCCGGCCAATTCCGCGGTGGCCACGGCGGCGGCTCGAACGAAGACCCCACGCATGAAGCCAACGAGAGCGCTGAGCGCGAAGCGGCCGAAGACGCCGGCATGGCGACGCCAGGCGCCTGATACTTCGACAGCCCAACGCAGGGAGGGAGCGACGCGCCCGGTCGCCCCTCCCTGGCTGTTTTAGTGGTCAGTGGTTCGTGGTTCGTGTGTGATCCAACCACTAACCACTAGCCACTAACCGCGATACACTCTCGGCATGCGAGTCACCCACACGCCGCAGTCCGCCGCCAGGCAGGAGACCAAGTTCTTCGTCGGTGAGGTGCACGTCCAGCCGATTGTATCGGCGCCGGAGGGCCTGGAGATCGCGGTCGTCCGCTTCTCGCCGGGCGCGCGGACTTATCTGCGCACGCACCACGTCCCGCAGGTGCTGCACTGCACGGAGGGTCGCGGCATCCTGGCCACGAAGGAGCAGCAGAACCTCGTCGAGCCGGGCGACATTGTCTACGTCGAGGCGGGCGAGGAGCACTGGCACGGCGCCGCCGCCGACTCCCACTTCGTCCACCTCTCCATCCGGCCTCCCGGCGAGACGGACTGGACGAACGTGGACCCTCTCCGCTAGACGCAGCCCCTACCCACTGCGGCGCCGCCCCTGCTATACTCACGCGCGCTGAGACCAGATACGAAGGAGCACGCCCATGATTACGCTGATTACCCAGCTCGCCAGGTACGAGATGGTGAAGGGAAAAGAGATCGAGGCCACCGGCGCCTTCCAGAAGATGGCCGCCGCCGTCAAGGCGAACGAGCCCGGCTGCCTGATGTACGCCGTTACCCGCGGCCAGGTCAACGCCCAGGAGCTCTACATATACGAGGTCTACGAGAACCAGGCCGCGTTCGACGCCCACCGCAAGACGGACCACATGCAGGCCTTCCGCAAATCCACCGAGGCGCTGCTGGACCGCGGCTCCTTCAACGTTGAGATCCTCGACGAGGTGGCTGGATACATCCGCGCGCCCGTCGAGGAGATGCGAGGGCAGATGTAGCATGCTTACCGCCACCGCGCAGTTCACAATCCTGCCCGGCAAAGAGGCCGAGGCCGAAGCCGCCATCAAGAAGGTCGTCGCGGAAGTCGACAAGAACGAGCCAGGTGCGCTCGCCTACTTCTGGCACCGGAACATCAAGGACCCGATGCAGATCCTCGTCTTCGAGATCTGGAAGGACAGCGAGGCCGTTACAGCGCATCGCACGATGGCGCACATGGCGGAGTTCCAGAGCAACTTCGGCACTGTATTCGATCCGGCGACGGTGAAGATCACCCGCTACGAGCGGATTGCCGCCGTCGAACGGTGAAGTGACTATCGTCATCGTTTGACGGCCTCGAGGCGCCAGTAGACAATGGTTCCCGGAGAGAGTTCGTTGAGTGTCACACGCGGCCGTCCTAAGTCGAAGCCGGGGTCTCACGCGACCAAGCGCGCTGTTACAAGTCGCCCGAAAGCAGCCAAAGCGGCTGCGAAGAAGGCCGTCTATCCCGTAGACGAATTGGACTCTCAACTGGCCGATGAAGTCTTCGACAGGTGGGAAAAGTCGCTCAAGTCCCGGCAATGAGCTTCAGCCGCGGGGATGTTGTGTGGCTGAGGACGGACAATCTAGAGGGCGGTCTCGGCAAAGTCCATCCCGCGGTAGTCATCAGCAACAACGCGTTCAACGACAGTCACGACTGGGGCTACATCACCCGAGGATCGCATTTGATCCCTAGAGAACCGGGGCCGGAGGACTACGTTGTCAAGCACGACGCCGAAAACAAACTCGACCGAGACACTATATTCGGCGCGATTGTTCAAAGCGCACACTGGAGTCGCATGAG
>JBGPBZ010000150.1:0-3891 GCA_041481535.1 Dehalococcoidia bacterium | reverse complement strand
CAGAGCGCGTATTCCTCTTCGGCCAGCACCTGGATGCCGGCCCCCTGGCGCCCGCGCCTATCGCCGCCCGCTTCCTGCCCCGCCTCCAGTGCGAGCATCAGGCGTTCGTACAGCGGGTCGCCTGCGGAGCGCTCGTAAGCCGTCGCCATCGCTTTCACCACCGCCTCGCCGCCCAGGATGTTCCCCAGGCAAACGTACCCGGCCCCGAGGACGGACCCGGCCCACGGAATGCACAGCTCACCCGTATACGCCGCGGATCGCCCCTCGTGGTCGACGATCCCCAGTTGCCTCAGCTCGCGGCCCCGGTCACTCTCGATCACCCGCTCCACGACTCGCTCTGCCGGCAGACCGTCCTCGAGCAGCCGCAGTCCGTCGATCGCCAGGTACGGGTTCGCGAAAGCCTGGCTAGCGATCGCGCCGACACCGAGCTTAACGCACTCCGGAGTGGCGCCCGCAGCCAGCGCCTTGCTAGCCGTCGCCAAACCGAGCCAGCCGTTCGAAGGGTCGCGCGCCACGATCGAGAACGTCATGCCGTTGCTCCTTCGAACACCGGCGGCTTCGGATAGTACTCCATCATCTGCTGCACGCGTTGGGCCGTTGTCGCGTCCTTCAGCAGCGACACCAGGTACAACGCCATGTCGATCCCCGCGGACACGCCCGCCGCCGTGATCACGTTGCCGTCCTGCACCCAGCGCTCATCGTCCACTACCGTCGTGTCGCCGCCGAGCGCTTTCAGCTCTGCGATCGCGCCCCAGTGTGTCGTCGCGCGCTTGCCCTTCAGAAAGCCGGCCGCGTGCAAGACCATCGCGCCCGTGCACACCGACGTCACGAACTCGGCGCGCTTCCCCTGCATCTCCACGAACGCCACCATCTTCGGGTTCTGCGACTCCGGCCGCGTCCCGAGACCGCCCGGCACGACTATCACGTCTAGCGCCGGACAGTCCTCGAAACTATGATCCGCCATCACCCGCGTGCCGAGGAACGACTTCGCCGGTCCTCCGTCCTGCGAGACGAACACCACCTGCCACTCTCCGCCGCTGTATTTCGAGAACATCCCGAGCACTTCGCCTGGCCCCATCGCGTCCAGGTCCTCGAAGTCGTTGAACAGTACGATGCCGATCGTCTTAGCCAAGTCCTTTTCCCTTCTTCGTCAGCCCCGCGCCGAACCCGCTCAAGGCATCAGAGCTCTGTCGCCACTCCATGGTCGGCGCCACCTTCATGTTCTTGCTCTTGAGGAACGCCTTCAGCTCGCTACTCTCGACGTTAATCTTCTCCGACTCCAGCAACCGGCCGATCCCGTCGGCGCCCAACTGCGGATGCTTCTTGTGAAGCTCCCGCACCCGCTTCGCAATCGCCTCGTCTATGTGTTGCGTCCGCTTCTTGCTCATCTTGCTACCTATCTCTTTCCCGTATCGCCCCGAACCGCTCGGAGCGGATCCTTACTGTTGCTCCACCCGCTGGTGGGTCCGCCGTCCAGATGATGCTCGTCCATGAACAGCCGGAGTTCGTGTTCGTCCACCACGATCCCCTCGTCCTCTAGCAGTCGCAGAATCCCCTCGTGGCCAAGATTGCTGTGTTCGTGATGCAGCTCGCGTACCCGTTCGGCGATCTCCTTGTCCATCGGCTGCTGTTGCATGCGGTGGCTCATCCTACCCTTTCACCATTCACCATTCACTATTCTCATCTCACCACCACCTCGTTCCCCTCGTGCCGCCCGCGCCAGCCCGCGATCGCCCGTCGCGCCAGGCTGATCGCTCCCAGCGGCTCCTTGCGGATGAGCGGCGTCTCGTGCAGCGAGCACACCGGCTCGTACCCGAGCTTCGTGTAGATCGCCACCGCTGGGTCATTCTTCGTCTCCACCGTCAGCACCACAAGGTCGCAGTAGCTCAGCAGCTCCGCCGTCACCGCGCTCGTCGCGACCGTAGCGTAACCGCGCCCGCGGTTGCGTGGGTGCGTGAACACGTTGCCGACCACCGCCGTCCGTTCCGCCCGCGAGACAACGTGTGTCCCCGCAATCGAAACGAGGTCGCCGCCTACGAAGACGCCGTGATACACGCCGTCCACCAGATGCGACTCGCGGTACGCCGCCGGGCCGCCTTCAATCGAGTACAGGTGGTTCACATCGTCCAGCTCCGTCGGCCCGAGGCGCATCACTGATCCCTCCAACGGACGGAACGTCTGCTCCGTGATCTGCATCCGCGACATCATCTGCGGCCGCGTCAGGATGAAGTACTTCTCCGCTATCGGCCTGTGCTCAACGCGCAGGCTCCCGAACGAGAACCTCGGCCCCGGGTGCAGGCTCAGCGCCACGTCCAGCGCCTGCGGGTCGCCCGTCGCGAACAGCGCGTTCCCCAGCCCGCTGCGCGAGTGTACAAGCAGCGCCTGTCGTCCCGTGTCGCTGCGCGAGAGCAGCCACTCATTCGCGTCGAACAACTTCGGGTCGAGCTGCGCGATCGCGTACGCAGAGTACGCTGCGTCGCCGTCAAAGAGGGGCCGCAGCGCCGCCGGGTCGCGTACCCGCTCCACCGTGAACACGGCCTGCGACGCCTCCCGTTCGCGTGAGACCGCCGTCACGGCGTCACCTTCTCGCCCGCGTACTTGCCGATGATTGGCGCCAGGCGTTCCTTCGTCGATTCCGGCACTAGCTCAAGTGACGTGATCAGCGCATCCTTCAGCGCACTCGCGCACGGACATTCGCGGCGATCAGGCAGCCGATGCAGGGCCGAACGCACAGCCCGGCGCGACACCTCAACGTTCCGCAGCAGGTTGCCGACGACGATCTCCGCCGTCACGTCTTCGTGTCCTTCGCGCCAGCAGTCGTAGTCGGTGGAACACGCCAGCACCGCGAAGCAGATCTCCGCCTCCCGCGCCAGCTTCGCCTCGGGCAACGCCGTCATCCCGATGATGTCAGCACCCCACGCGCGGTACAGGTTCGATTCCGCGCGGCTGGAAAACGCCGGCCCTTCTATCACGACCAGCGTGCCACCGTTGTGTACCTGTACCTGGGGGGTCACCACTTCACGGGTCGACTCCGTGACGATCGGCCTCAAACTCGGGCAGAACGGGTCCGCGAACCCCACGTGCGCCACCAGCCCGTCACCAAAGAACGTCGAGGCCCTGCCCCGCGTCCGGTCGATCAGCTGGTCCGGCACCACCATGTGCAGCGGCTCGATATCCTCCCGCAGGCTCCCCACAGCGCTCACCGAGATGATGAACTCCACTCCCAGCGACTTCAGCGCCCACACATTCGCCCGCGCCGGTATTTCGGACGGCAGCAGCCGGTGCCCGACGCCGTGTCGTGGCAGGAACGCCACCCGCTGTCCGTCCAGCGTTCCGATCGTGATCAGGTCGCTCGTTGGCCCAAACGGCGTGTCGATGGCGAGCGTCTCCGTGTCGGTCAGCCCCGGCATGTCATAAAAGCCGCTCCCGCCGATCACGGCCGCGCGCACGCTCATCCGTTCAGCCACGCGCCGCTACTCCTGCTTCGCACATTCTTCGCAGGCTCTCCTCGTAGGGTGCGCGAGCCACGCCGTTCTCCGTAATGATCGCCGTCACATACTCGCTCGGCGTCACGTCAAACGCGGGGTTCGAAGCCTCAACACCCTCCGGCGCGATTCCCTTCCCGCGCACAGAGAGCACCTCGTCCTGCGATCTCTCCTCAATCGGTATCTCATCTCCCGTCGCCGTAGCCAGGTCGATCGTGCTGATCGGCGCCGCTACGTAGAACGGGACCCCGTTCTCCCGCGCCAGCACCGCCAGCTGGTACGTCCCGATCTTATTCGCAACGTCGCCGTTGGCCGCAATCCGGTCCGCCCCCACAACCACCGCACCGATGCCCCCACGCCGCATCGTCAGCCCTGCCGCCGAGTCCGGTATCAGCGTGAACGGTAT
>JBGPBZ010000149.1:0-3999 GCA_041481535.1 Dehalococcoidia bacterium | reverse complement strand
TCGTCATGGCGGTGGTCCTGGCGCTGTCGGTTGCGGCCTGCTCCGGCCCGATGCAGTCCGAACAGGTGGAGCGCGGCAACGAGAATGTCCAGGGCGCAGAGTAAAGGAGACAACATGAACGGTCCCGACGAGAAGCCGAAGCCCAACGAGCCCGATCCTCAGGCTCCGTAGTGAACCAACCATCAACCTTCTGAGGGGAGCGACACCATGAGTCAGAAGCGCGACGTTCGGCAGTTGAACAACGAGAACCCGGTTAACCGGCGCATCGGCGGCGGCTCCGGTCTCGGCAACATCCTCGACGCGATCATCACGTTCATCAAGGGCCCCGAGGCGCTTCTGACGGCCGCCCTGCTCGCCATCGGTTCCAGTGCGAAGCAGAAGGTCAAGATCGTGGCCGACCCCGTCTACTACAGGCGGGACGGCAACCTCAAGACCATCGCGGGCGCCGAGGTGGCGTTCACCGCCACCGGCCACGACATCCAGGGTCACGCGACCCTCGACAAGGCCGCGTGGTACCTCATCGCCATCGACGACAGCGACGCCTACGTCATCGTCAAGGGCGCGACCGCGACGGCCGGACTGGAGCTGAAGCCCGGAGTGCCCGCCGGGTACGTCGCGCTGGGCTACGTCAACATCCTCGTGGAGTTCAACGTGTCGCCCGCGATCTTCGACGCGACGACCGACGAGCTGGACGAGTCGCACCTGACGGTCGTGTACGAGGACGCCGCCGTCGCCACCGACGCCATCGAGGCGCTCCGGTAGGACATGGAAGACCAGGTCGAGATCCTCTACTGGATGCCGCTTCTCAAGAGCGACATCGCCGCGGACGAGGCGCACAAGGCGTCCTGTCCGTTCCCGGAACACCGGATCTTGCGGGGTCTGGCGTCCTGTGAGGATCGCGATCTGCAGAACGAAGTCGTGGTTCAGAAGGGCATCGACCTGATGCCGTTCCTGGAGCGCGGCTATATCAACTACGACCACAAGGGAACGCCAATCGGGCGGCCTCTGACTTGCGCCCTGGTAGAAGCGGAGAAGCATCCGGTTCTCGTCAAGAGCGGCTGTGGAGTCTCAGGGGTTGCGTTGTACGCCGAGTGCGAACTCTGGCCGTCTGCGATGGAACACCGCGGGGCTGACGAAGCGTGGGCCACGGCCCAAGCCGCCAACCTCACGGGGCGTCCCTTCGGTTACAGCATCGAGGGGAAGGCGTTCCAGCGCGACGGTGACAAGATCACCAGGTCGGAACTCCGCCACCTGGCGCTGACGCATCAGCCCGTCCAGCAGAAGTCGTTCGCGCTGGCCGAGCTGGTGAAAAGCATGACTCTCGGGGCGATGGCGCCGACGCTGTTGGAGAATCTAAACGGTCGCATAACGTCAATCCTCTGGGGGGATTCGCCGTGCCAGAAGGGATGTTATGACGCTCGCGGAAAGTTCAAGAAGGGTCGCGAGGGGGCACTTGAGCACCTGACGACTTGCAAGGGGAATACGCTGGAAGATAGCGTGTCATTCCTCAAGTCTCTGATCGGTAGCGGGATAGCGCGATGACGAAGGAACAGGCCAAGGCGCGAAGGGAAGCACTTGGACCAGTGGCGATACGGGCGTTGAATTCAGCGTACTACATCGCAAACAGGGTGGCCCTGATGGAACGAGCCAGACTGTATCGAAAGACGCACCCAGAGGCAAGGACATGGGCCGATAGACTCGCAAGCAATCCCAATGCGAGAGCCACGGCGGTACTATCCACAAACCGCAGGAGAGCAATCAAGCGCGGTTCAGACGCGAGACTTACGGCGGCCCAATGGCGAGAGATTCTTGGCTACTTCGGCAATCGTTGTGCGTATTGCCTCGCTAATGGACCGATGACGCAGGATCACATCGTTCCCATTAGCAATGGCGGCGCTCACACAGCCGACAATGTGGTCCCGGCTTGCGGACCATGTAACCGTCGAAAAGGCGCTAGGACTCCGGTTGAAGTCCTGATGGCCGCCTAACCCAAGCAAGGGAGAACCTGAAATGTCCACGGACTTGAAGAAGGCGGCGGAAGAGCTGGACGGTCTGGTGCAGGCGGAGGACGAGTCGATGCTCAGTCGCATCGTCAAGTCCCTGATGACGCCGGGCGCTCTGCTCATGAAGGGTGGCGTGGCGATGCCCGCCGAGACCGAGAATAAGGGCGCGGTCGGACACGAGAAGACGGAGACGGGCGCCAAGGAACCGAAGCCCGAGAACGTCTCCGACGACAAGAAGGGGACGCCGACCAAGGACATCAAGGCGGACGCGGGCGACGGCGGCAAGGGCGAGGGCGGCGACGAGTCGATGCCGGAAGTTGGCGGCGGCGACGGCGGCGAGGGCCTGGAGCGCGATGCCGACGGCAACCTGATCGTGTCGGGCAAGCGCAAGAAGGTGAAGACGGGCGAGACCGACGTGGTACCGGGCGACCAGAAGAAGGACGAAGCGAAAGTGCAGGGCGGCGACGACGCGGCCCACGGCGCCCAGCGGAAGTCCGAAGGGCTCCCGGAGGGCGAGTACGAGATCATCGACACCGACTCGCTGTCGGCCGCGCTGAACGACCTGGGCACCCGGATGTCGAAGTCGGAAGGCGGCGCCGCCGAGATCGTGGCGCTCCGCGCCGAGTTCCACAACTTCGCCGAGAACGTGGCGACGGTGCTGGGAGCCCTGGCGAAGTCGCAGGGCGAGATCTACAAGAGCATGGAGCAGAGGCCCGCCACGCTCCCGAGTCCCGGAGTCGTGGGCGTCGTGAGGGCGGACGGCCGCAACAACACCGGCCAGAAGTCCAAGGCGACGAAGGGCCAGGTCCTCTCGGCCATCGAGAAGGGCATGAACGAGAGCGTGATCGCGGTCGCGGACGGCGTGAAGGTGATGCAGATCCTGGACTCGCGGGGAGTCGACGCCGCCATCGCGGCCATCCCGTCCCCGGAGATGGTGAAGTCGCTCGGGCTGTAGAGAAACGAAGTCAAAACCGCCCGAGAGGGCAACCCACGAAAGGGAGAGGACACTAAGATGGACACGAAGCTGGTGAAGTCCTTCGAGCAGATGGGCCGCGAGATGTTCGGCGAGAACTTCTCCGGCGACAAGGTAGTGGAAGAGCTGGCGAAGGCCATCTCGACCGGCTCGCAGTTGCCTTCGGGCGTCGCGGGCATGGGCGACATGAGCGCCCTCAGGCTGGAGAACCTCGACAGCACGATGACCTCGGTGCTGTTCCAGGAGAGCCACCTGAAGATGTTCAACAGCATCCCGCGGGTGCCGAGCGCCCAGCCCCTGTTCCAGTGGAACAGGCGCCAGCGGTACGGTTCCAGCCGCGGGTCCGTCGGCTTCCCTGAGGGCGGCGCTCCGTATGGCGGCACGTCGTCCTGGGAGCGGTTCACGATCCTCAACAAGTACTACGGGGTTCGTGGCGGCTACACCCACCAGGCTCTTATCACTGGGCAGATGGGCGGCGCCCAGGTCGATCCGGTCGCGGAGGAAAACCGCAACCGCACCCTGGAGCTTCTGGAGAAGGTGGAGCGGAAGATCGTCTTCGGCGACAAGCTGATCAAGGACGGCTCCGCGAACGAGACGCACTACGACGGCCTGCTCAAGCAGATCGCGTCGGGCGCGTCGGATTCGGTCATCGACAAGGCGGGCGACCCGCTGGACTTCGAGGACTTCGAGGCGTTCGGCGAGCGCCTCGTGACGGTCGGCAAGCTCCTGAACTTCGACCGGCTCCGGTCGTTCTACACCCCGCACGTCCTCAGCGACCTCGCCAAGCTCAAGACGCAGAGCGAGCGGGCGGCGCTCCGGCAGGATGCGGTCTCCGGCTACCGGCCGGGCACCCCGCTGAAGGGGTACGATTCGCAGTTCGGCTTCTTCGGGTTCGACTCCTCGATCTTCCTGGACGCCGTGGAGAACGGCTCCCCGCTGGGGACCGGCGAGGACAACGCGCCCGCCACCCCCGTGACCGGCACGGCCTACGCCGTCACGGTGGACCAGAGCAACACCACGGAT
>JBGPBZ010000148.1:0-4095 GCA_041481535.1 Dehalococcoidia bacterium | reverse complement strand
CTCGTCGCGTCGCGCGAAGGCGGCCTGCTCAATCGCCTCACCTGGGGCGGCTTCCCTGACGAGGCGTCCGTCGTCGAGAAGCTGAGGGCGCTGGCCGCGGCGCGGCTGTAAGGCACCGTCGCGGTCCTCTCGTCGTCGGCGTGCGGTAGCCGGAGCAGGTACCGGCGCCCCCTTGCAGGGTCAGACTGACCCCGCCTCTTCGCCGTATCTTCGCGATCGAGAGGCCGCCGTTCGTTCGAGCTAGCGCCCGGTGCAGCGCTGGTTCGCCACGATCCGAGGATGGTTGCCGCGTGCGTGGCGCGCTAGGCTGAGCCTCGTGCAGCTTCAGGCGATCGCCGAGTCGTTCCCGCGCGCGCTGTATGAGCGCACAGAGCAGCACCAGGCGGTGATCCGGCAGCTCATCCTAGACGATTTCGACTCCGGTCGTTACGGAACGCTCGACGACGACGCAATAGAGGCACCGGACGCTCCGCTCGCGACGCCGTCCGCAGTCTCTCAGCCGCGACCGCTGTTCTCCGACGACGACTTGCACACGCTCGTCAAGGGGATCGCCCAAACATCGTACCTCGCGATCCTTCTCTTGAGCCGTGATCTTGCGCTCGCATCGTTTGATCCTCGCGCGGACCATTCCGCGTTGATCGCCGAAATACATCGCCGTGCGAATGCTTTGCGGCAGTTTGTCGACATTCGGCCGCGACTCCTAAAATCTGAACCCCGGATAGGGCGGTGGTGGGACGAGACACAGCAGGGAATCATCCTCCAGGCGATCAAGGTTTCGGAAGAGGTCGTCCAACGCATCAAGAGCGGCACCCTTCCACGGCGATCAGAGCAGGACATTCTTCTTGACTTCGTGCACATCCTGCCGACGATGTTCGGTGCGGCACAGGCGGCGCCGGATAACATCGTCGAGTTCAGTTCGCGCCAAGGCATCGCGTACTACGTCCTCGTCGCTACGCGCATCGCGAAAGAAACGTTCCCGGAGGGAGCAGATCCTGTATTTGAATTGGTGCATGATCCGGAAGGCACCGACTCCTGGATCACGCTTCAGATTCGCGTCCCCAAAGACGATGCGGCCGCACGATACAAGCGTTGGGTTTCGGCGGTCGTGCAAGCGATTCCGCGTGAGCACCGCGACCAAATTCGGCTTCGCTGTGACGTTCGCTAGCTGACCGGATGGACCCGATCAAGCTTCTGACGGTCGCTACTGACCTGCGACTCACGAACCGGCCCGAGTGCTGCCGAGTGGCAATCGGCCGGTTCTATTACGGCGCGCATCACGTCGTCGTTCAGGTCTTTGGCGAGTTGGGATGGAACGTATCCAGAAAATCCTACGGGCACGTCGAGGCGCGCGTACTGTTGACGCTGAGCGGTGACACCGCGCTGCTAGACGCCGGCAAGAGCCTCGGCGATCTGTACGACTGGCGGGTTGAAGCAGACTACCGGCTCGACAATCCATGGGCGGAGGTTCCCGGTAACGCTGACATCGCCCTGGCGACGGCGAACGATGTCGTGGGAGCTGCCTATTCGATGCGGGTCGAGCCGATGAAGAGCAAGATCATCGCCGTGCTCGCGCAGATGGCCGTTGCGCGGGGAATGATCGCCATGGCGGGCCGCAAGGTTCGTTGGGAATAGCGTGCTCGACGTGGGCAGCCATGAGACGTAGACTCGCTTCCGTGAAAAGCGGACCTTCGCCGGAACCGGACCCCTTCAAGCGGTTCGACACCGCGCTGCGGAAGATCGTCTCTGTCAGCAAGGACGAGCTGCTGAAACGCGAGGCCGCTTACAAGCGCCAGCGCGCTGCGCGGAAGAAGCGGCCTCACGCGAAGGTACGAACGCGCCGAAAATAGGCGCGCACGGCGCCAAATTGGTACTGCTTTTCGTTCCTCGCGGCTCTTGATTTCCGTCGCGGAAGCGCCATAGGGGTGTCCTGGTTTGGGACAACGTACCGTTACAGAGTTGCACGGTCTGGCACCCGTGAGACTTAGCCCCCCTAGCTGCATCAACGACTTACGCGAGGTTCCTAGTGGCGTCTGGCTTGCTTTATCCAGCCCACGGAGGGGTGCGTCTATGATCTCCTACCCGGTCGTATTCGGATATCGCGACGTCATCAAAGGACGTGGTTTCTTTGCTGGGGTCGTCACCGATGGCCAAGCCCTGCTTACCATCGAGGATGACGGTGGACACTGGCTCTTTGGCGTGAATCCCGGCGGTGTCGCGGGAGGGGGTAAAGAGACCGCAGAAGCCGCTCGTGAGTTCAAGAAGAGCTATCTCTCCGTACTCTTCGACATCGCAGAAGAAGCCCATACCTTCCAGGAGTTCAAGGCGGAGGTTGAGCGGTTCTTCCACGAGACGAACGAGCCGACCGAAGCTGAATGGAAGCGCGCACACGTGGAGGTGAAGAAGGGGGCGCTGAACAACCCGAACCTTCCGCGTGTTGACGTCGACAAGCGCCCATCGTCCATCCAGATTATCGAATTGCAGGGGGATGAGACGGCGCCGCGAGACGTGAACGTCTTCGATGCCCCGCTCTGCGAAGCGGCTTGAGCTCTTCGGGCACGATCGAGCTCAAGCTGGTCTTCGCAATGCTCGACACGTGCGCTCCCGGTCATCAGAAGAAGAAGCGCCTCCACAACTGGAAGGTCAGCTACAACGGACACGAATTCCGAAATCTTAAACTCGGCGAGCATGGCAGCAATCGGCCCGAGGTGTTTATGGGATTCGTCCGTCAGATGGCGCGGCAGTTGTTGATCGAAGACTGCGCTAAGCGCGAACTGCCAACCGTCTACAGCTGATCGGACAGAACGCCGGCACGTCCGCGACAAGCAACGTCGGTCACAGCTAACTCCGGCGCCGCTTCCCGCGACCCTGCCGCTTCACATCATCGCGGGGTGTCCATCTCGCGGCTCGGCGCCGATCAGCTGTCGGTAGGTGAGACGCTTCCCTGCGATTGACGACAACGCCTCCGCGAACCGCTCCGCGTCCGTTCCCTTCCGCTCGTTGAATCGGAACGCTTGCTCATCGAGATAGCGGTGCAGGTGGAACGGTTCCACCGACACGTACGTGCCGCGAATGCCGCGCTTGAGCAGCGACCAGAAGTTCTCCAGCGAGTTCGTGTGGACGTTCCCACGCACATACTGCACCGCGTGGTCGACGACTTGATGGTTGTAGTACTGCTCGCGGATCGGCGAAGCGAGGTCGCCCCAATCGAGCCGCTCGTACGCGCCGTGCGCGTCGCTGTGGATGTCCGTCCCTTTGGCCACGTGCTCGTGGATGTGCGGCTCCAACGTCTCGCGCTGCACGTTCGGCACATGGCGGAGGCGGACGCGACCGTGGCCACCACGCTCCAGCATGCCGAACACGATCGCCTTCCCCGAGAACGATCGCGGCCCACGATTGACGGTCTTTTTCGCCTCCGGCTTCATCGCCCGCTTGCGCTGCTTGGCGTTCATGAGGCGCGCCGCGCCACCGATCCACGACTCGTCCACCTCAACGACACCGCCACCGCCGCCGAGCTTCGTGAACGTTCCCTCGCGCAAGGCGAGCCGCACGCGGTGGAGCATGAACCACGCGGTCTTTTGCGTGACGCCGAGATCGCGCATCACTTCCAGCGAGCTGATCCCGTTCTTGCAATTGACGAGCATCCACACGACCGGCAGCCACTTGTCGAGGCTGATCGGGCTATCCTCGAAGATCGTCCCAACCTTGACGCTGAACTTCTGGCGCGGGTGCTTCGTGCGGCACTTCCAGAGGCCAGCGTTCGCAAGCCATGAGGCTTCCTTGGAGCCGCAGTGTGGGCAGCGGACGCCCTTTGGCCAGCGTGCGGCGACCAGGGCGTCGCGGCAGACGGTCGGGTCCGCGAAGTGGCGGACGGCTTCCAGCAATGTGCTCGGGGCTTTCGGCTTCGTGCTCATGCCCCAAAGGTAGCACTTCAGGGTGGGTCAGTCAAGTATATAATCCCCCCCTTGCATCAACGGTTCCACTTTGGAACTAATGCGCGCATGCGCTGGCGGGACGTCGGGAAGCTCGACTGCACCATCGCACGGACGTTGTCGGTCATCGGCGACCGCTGGACGCTGCTCGTGCTGCGCGACGCGT
>JBGPBZ010000147.1:0-4602 GCA_041481535.1 Dehalococcoidia bacterium | reverse complement strand
TCGTCGGCGTTGATCATCCGCTTGTTCTTGGCGTCCTGGAGACCGTTCTTCTTGATGTACTTCCAGAGCGCGCTCGTCACCTCCGTTCGCGGAAGTGGCTTCGCGCCGACGATCTGCGCGAGGTCCGCGCTGGGCGTCAGTGGTTTCATGAATGCCGCGTTCGGCTTGCGGGCAGGCTTCTTCGCCGCTGGCTTCTTCTTTGCCGTTGTCTTAGGCATGGGTTCTCCTTCTTGGCTGGGCGCGTGACTCAGTGCTGACTATCAGGGACGGAGCCAGTGATTTGCAACTATGCGATCGCCAGACGGGCTGCCTTCGGCGATCTTTGGTTCGGTGTTTTGTGGGTGTGGTTAGGCTGATGAACAAGGCCGGACGTTAAGTCGAAGTCTGAGCGGGCCGATTCGCGATCGGCCCCTACGGGGTTTTCGCGAGGTCGCTGCGGATGAAGCTGTAGAGCTCCATGTCGTGGTGCTTGCCGCGGTTGAAGAAGCATTCGCGCTGCGTGCCTTCGTGCGTATAGCCGCCCTTTTCGGCAACGCGGCGTGAAGGTCCGTTCTCGGTGACGATGCAGAGGCGGATGCGGTTGACCGGCTTTATGTCGAACAGGTAGCGGGTGAGGAGCTTGAGCGCCTCGGTCATGCCGCCGCGCGAGCGAGTTGTCTGGTCGTACATGATGTAGCCGATTTCGAGCTCGTTCATGTAACGGACCGTCGTGAAGTAGACGATCTGGCCGACGACTTTACCGGACTCGTTGTCGATGAGCAGTAGAAGGCCGAAGTCCGGCGTCCAGAAGCCGGTCGAGTTCAGCTCCTTTCGCAGGTCGGTCATGGTCTGGATAGAACGGGGGTAGAATTCGCCGCGGTTCTCGACGTTGAGGATGTGCTCGTAGAGTTGCGGAAGGTCTTCTTCCGTGACGGGTCGCAGGGTGATGGACTTTCCTTTGAGCATGGCGTTCTCCTTCAGTTCGATGGGCGTGCGTCGCTGCCGTCTCCCCGCCCCCCGTTGGGCGCAGCAAGCCGCGCCCCTACGACTGGCGGGCGCGGGTCGCTGCGTATTATCGCGTACAGTTCCATGTCGTAGTGTCTGTTGCGACCGTAGGCGGCCTGGCGCTGCGTCGCCTCGTGCGTGTAGCCAGCTTTCTCCGCGACGCGGCGCGAGGCCACGTTTTCTGTGGCGATGCAGAGGCGGATTCGGTTCACCGGTCTGTTGTTGAGCGGCTTCGAGTCGAACAGGAAGTTCGTGAAGAGCTTGAGCGCCTCCGTCATGCCGCCCTTCGAGCGACGCGTCTGGTCGTACATGATGTATCCGATCTCGATCTCATCGTAGTACTGCACCGTCTTGAACCAGACGATCTGCCCGACCAGCTTGTCCGATTCGTTGTCGATTAGCCCGAGCACGCCGAGGTCGTCCGTCCAGAGGCCGTTCTCTGCAATATCGCGTCGCAATTCGGCCATTGTCCGGAACGATAGCGAGTAGTGCTCGTCGCGGTTGTCGAGGTTCATCATGTGGGCGTACATCTGGTCGATGTCGTCCTCGACGAGAGGTCGGAGGGTGATGGTCTTGCCGTTGAGCATGGTTAGCGTTTGCGCGGTATGAGGACGGTGTAGTCGAGGTCAAGGACGACGTTGGGGTGGTAGGACTCGCGGCTGGCGTCGTCTTTGACACGGAGGGGTATGTCTTCTTCGCGCGGATCGGTGTTCTTGATGCCGACTAGGCGTAGACGGAGGGCGCCGGCGTCTTTGCGGCCGAGGTCGATGCGCTCAAGCACTTCGGTCCAGGCGAAGAGGGTGTCGCCGGCGACGGTGGGGTTGGCGTGGGCGCCGGCGTTGAAGCCGAGGACACGGATCGCGTTCTCGAGGCCGTCGTAGCTTATGGAGTGGCAAAGCGAGATGATGTGCCCGCCGTAGATGATGCGCCGGCCGAGGCGCGACTTCTTCTGCAGCACGTCGTTGAAGTGGACGCGTGCGTTGTTCTGGTAGAGACGCGTGGCCATCTGGTGCTCGGCGTCTTCGACGGTGAGGCCTTGCGGGTGCATGATGCGCTCGCCCGGCTCGTAGTCCTCCCAAAGCGCCTGCTGCGCCGTCACCACCGTGTCGTAGCGCTTGAGGTTGAGCTCCGGCGGGACGTAGAGGTCCTCGGTGCGGACTTGCGGCGGCAGCTCGGGGGCGTCGTCGTCGCCGGTCTGCTTGTCGGGGTTGCGCTTGTTGACCATGGCCCAGCGGTAGAACTGGAGGACGGTCTCGTCGCGCTGGTTGAAGCCTTTCGTGTGCACCCAGACGATGCCAACGTCGTTGCGCGAGGTCTCGCGCTTGCCGATGACTTTGGTCTCGGCCCGGAGGGTGTCGCCGGTGTAGACGGGGCGGAGGAAGCGGACGTCGGCGTAGCCGAGGTTGGCGGGCGAGTTGAGGGAGACGTCCGGCACGGCGCGGCCGAACACCATGTGGAAGACAAGCAGATCGTGGACGGGCTCGCGCTCGTAGCCGAGGGATTGGGCAAACTCGCGGGCGCAGTGGAGCGGGCGACGGTCGCCCGTGAGGGCAATGTAGAGCGCCATGTCGCCGTCCCAGATCGTGCGGGGGACGGCGTGCTGGATGGTGGCGCCCGGCTGGAAGTCTTCGAAGAAGTTGCCGCCGGTGGTCTTGGGGACCGTCATGCGTCTAAGCGTCAACGCTGAGAAGCCGATGGTCAAGGGCTCGTCCAAACAATGGAGCAAGGGAGCATCAGAGCGACCGGTTTGGATCGCGTCCAGATGCTTCCATGCTCAATTGCTCTCATGCTCTTTTGATAACGCATACCGTACGATGCCACCCTCAGATGTGACGCGGCGGAGGCGGCCGCGGGAGACGAGGAGCTCTGTGTGGGCGAGGGCTTCGGTGGTGGCCATGCGACGCTGGAAGGGCGGCCAGTTCTCCCACGGGTTGTTCGCTCGCCAGCGCATGAAGGAGGCGGTACCGTACGCGGTCTGAGACCCGTGGCGCTGGATGATCTCGCAGATTTCGCCGAGGCGGGCTTCGTGGTGAGACATCAGCTCGTCGATGCGCTCGAGGAAGCCGCGGAACTCGTCGCCGTGCGCGGGCAAGACGACGTCGACGTCGCGCTCACGGATCGCCTCAAGGGAGCCGAGGTAGTCTGAAAGCGGGTTGCCCATCGATTGGGCGTGCAGGCCGATGCTGGGGCTGATCGGGTTGAGGATGTGATCGCCGGAGAGGAAGGATTTCGTCGTACGCTCGTAGAGGCAGATGTGGCCGACGGAGTGGCCGGGCGTCCAGATGATCTCCCACTCGAGCTTGCCGCCGGTGATGCGCTCGCCGCCGGCGACCTGGATGTCGGGGTTGACGATGTTCACGCGCGAGAGGATGCCCTCCGAGCCTTTTACCATGTCGACAATCTCGCTCGAAGGCGCGCCGTGGATGCGCAGCCACTCGTGCATCTCGGACTGCAAGCTGCCCATGTTTACGTAGCGGCTCTCGATGTGGACGGCGTCGAGGCGGTGCATGACGACGCCGCAGGCCGCGAGCTGCACGAGGCGACCGGCGAGACCGTAGTGGTCGGGGTGATTATGGGTGAGGATGAGACGGCGGATGTCTTCGAGCTTGATGCCGCGCTCATCGAGGCCTTTGCGCAGCGCTTCGAGGGCGTCGGGCATGTCCCAGCCGCAGTCCACGAGCGCGTAGCCTTCGTCGGTCTGGAGGACGTAGCAGTTCACCCAGCCGAGGGGGCTGCCGGTTAGCGGGACGCGGATCTTGTGGACGCTGTCGGGGACGAGCGAGCCGTTTGGCATCGAGCGCTAAGCCACCGGGTCGAGCAGGATCACGGCCTCGCCCTTCACGACGGCGTCGCCGTCCTGGTTGAAGCACTCGGTCTCCAGCGTAACCATGCGCTTCTCCGGCTCGACGCCCTTCACCTCGGCGACGGCGCGGATCGTATCGCCGACTTTGACGGGGCGCAGGAAGCGAAGCGTCTGGCTCAGGTAGACGGCGCAGGCGTGCGGGGCGAGCTTCGTCCCGAGGACGGCGGAGATGAAGCCGGCGCTGAGCATGCCGTGCGCTATGCACTCCTTGAAGCGCGTCTTCTTCGCGTATTCGGGGTCGCTGTGGAGCGGGTTGTGGTCGCCGGTCACATCGGCGAATTTCTGGATGTCGGCCGCGGTTACGGTCTTCGTGAACTCGGCGCGGTCACCGGGCTTAACGCCGCATACGTCGGTCATGGGGGGCCTCCTTTGGGTCTGGGTCGGAGGTTAGCATGGCTGCGGCCACAAACCAACGAACCTACAAACCCGCAAACCGGACGATCACTGGTTTGTCATTGTCGGGTTTGTGGGTTAGTCCGCGTCCCGCTACGATACGCCTCGTGGCTCCGCTGGTACGGCTGTACAACACCGAATCGCGCCGCGTTGAGGAAGTGACGGAGGCGGACGTCGGGCTGTACGTCTGCGGGGTGACGCCGTACGACACCTCGCACCTGGGGCACGCGTTCACGTACATCATGTTCGACGTGCTGATCCGCTTCCTCCGGTTCTGCGGGCGGCGGGTGACGTACGTGCAGAACGTGACGGACATCGACGACGACGTGCTGAAGCGCGCGAACAAGCTGGGGGAGGACTGG
>JBGPBZ010000146.1:0-4636 GCA_041481535.1 Dehalococcoidia bacterium | reverse complement strand
TCGGGCGAGGTGTACTGCGCCGATGGGAGCGCTCACTTCAGCCGGCCGGGGCCGCGCCTTGTGGACGGGACGGAGATACTCGCGCGGATACTGCACCCGGAGGCGTGGTCGCGGGAGGTTGCGCCGGGAGTGTTGCTCAAGCTGGCAGGCGCTATGCGGTTCGAGGAATATCGCTAGCTTGTCGGACGACACTCCTTCCCCTAAACCGCCACGCGTTCTCCTCACATCCTTCCCAGAGAGCTACGCGCTGCCCTCAAGACCCGCGAATGCGTCGGCGACCGTACTGGATGCGCACCGGCAGACGGGTTTTCTGCTCGGCGAGGAGATGGCGACGTTCGAGCGGGCGATGAACGCGCAGCTGCGCATCGTGGCGGAGAACGCGAAGGTGCGTGGGGCACGCGCGGCGGCGATGTTTACGCTATGGGCGCGGGCGTTCTCGCACCTGGCGGACGCTTGCCAGCTGATGGCGCAGGGATCGTACGTTTCTTGCGGGCCGCTCGCGCGGTTTGCACTGGAGGCGATCGCGGTGCAGCGCTCGCTGGTGGGGGGAGAGTTCTCGGAGTACGAGGAGTGGTTCGCAGATGCGGTGTCGCAGGACAAGTCGAACGCGGCGCTCGTCATAGATCGAGGGAACGCGAAGGCGCCGTCGGTGCTCATCGCGGACGAGCGGCTCGGGTTGCTGTACCGGCTGCTCACAGAGCTTTCGATGCCGCACTTTGGGTCATCGCTGCTTCTGGCGGCGCCGGAGGCGAGCCTGCAGAAGGCGCCGCTGGCGTTCGCGGACGGGGCGTTTCACCTGGGCTGGGCGGAGCTGGTGACGGGGTGGCTGCTGCTGCTCGCGGGCGAGCAGTTGAAGGTGGTGCGGGAGTGCGGGGTCTTCGAGGTGAGCGAAGCGTCGGCTGGCAAAGCGGATGCGATCCAGCGGGACGTTCAATCGGCGCTGGCGAACCGGCGGCGGTGCTACGTGGAGGACGCGGGCGGGCGGTTCGTGTTCCACAACTTCCGGCGGGCGGCGTCCGGGCAGCCGAAGCGGGTGGCGCTGGGATAAAGAGACCGGCTTCCGAAGGAGATCGCAGCCTCTCCCCGCCCCACCCCACCCAAGAAAAAATGGAGGCCGGGGGACACCCCCGGAACCCCCGGTATGGGCCTGCGGCCCCTTCACTTGCGCTTTGTGGCGGTACGTCGGCCATCGGGCGAGGCGGATTTACGCGTGCGCGACGACGACCGTCGGGCAGGTCTAAAGACGCCGCAATTACGTTTCGAGTAGAGCTGAGCGTTGTGATTCGAGTGAGTAGCAGTGGCGACGCCAGGCTATCGTCGGGGGGTGGAGGCCTAAAGGCGCTCCGCTACGGGCGAGATCGTTCTCGCTCGACCCACGGCGGGGCAGCCGATACGATTGGTTCGATGCCAAGAGTTGATGTCGTCGTGCCCGTCTATAACGAGGAGAAGGCGCTCCCTATCTCGATTCCTGAGCTGAGGGCGTTCCTGAAGGGGCCGGAGTTTCCGTACGAGTGGCGGATTGTGATCGCGGACAACGCGTCGATCGACAACACGCCGGACGTGAGCCGGCGGCTGGAAGACATCTTCCCGGAGGTCCGGTACGTGCGCATCGAGCGCAAGGGCCGGGGGTTCGCGCTGAAGACGACGTGGGGACAAAGCGACGCCGACATCATGAGCTACATGGACGTCGACCTCTCGACGGGGTTGGAAGCGTTTCCAGCGCTGATCAAGGCGATCGCGGAGGACGGGTACGGCGTATCGACGGGCACGCGGCTGCACCGGAAATCGAAGGTGGACCGCTCGCTGCAGCGGACGACGCTGAGCCGGGGTTACAACTTGATCATCAAGGCGATGCTATTCACGCGCTTCAGCGACGCGCAGTGCGGGTTCAAGGCGATCAGCCGCGAGGTGGCGCAGAAGGTACTGCCGCTGATCCAGGACAACAACTGGTTCTTCGACACGGAGCTGCTGGTGCTGGCGGAGAAGATGGGGTATCGCATCAAGGACGTGCCGGTGCGCTGGGTGGAGGACAGGGACACGCGGGTAAAGATCGGCTCCACGATTACGGAGGACCTGCGGGGGCTCTGGCGGATGCGAATGCAGCGTCCGTGGCGGCAGAAGCCTTAGCGCCCGCCCGAGCCCTGCCGGAAGTTGGTCGCAGCCCCTCACCACCCCACCCCAAAAGAAAAAGAAAATCTGGGGGACACCCCCAGGCCCCCGGTATGGAGCTGCGCTCCCTTCACCCTCGCTTAGCGGTTGCCTGAAGAGCGTCGTTATTGGCCGTCCCGACTCGATATAGAGCTGAAACGGGCGGCGGCTCAGCAGCGTCAGAGATAGCGGTGGGTGGCTTCTGATAGGGAGGTTAAACATGGTCGCCGCGCGTGCGCAGATATAATGATGTTCCTGCTTCGAAGCAAGGAGAACCGGCTGATGCCTGGCAGAGGCTCGGCCCGAGGCTGGAAAGCCTCGGCTACGAGAAAGCCTCGGCTATGTTGGAAACGTTTGGGACGTTAGAACATTAGAAGAAGTATGCAGACAGAGATCGCGGAAACGACACCGAACGACGGCCTGACCGAGTGGGCGCGCCGGCTGGCCGAGCGTTTGCACGTGCCAACGACGATGGTGAAGTTCGTGATCGTTGGCGGAATCGGCTTCCTGATCAACGAGGCGGTGCTGTTCCTGCTGTACGACGCCGGCATCGCCTGGTTCTTGCCGGCGAAACATACTCACATAGACCTCGGGCTGCTGACGGCGACGGACGAGCGGCTGCTGATCGCTTCGATCATTGCGGTTGAGATCGCAATCGTCTGTCAGTTCAACCTGCACGAGCGCTGGACGTTCCGCAAACGGAACCGCGACGGCAACATATTCTTCCGCTTCCTCAAGTTCAACGTCGGCTCGATCGTCAGCCCGATCGTGACGGTGCTCTGCGTGAACGTACTGACGCCGGAGATCCGGAACGCGGCCGGAGCGGACACGATCATCGGGAGGGTGGCGCCTTACGTGGCGAACGGGTTCGGCGTGGTGCTCGGCTTCACGTGGAACTACCTGTTCACGTCGAAGGTGATCTGGCGGCGCCACCGCCCGGCAGCCGAAGACGCGACTTAGCCAGGGTCTGCGGATACGGCGACCCTGCTGCACGACTGCTTGACGTCGTAGATCGTGAACTGATCGCTGTCCTTAGGGATCGCCCCGGCCTTCGTAAACTGGTCTTTGAACAAACCTTCATTGAGTACGAAGTGGTTGCCGCTTCGCTCCGACGAGCCGATGAAGACGTAGTCGATTTCGTTAGGGAGGAGGAACTGGCAGGCGGCCAGCTTGCTCTTCGCCTCGTACACCTGCTTGATCACGACTTCCCGCGGCTGGACGTTGTAGCCGGCGCTGGAGGCCCACGGTGAGTAGCCGAGGTAAACGCCGCGACCGGCCAGCGTCGGCACGGTGTAGAGGTCGTCCCAGTTGGTGAGGAAGACGGCGTCCTTCGGCGTGTTGTCCTCGATCCACTGGATCGCCTCGGGCTCAGGCGGATCGCCGAAGACGCGCACTTCGAAGTCGTTCTTGACGGTCATAAAGTCGATCAGGCCGGAGGCGACGAGGAAGAAGAACGCGAGACCGCAGGCGGCGAGGGCGATCGGCCGCAGCGGGTCCATGTCGATGTTGAGGCGCAGCTCGGGGCGGATTGCGGCGCTGACGATGATCGCGAGACCACCAAAGATGGTCAGGATCGGGCCGATCTTCAGCGCTTCGCCGGTGGTGTCGGCCTTGAGCGTGACGATGAAGGCGAGCGCGACGACGACGATGATGAGCCCGCCGAGGAAGCGCGCGAATGCGCCCGTGCGGAGCGTCGCAGTCATCGAAAGGATGGCGTCAACGGCGACGAGGAGGGCAACGAGAGGAAAGATCACGAGGCCGGGGCGCTGGTGCAGGACTATCGAGGCACCGGAAGTCCAGTCGCCGAACGAGAGCTTCAGCGCGGAGACAGACGAGGCCTTCACCTCCAACCAGGGCAGCGCGAACCCGACAAACGTGAGCGCGACGCCCATGAGCGCGATGAGGGCACTCAAAGACGAGGCCATGCTGGGCGAGAAGGACGGCAGGCGGATCGCCGCTCGAAGGCGCGGTAACTTCATCGCGGCGGCGTAGCCGTACGAGGCCATTTCGACGAGCGCGTAGCCGACGAAGAGGCCGGAGAGGTCTTCCCAGAGGTTGATCACCTTGTGGTTGTGGCCACCGAGGTCGCGGCTCAGCTGCACCGAGTTGCCGAAGACGAAGACGGCCATGACGGCGAGCAAGACCTTCCGGTCGAACCAGCGGCCGAGGACGAGGGCGACGGCCAGCATCGGAAGGACCAGGCCTTCGTTGAGAAGCCAGTAGTTGAAGAACTCTTTCCAGTGGCTCAGGTTCAGCAAGTCCATCTGATTGCCGCTGGCGTCGTGACAGGCAGACGTGGCGGCGGAACAGGTCAGATAACCCCAATGAATCTTGACGGCCGAACCTGTAACGTCGTCGCCGGTGCTGATCCCTCCGTTTAGCCAGATCGCCTGGGGGATGCCGAGCGCCAGGGCCGGCACTGCGAACCAGGCGATCCGTTCAACCCAGTTGCCCGCTTCTTCCATGGCGTTGCCACCACTGCGCGAGG
>JBGPBZ010000145.1:0-4642 GCA_041481535.1 Dehalococcoidia bacterium | reverse complement strand
TCCTGGATCACGCGCAACAACTTCTCTGACTTCAGCGGTTTGTCGACGTGCCGCACGCCGAGGTGCGAGAGGGCGTCCACCGCCGCGTTGACGACGGCAGCCGACGCTCCGATCGTCCCCGCCTCGCCGACACCCTTTGCACCCATCGGGTTCACGGGCGTCGGCGTCTCCGTGCGGTCGAGCTCGTACGTCGGAACCATCGCAGCTGTGGGGAGCGCGTAGTCCAGCAGGCTGCCGCTCAGAAGCTGGCCCTGGTCGTCGTAAACCGCCTCTTCGTACAGCGCCTGGCCAATGCCCTGCGCGATGCCACCCTGCACCTGGCCATCGATGAGTAGCGGGTTGATGGGTCGGCCGCAGTCGTCCACAGCTATGTACCGCTGGATCGTAATGTCACCCGTCTCCGGGTCGATCTCCACCATCGCGATGTGAGTGCCGAACGGAAACGTGAAGTTGGACGGCTCGAAGAAGCTCGTCGCCTCCATCCCCGGCTCCATCTCCGGCGGCAGGCCAACTGCGCGATACGCGGCCGCCGCCACTTCCTGGATCGTCATCGCTTTGTCTGCGTGGCCCTTCACATAGAGCCGCCCTTCGGAGTACACCATGTCGTCCGGCAACGCTTCCATCATGTGCGCGGCAAGACGGGTTGCCTTGTCCTTGACCTTGACCAGGCACATCATCAGCGCTGCGCCGCCGACGGCCATGTTCCGGCTTCCGAACGTGCCGACGCCGGTCGCCACGACGGCGGTGTCGCCGTGCAGGACGACGATGTCGTCGATCGGCACGCCCAGCTCATCGGCCGCCATCTGCGCGAAGCTCGTCTCCTGCCCCTGGCCGTGGGGCGACGAGCCGGTGAGCACCGTCACCTTGCCGCTGGACTCGACGCGGACCGTGCCGCTCTCCCAGCCGGCCGCGGGCAGCGCCGCCGAAGGCCCGATGCCGCAAATCTCCGTGTATGTGGAGACGCCGATACCTACGTATCGTCCGGCCTCGCGCGCCTTCACCTGTTCATCTTTGAACTTCTGGTAGCCCGCCATCTCCAGCGCGCGTTTCAAAGCCAGCTCGTAGTCACCACTGTCGTAGGTCAGACCGGACGCCGTCGTGTAAGGGAAAGCGCCGGGCGGGATGAAGTTGCGGCGTCGCACGTCAACGGGGTCCAGCCCCAGCTCGTCCGCGACGATGTCGACGATGCGTTCCACGTAATACGTCGCCTCCGGCCGACCGGCGCCGCGGTAGGCGTCCACCGGAGTCTTGTTGGTGAAAACGCCCACGACCTCGCTCCGCAGGTTCGCGATCTTGTAGACGCCGGTGGACATCAGGCCACTGAACGTCGGCACCGCCGGCGTGAACAGCTGGTGGAACGCGCCCAGGTCGCCGATTAGCTTCATCCGCAGGCCGAGGATCGTCCCGTCCTTGGCAACCGCCGCTTCGCAGTACGCTACCTGGTCTCGGCCGTGCGTGGTGGCGAGGAAGCTTTCCGAGCGTTCCTCCACCCACTTCACCGGCTTACCGACACGCATCGCGGCGACGGCTGCGATCACTTCCTCCGCGTAGATGTTCAGCTTGCAGCCGAACCCGCCGCCCACCTCCGGCGCCACGACCCGCACCTTGTTCTCGGCCAGGCCGAGTATCGTCGCCAGCGAGCTGCGCAGGATATGCGGGACCTGCGTCGACGACCAGACCGTCAGGTTGCCGGGGCCGCGATCGTACTGCGCGACCACCCCGCGAGTCTCCATCGGGTTCGGGATCAGCCGCTGATTCGTCATCCGCTGCTTGACCACGACATGAGCGTCCTTGAACGCTTGCTCGAGATCGCCGCCCTCCACCAGCCATGTGTAGGCGATGTTCGAGCCGAACTGCTCGTGCACGAGCGGCGAGCCGGGTTCCATCGCTTTCTCCACGTCCACCACTACCGGCAGCGGCTCATAGTCCACCTCGATCAGATCGAGCGCGTCACGGGCGGCGTAGCGGTCGCGGGCGATGACGGCGGCAACCGGCTGTCCGAGGTGGCACACCTTATCCACCGGCATCGAGTCGTGGTCCGGCACCTTCAGGCCTTCGACGCCGCCGGCCGTGGGCAGCGGCGCGGCTGCCCGGCGCACCTCCTCGCCCGTAATGACGGCGACAACACCGGGCGCGACCAGCGCCTTGCTGACGTCGATGCGCGTGATCTTTGCGTGCGCGTGGACGCTCCGGAGCAGCGCCATGTACTGCATGTCGTAGAGCTTGATGTCGTCAACGTAGGTCGCGGCGCCAGTGATCAGCCGCGGGTCTTCGCGCCGCTTGATGCGGGCGCCAACCATTCGGGAGATAGCCATCGCGGACCTATGCCTTTCTCTTGCGGGCGGCGGAAGCCACCGCGTTCACGATGTGCTGGTAGCCCGTGCAACGGCAGAGGTTCCCGTCGATCGCGTGCCTGATCTGCTCTTCCGACGGATCCGGGTTGTCCTTCAGCAGCTGGTAGGACGACATGATCATCCCCGGCGTGCAGAACCCGCACTGGAGCCCGTGCTCCTCCCAGAATCCCTCCTGGATCGGGTGCAGCTCGCCGTTCGTCGCCAGCCCTTCGACCGTGAGCACGTCGCCGCCGTCTGCCTGCACCGCGAACATCGTGCACGACTTGACGGCCGCGCCGTTGAAGAAGACCGTGCAGGCGCCGCACTGGCTCGTGTCGCAGCCGATGTGAGTGCCGGTGAGAGCGAGCACCTCCCGCAGGTAATGGACGAGGAGCAGCCGCGGCTCCACCTCCTGCTGATGTTTCTCGCCGTTGACCATGACTGTGATCGCGCGAGCCATGCGGGGCCTCCCTTGTTGATATCGGGATTGTTGCGGAAAGTTAGCTGGGACGAAACTGACCACGATAATACGCTCTTGGCGACACGCATCAAGTGATTTCGCGGCGAAGTTCCGGCGGATTCGGTCTATTTGCGCGCCGGACGCCGGAGAATGCGCCTCACGATCCGCACGATGCCCGACCAGATCGCGCGCAGGACAAGCGGCAGGATCGCGACAGGCTTAACCGGCAGTGTCGCCGCGCCTTCCGCTGCGGGCTCCCCGCTCTCTAGGCGCACCTTCACGCAGCTCACGAACTGGCCGAACATGTCGCTCGCCACATCCTGCATCAGCCCGCGCCCGATCTGGACGATCCGCCCGGTGACGTCGACATGCACGTCGACGGACACCTCGGTCTGCCCGTCCTCAGTGGCCCGCATCGAACTGGACATTGTTCCGCGGGCGGTGCCACCACTGCCCTCACGCCCCTCGGCGGTTAGCTGGATGCGGTGGTTCGCCTCGTCCTTCTCAGTAAACTGGACGCGGCCCTTATAGCTCGTCGTGATGGGCCCCACCGCCACTTTCACGCTCCCCAGGAAGGTGCCGTCATCGACGATCTCCTCCAACACCGCGCCAGGCATGCAGCCCACCACTCGGTTGGGGTCGAGGAGATAGTCCCAGACGGCCTCGATGGGCGCACGAACGAGAAATTGTTCCTGGAGAGTGATTGCCAGGGCGGTGCCTCCTCCTGAGCCTGAACGCGGAGATCGTAGCAGCAACGGAAACAGAGCAGCACCCGACTCCCGCAAGCTCGAATATCTGTGCGACCGATCCTTACGACTTAGCTACCACTGAACAAACATCGGCGCCACGCGAGGCTTTTCTCAAGATCAACAGCGCCTCACGGAAGCCGTGCCACCGCATGCTAGGCTCGTACGGGAGGATCGCGGCGATTGAAAGACTATCAGCCGCAGGCGCTAATGGGCAAACGCGCAGAAAGAATCGAAAGCTAGAATTGCCTGACGGGCGAACTCGCCGTCACGGCAACCGTCACCGCAGTTTGAGGGGCCAGCGTGAGCGAGAGCGCGCGCACACGAGCTTCGCGGCGGCCCCTGGACATTCTTCCTCGCGCCCGAACAGAGATGTCCCGACACCACGCCGTTCCAGCCTCTACCCAGGACTTCTTTCGGGGGGCGAACAATGCCCGATCGATGTATTGACGAGTCGCGGATTCCATATCCAACCTCCGGCAGCTTTCCAACTATTGATCTATCAATAAGAGACGTCCTCAAGGTCAATTCGTTACAACTCCCCCAAGGCACGCTTGGCTGCCGATCGTCCTGAATATCCGGAGTGGCGAACTCGACCCGTTATTGCGTATCAGCTGTCGGACTGCGTCGTCTCTATCAGAGGACACCTCACGCAACCGGCACATGTTCGGTTATCGCCGACTGGAGGCTGATCGATGCAGATGCACAATCCGAAGCACTTAATCTTGCTGGAAGGGATGCTCTGGTCGCTGTTGTTCGGCGTCGTTGCCAAGGTCGAGTTGGTCGTCGTCTGGGCGATGACCCTTGAAGTTATGAAGAGCGTCTAATCTCAGCCCACGGTTCAGGTTCTGTACACCAGATTGCCTGGACGCCTATTCTTTAACAGAGGGCCGGCTACTCTTTGACACGGCCTTGCAGTACACGCATGGCGCATACCTCACTTAGAATCCCCACGCTCGCTCTCCGGGATCTCAGATTCCTGCTCATCGCGTCGGCAATTGCGTTCCGGGCAATTCTGGGCGTTACAGACCCGGACCTCTGGTGGCACCTCAAGACCGGTGAACTCATCGTCAAGGGCCATCATGTACTCACCTCCGATCCAT
>JBGPBZ010000144.1:0-4706 GCA_041481535.1 Dehalococcoidia bacterium | reverse complement strand
GGTGGACGAGATCGAAGGCGCCAAGATCGGCGACAACGACAACCTCTCCGCGCTCGTCGCCAACCTCGTCGATGCCGACCTCCTGGCGCTTCTGACTGACATCGCCGGGCTGTACACTTCCGACCCGCGCAGCAACCCGGCCGCCGAACTCATTCCGCGCGTCGAGCGTATCGACGCGGGCGTGGAGGCGCTGGCCGGCAAGACGCAGAGCGAGCGCAGCGTCGGCGGCATGGCGACGAAGATCCAGGCGGCCAAGCTGGCGACCGGCGGCGGCGCTGACATGTTCATCGCGGCAGGCAAGGAGCCGGACGTGCTCCTGCGGCTGGTCAGCGGGGAGCAGATTGGCACGTACTTCCCGGCAGCGGCGGACCGCATGGAGAGCCGCAAGCGCTGGATGCTGACCGGCCTCTCCGTCAAAGGGACGGTCATCGTGGACGAAGGCGCGGCCCGTGTCCTCCGCGAGCGCAAGACGAGCCTGCTTCCGGCAGGAGTGCGAGACGTGCAGGGGTCGTTTCAGCGCGGTGACGCCGTGGCGATCGCGGGGCCGGGCGGCCGCCTCGCCTGCGGGATCGCCAACTACAGCTCGGAGGAGATCGCGCTCATCCGCGGCATGCGCTCAGACCGCATCGAGGAGGCGCTGGGCCACCACTACGGCGACGAGGTCGTGCACCGGGACAATCTGGTACTCTTATAGCCGATGGATAAGAGAGTTGCCGTCGCTATGGGCGTGGTTCTAGCAGCGTTGGTAGCAGTCCACGGCGTCTTCCCTGACGACTTTCGTATCGATAGCACGACGGTGGGCTTGCTCGTACTGATCGGTGGCGTCATCTTATCGACGCAGTTACGTCTGGTGCGGAAGCACATATCTGAGTTCAATCTGTTTGGCTCGGGAATCAAGTTTCGCGAGGAAGTGACTGAGGCGGCCGAACAGGCGGAGGCTCTTGCTACGAAGACAAGACATCAGTCGGGTGAGCTTTCAGATATGGACGAACCCGCCAAGAGCGCGAGCCATTCGTGGCCCGTCTTTGTTGATGTGCCGGATCATTTGCGACGGCTAGTGGAGGTCGATCCCAGACTGGCTGTGGTTGGCTTGGGCCTCGAGGTGGAAAGGGCGATCTACGATCTTGTTCGGGGGACTAAGCTCAAGCCTGCCCGCGGTCGGCCACTTGATCTGGAAGAGGCGGCTGCGCTGTTGAGGAAGCACCATCGCATAGACGCGGAAGAGGAAGGGCTCTTGGCGCAACTCATGCGTCTTCGAACCGCCGCCTTACATGGCGCTGACCTCGACGTCCGTGACGCTAGGACCTTCCTTGCGACGGTAGAGAGTCTGAACGATTTTTCGCTCGGTTATTCTCTAAACCTGGCACCCAATGAGCATTGGGAAGAACAGGGCCTTGCCTGTCGCTTTGAACACTGCATCGAGCGGATGCCCTTGCAGCGGGAACCATGGGAAGGATCATGTGGCACGTTTGGACACAACTGTCCGGGCGGACCGGCTCAGGTTCAGGAGTGTGCCGCGAATGGGCTCTTCGACTTTCCAGGTAGTGCGTACGTCGACGGCAAGCTGGTGACCCCCGACAAATCCAAGGTCTCGGGTTGAGTTTGGCGCCCTGGCTGCATTAGCGCCGGGTGGACAGCGCGGCCATTCCCGAATACGATAGGCACGTCTGAAATCGCCCCGGCAGAGACGAATCGAAGAGGGCAGGGCAGCGCGCCCTGCTCCTTTCATCATCTAAGGGGACACATTCGCGGAGGTTTAATGGGTTCAGTCGTCAAGAAGCGGCGCAAGAAGATCAGCAAGCACAAGCACCGCAAGATGCTGAAGAAGACCCGCTGGCAGCGGCGCCACGGCTAGTCACTAGTCCGCGCGCGCAAGGCCAACGGGAGCGCCCCTTAAGGCGATAACCCGGCGGGAGGTGCATATGAAATTGCCAGTCATTCTGACACCAGGCGAGGACGGCTATATCGTCGCCGAGTGCCCAACCTTGCCCGGCTGCATCTCCCAGGGCCACGGCGAAGCCGAAGCGCTCCAAAATATCCATGAGGCTATAGTCGGTTGGCTGGAAGCTGAGGCCATCAAGGTGGAGCGAGGAGAGGCGCCCGTCAAGCTCGTTGAGGTATAGTGCCTCCGCTCCCTGTCATCTCCGGACGCTAGGCCGTTCGGGCCTTCGTGCGAGACGGCTGGGAACACGTACGAACACGCGGTGACCACATGATGATGATCAAGACGGGGCAACGAGCGAATCTTTCGATTCCCGACCACAAAGAGCTGGACCGAGGTACCCTGCGCAAGCTGATCGCCAAAGCGGGTCTCTCCGTAGACGAATTCATTTCGCTGCTCGAGAAGAAGCGATGACTACGACAGCCAGCGAACTGCAGACCAAGGGCCAGGCCGCACGCCGTGCTGCCCGCGAGCTGGCGCGCGCCTCAACCGTCACCAAGAACGCCGCGCTCAACGCCATCGCTGACGGGCTCGTCGCGCGGTCGGCGGACATCGTCAGGGCGAACGAGCTGGACGTCGCGGCGGCGCAGGACGCCGGGCTGACGCCGGCCGTCGTCGACAGGCTGCGGCTCACGGCAGAGCGCGTGGCGGCGATCGCGGCGGACGTCCGGGCCGTAGCGCTGCTGCCCGACCCCGTCGGCACGATGTCCGAGATGCGGACGCTGCCGAACGGCCTGCAGGTCGGGCGCCGGAGCGTGCCGCTCGGCGTCATCGCCGCGATCTACGAGAGCCGCCCCAACGTCACCGTCGACATCTCGTCGCTCTGCCTGAAGGCCGGCAGCGCCTGCATCCTGCGCGGCGGCAAAGAGACGATCAACTCCAACAAGACGATCATCGCCGTCCTCCGCGAGGCGATCGCGTTGGCCGGCGCGCCCGCCGATGCCGTGCAGCTGATCGAGAACACGGACCGCACGCTGATCGGCGAGCTGCTGAAGATGAGGGACGTGATCGATCTGGTCGTGCCGCGCGGAGGCGCCGAGCTGATCCGTTTTGTCGCCGACAACGCGACGATGCCAGTTCTCACCGGTGGCATCGGCGTCTGTCACACGTACGTCGACCGCGCCGCGGACCTCGACAAGGCGGTGCGGATCGCCCACAACGCCAAGACGCGCAAGTACAGCATCTGCAACGCCCTGGACACCCTCCTCGTGCACCAGGAGGTCGCTGCACGCTTCCTGCCGCTGATCGGCCGCTCCTGGACGGAGGCCGGCGTGGAGATGCACTGCGACGACCGCTCGTTGGACATCCTGCGGGCGGCGGAGGTCCCGGGCGCGAAGCTCGTACCGGCGGAGGCTGGCGACTTCGGGCGCGAGTTCCTGGCGCTGGCGGCGGCTGTGCGCGTCGTCGATTCGCTGGACGAGGCGCTCGAGCACGTCTACCGGTACGGCACCGGCCACTCCGACGCGATCGTCACGGAAGACTACTCCGCGGCGATGCGCTTCCTGGACGAAGTGGACACCGCCGTCGCCTACGTCAACGCCAGCACCCAGTTCACGGACGGCGGCCAGTTCGGGCTCGGCGCCGAGATCATCGACTCCACCCAGAAGACGATCGCGCGGGGGCCCGTCGGCCTGCGCGAGATCACGACATACAAGTGGATCGTCTTCGGCAACGGCCAGACCCGGCCGGCGTGAAATGGCCGCAGATTAACGCAGATTTTCGCTGATTGATATATGGCGCTTAGCGCCGTTCCCCGTCCAAAATAGTCTGCGCCCAATCTGCGATAATCTGCGGCTAGACATCCCCGCAAGGAGGCCCGCATGCCAGGCTTTGAGTTCGACCGCGAGTGCCGCACGTCCAGCTCCGAGAGCTACATCATCGAGATGGAGGACGAGGAGATCGGCCGCGTCGACCTCCACTACACGGCGTCGGTGACTTACGCCAGTCTTTCCGTCGTCGAGAGCATGACGGAGGAGGACATCCGCTCCCTGATCAGCGAGATCGATGAACGGCTGGTGCTAACGAACGACCCTTTCCGCGAAGACTTGATGGTGACGGTCTGGTCCGGCCGCGAGTACGGCAACTTCTCCGATGAAGATTTCGAGGATGGGCTGGGCGAAGACACAGACGGCGACGGCTTCGGGACCGGCTAGGCCGAGGTCGCTTGACAGCCGAATTGGCTTTGGCTAGAGTCTGGCCATCGCTGGGGAAGGGCACCTTGCGCCGACCGATCCAGGGAGGTTAAGCCATGGGGAATCGTCTGCTACTCAGTCTCCTCGGTGCCACGGGCGTTGCCATCATACTGATCGTCGCCCTATCTGGTATCTCCGGCGGAACGCATGTCGCCGTGGGCGGCCCTCCAACGGAGTCGCCGCCGCCATACGGGCTTACGAAAACTGCGGACAGAGACGATGTCCCCGCGGGCGAACAGATAGGCTTTACGATTGAGCTCATCGTGGATAACACCAACGGGATTGTCTGGTACATCGACGATATACTGCCTCACGGGCCCGGGACTCACTGGACCGTCGACACGTTCAGTGGGGCGGCCTCCTGCAGTATCGTGTCGCAGGCGCCGGAGCACCTTGTGTGCGTGGGGAACGGCGGCACCGGTGGGACGCACATCGTTGTTCACGTTGTGAGCCCGACGACTGGAGACAGCGCAGGAGAATACGAGAACACGGCCTATGCCGGCTATCCAGGTTTCGAGGACATCTCCGCGCAGGATAGCATCTCGGTTCTATCACCGACCCCCTCTCCAACG
>JBGPBZ010000143.1:0-4766 GCA_041481535.1 Dehalococcoidia bacterium | reverse complement strand
CTTCAAGGTGCCGGTCTACGTCGCTTCCAGCTTCACCGACGCGCCCGGCACACTCATCCACGGAGGTCCGTTCATGGAACAGCACAACAAAGTGATGGGCATCGCGAGCGACACCGATGTCGCCCGCATCACGATCCGCGGCGTCCCCGACCAGCCCGGCATCGCCGCCACCATCTTCGAGCCTCTGGGCGAGAACGCGATCAGCGTCGACACCATCGTCCAGAACGCCAGCGTCGAGCGCCTAACCGACCTCACCTTCACCGTCTCCCGCTCTGATCTCGCGAAGGCGATGGACATCGTGCGCCCGCTCGCGGACAAAATCTCCGCACCCGAAGTCATGGCCGACACGCACCTCGCTAAGGTCAGCATCGTCGGCGCAGGCATGACCTCCGCGACCGGTTACGCAGGCCGCATGTTCAAAGTACTCTTCGAAGCCGGCATCAACATCGAGCTCATCACCACCAGCGAAATCCGCATCACCTGCCTGATCGACGAAGCCCGCGTCCCCGAAGCCGTCCGCGCCCTCCACCGCGCCTTCCAGGTCGAGCAAGCCGCGTAGTCCGTCATCCTGAGCGGCCATCACTCCCGTGACGGCAAACAGCGCATCTTCGCGAAGGGACCTGTCGCCCGGACAACCATCGTTCAATCGCGACGCACGCGACTCAGCCGCGATCACTTCCTTCGAACGAACGACGCTTGCCTCGAAGACGCGACATCGAATTACCGAATAACATTGCCGCCTCAATTCGTTGACAGAACCCTCACCCTCACGTCAAGGTTGCGCTATAATCGCAGTGCGCGTATCGACACAGAACGCGACACGACCGCAAGGAGCGCACAATGCCGGATATCGAGCCCACGCCAGCCAAGATCCAGCCGATCAGCAAGCACCCCCGCTCGCGCATCAAGGGACCGCTGCAGGAAGACGGCTTCGCGACGATCGAGCAGGCGATCGACGAGTTCAAGCACGGCCGCTTCGTCATCATCATCGACGACGACGACCGCGAGAACGAAGGTGACCTCACCATCCCGGCCGAGTTCGTCACCGCTGAGTCGATCAGCTTCATGCTCCGATACACCAGCGGCATCATCTGCGTTCCCCTGAGCGGCGAACGCCTCGACGACCTGCGGATCCCGCAGATGGTCGGCAACAACACGGCCCAGTACGGCACCGCCTTCACCATCTCCGTCGACGCCCGTGAGGAGATCAGCACCGGCGTCTCTGCCGCCGACCGCGCCCGCACGATTCAGGTGCTCGCCGACGCGAAGTCCACCGGCCACGATCTCGTGATGCCCGGGCACCTCTACCCGCTGCGCGCACGAGACGGCGGTGTCCTCGTCCGCGCCGGCCACACCGAAGCCACGCTCGACCTCTGCCTACTCGCTGGGCTCCAGCCTGCCGGCGTCCTCTGCGAGCTAATGAACGTAGACGGCACGATGATGCGCGGCCCCCAGCTCAAGCGATTCGCCGCAAAGCACGGCATCAAGGTGATCAGCATCAACCAGCTCATCGCCTACCGCGTCCAGCGCGAACGCCTCGTCGAGCGCGTCGCCGAGACGGTGATGCCCACCAAGTACGGCAACTTCAAGCTCTACGGTTACCGCTCCGCCATCGACGTCGATGAGCACGCCGCGCTCGTGATGGGCGACATCTCGACACCGGATCCCGTTCTAGTCCGCGTGCACTCGCAGTGCGTCACCGGCGACGTCTTCGGCTCACAGCGCTGCGATTGCGGCGAACAGCTCGATATGGCGCTCAAGCGCATCGCGGACGCCGGGCGCGGAGTCCTCGTCTACATGCGCCAGGAGGGACGCGGCATCGGTTTCCACAACAAAGTGCGCGCCTACCACCTGCAGGACCAGGGCATGGACACCGTCGAGGCCAACGAAGCCCTCGGCTTCGCCGCAGACCGCCGCGACTACGGCATCGGCATGCAGATCCTGCTCGACCTCGGCCTCAGCAAGATATCGCTGCTCACCAACAACCCCGCTAAGCGCGCCGGCCTCGAAGGCTACGGCCTAGAAGTCGTAGAGCGCGCCCCGATCATGGCCGTCCCCAACAAGCACAACCGCCGCTACCTGGAGACGAAGCGCGACAAGCTCGGCCACTTCATCGACATGCCGGGGTAAGCGCACAGCGGATTCGAGCGGATAAGCAGATTTTGTTGGTCGCAGTGACGGTTGGGTGTTGGAGTTCGCTGTTCGCCTGACTTAGGGTGATGGCAACTTTGGACGAACTGGAGTTGCCTGATGAATGTCGTTGCCAACGCGGACGTCACCTACAAGATCATCGGGTGCGCGATGGCTGTGCACAACGAACTCGGTCCGGGTTTGCGGGAAAGGATATATCAGCGAGCCCTCGCAATGAAGATGGACCAAGCGGGCCTAGTTCATGAAGAAGAAAGACCTATCAAGATTGATATTGAGGGCCATCGTGCAGGAATCCTCTTCCTGGATCACATAGTCGAGCAATCAGTAGTGGTTGAAATCAAGGCGCTCAAGCACCAGCTCACGGACGATGAGATAGGCCAGGTCGTCACGTACCTTGCCGCAACAGGGCACCCCGTTGGGCTGCTCCTCAACTTCTCGCGCAGATGGCTGGAATACAAGCGAATCCTGCCGCCTCGTAAGATCGATGAGTGGAAGCAGCGGGTCCGCCGCTATGTCTGGAAGCCGGCCGGACAGCTCTAGCGAAATCTGCTTATCCTCTCAAATCCGCTGTGAGCCCACCCGCTTCGGCGCCGCCCGGCTCGCCGCCACAATCTCTGGCAGCACCGCCAGCAACCGCTCGATCTCATCCGAGGTGTTCTCCAGCCCTACCGTCAAACGCAGCGCGCCGAACGCCCGCCGCAGCGGCATCCCGATCGCGTTCAGCACGTGCGATGGCTCCCACGTTGCGGAGTTGCAGGCGCTCCCCGCGCTCGCCGCAATTCCGGCTTTGTCCAGCGCCGCCAGCAGCGAGTCCGACTCCGCTCCCTCGAAGCTGAAGTGCGCGTTATTCGGCAGCCGCATCTCCGGGTGGCCCGTTAGCGTCGCGTTGGGAATCGTCGCCAGCACACCTTCGACGATGCGCGTCACCAACCCGCGGCACGTCCGCGTGTAAGCGTCTCGGTTCGCCTGCGCTTCTTCCAGCGCGACCGCCGTCCCAACGTCCGACGCCACGTTCTCCGTTCCCGCGCGGCGTTGTCGCTCCTGGCCTCCGCCGCTGATCAGCGAGAGGAACGGCGTCCCCCGTCGCATGTACAAAACGCCGGCGCCCTTCGGACCGCAGAACTTGTGAGCCGACAGCGAAAGCAGATCGACGCCGAGGTCATCCACTCGCAGGCTTAGCGAGTTCGCACCCTGCACGGCGTCCGTGTGGATCGCGACCCGCCGCTTTAGCGACTTCGCGCGCTCGCGGACCGCCGCCGCGATCTCCGGCACCGGCTGGATCGTCCCGATCTCGTTGTTCGCCAGCATCACGCTCACCAGCACCGTGCGTTCGTTGACCGCCCGCGCGACGTCGTCCGGGCTCGCCACGCCGTAGCCATCAACCGGAACGTACGTCACCTCGAAGCCAAACTTCTCGAGCCACTCGAAGGAGTGCAGGACTGCGTGATGTTCCGTCGTCGTCGTCACGATGTGATTGCCGAGCCCCGCCCGCTGCTGCCCGAGCGCCACGCCCTTGATCGCCGCGTTTATCGATTCGGTGCCGCCGCCTGTGAACACAACCTCCGCCGCCTTCGCACCTAGCACCGCCGCAACCCGCCCGCGCGCGTCATCCAGCGCCCGTGCCTCCGCCCGCCCGAGCGCGTACTGCCCGCTCGGATTCCCGAACTGGGCATCCAGGTGCGGGGACATCGCATCACGCGCCTTCGGGTTGAGGCGAGTCGTCGCAGCGTGGTCGAGATAGATGGCTGTTTTCATGTGGGCGAAGATACCTCTATGGGGTATCGAAAATATTATAGCGCAGGCTACTTAGCCTGGCCGCCCGCAGACCAGCCCGAAAGCATCGGTCTCGCGAAACCGCCCGTCGCCCGGCAGGCTCGCCAGCTCAGCACGCAGCTCTCGCTCAAACTCATCGACACGCGCCCCAAAGTGAGGCCGGGCCGCGAACGACGTCGACCACAAATGGCCGACGATGGTGTCGATAGTCCACACCAAATCCACTTCGTAGTCCCGCTCGAGCTCGACACGCCAGCCGTTGCGCCGGAGCGTCTCTTCGAAGCGCTCCGGAGAAACGATCTTCGCGCAAGCTGATCCCGGCCCGCGCACTTCCCCCAGGTACTTTCGCAAAAGACGAGTAATCAACTGGTGCCAGTCCTCCTTGCCGTCCCACCAGCCTCCGCCGCCGCCGGCCAGCGCGATCCCGCCTTCTGCGTCAAGCAATTCGTCTCGCGCCTTGCCCAGCACAAGATCCCGCTCCATCCAGTGAAACGACGAGCCGCACGTCACCAGGCGAAACTTCCCAAGCTCTGGCGACACATCCTCCGCCCGCCCGACGCGCCAATCAACGTTGCGCGCGTCCGACTTCTGCGCTTCCTCGATCATCCCGGCATCCGCATCGATCGCCACCACGTCCGCAAAGTGCGGCGCCAGCGGCAACGTCAGCGTCCCCGGCCCGCACCCCAGGTCGAGCAACCGCCCGGTCCCTTCCAACCCGTAATGCGAAACGACATCGTCGATCAGCGCTTGCGGATACGGCACGCGATACTTCGCGTAGTACTCCGCTGCCCCCGCGAACAGCGATTCATCGTACGGCATGGCTGACTGCTGACTGCTGAGAG
>JBGPBZ010000142.1:0-4962 GCA_041481535.1 Dehalococcoidia bacterium | reverse complement strand
CATACAGATCTTCGTCGCCGGACGATTGTTCCACGGCTGGGCGCGGTAGACGCCGTCCCGCTCGCGAAGTTACGTCACCCGTGGCGCGATTCAGGTGCCGCTCGTTCAGAGGCACAGGTTCTGTCCTGCGCGCTCGACGGTGTTGGAGTCGCTGTTGCCCGCCTGGTCCCTGGCGCGGACGATAAAGGAGAAGGTCTTGTCCGTGGGGAGCGGCGGCGTCGTGAAGGACGTGGCGCCAGCAGGCGTGGTGTAGGTCGGCGTCGCGAAGTCTTCAGCCCCGGATGTATTGGCCTGATAAACGTCATAGGCGATCTTCTTCGAGGGCGAGACGTTGTCGGTGGCCGGATCCCAGCTCAGGTGGTAGCTGGAGGTCCTTCCCGCTCCGATCGGACCGGGGATGCAGGTTGTGGCCGACTTGAGGCCGGCGAAGGTGGGAGGGATCTGGTCCGTCCGCCTCGCTTCGGCTGGCTGGCTGATGACTAGCGAAATAGCGGTTGGCAGCAAAAGCAGCAGGGTGAGCGCTCCTACCGACTGCCATAGACGACGCTCCAACGACAATCTTGCAACCCTCATGACAACCTCCGCATTACGACGCCCTCGGTCTGCTCATCATCGGAGAGCTATCCGCCCCGTCCTCAGCGGTGAGAGAAACCTAGCCTGGTCCAGCCGGCGCTTTCGTACATCCACCGTTCTTCTCGCCGGACACGACAACCCCGCGAAATTCATCTTCCGGCTACTTGAACAAGGGCTCCCTATCTTGTCAGAGGCTCTGCGCGGGCGTGGGCGTCGAAGCTCTGCTTATGAATCGGTCCGCATGAAGTCATATCTCGTCAGCTGACGCGGCCCCGGGCGATGTCCCGTCAGCGAGAAGTACACGCACAACCTGTGTTCGGACTCAGGCGTCAGCATGCCGTCCTCTTCGTCGAACGCCGGCTCGTGCTTGATCACGTCCTTGTCGTAGGGCACGACGATGCGCTTGCCATCGATGCGCGCCCCCAGCACCGGCACGACCGCCTCTTTCATGCCGAGAAAGCCGGTACCGAGGCCGATCCATTCAGGCTCCTTCGTCCCCTCGTCGCAGAAGAGCGCGTTGACGCTGCCAACCTTCGCATCGTCTGCGGAGCGGACCTCAGTTCCCTTGAGTTCGGAGAATCTGTCGAACGTCAGTATGTCATCCATGAGCATGTTCCTTTCCCTATCGGGCTTAGCTCTCGAGAGCCGATCTGAAGGCCCCGCCACGCGCTTCGCTGTGGGCGATCGCGATGGTATCGAGAGTCAGTCATGCAGTGATGGATTACGCCGCGTGCGTCCAGGGCCACCGCCACCGGCCGACAACTCCCAGCGCACGCCCACCCACGTGCCGCACGTTACGCGCCAGTGGTGTGTGCAACCAACGCTCAGAGCGCTTCACACGCGTCGGATCCATGCCCGCAGGCAGCCCGGACAGCGATCGTTCCGTCGACACCGGAATGCCGAAGTGGAGATAGAGGCCGCTGTCCTGTTCAGGCGTGATAGCGCCGGCCGTCGGGACCTCGGCGTCGAGGATGACTTTGCGAGCGTACGGCACTGAAATGGCGTCTTGGAAACTGTAGGAGCCAAATACGGGTGCAACCACGCGCTGCGATCCCATCAGGCTGCCGAGTTGCACTCCCAGCCATTTCGGTATGCCAGTGGCTTCGTCGAGGTACACGCAAGAGATCGGCCCGATCTCCTCGCCGTCGGCGTCCAGGAGAGGTTTGCCACGATAGGAAAGAAGTTGCTCCTCGGTAAGAGTCTCGCCCCGTACACGCTCCTGTTCGGAGATCGCGGTGGGCGCTGCGCCGGGAACGCTGTGTTGGCTGTGCAAGCCCTTCTGGTCGAGTGCGGAACTCTGCGACCGCAACTGGCGCTCCATCGCCGCTCGCTGTAGCCGCTGTTCGGCCTCGTCCCCTACGACGGAGTCTTCCACGGACTCGCCAAGGGGCCTTGCCTCGGGATCGTTCTTGTAGAGCTCATCGCCGACCGTTCCCAAAGGCATTGAACTGCTCCTTTTCTGGGGCCGCAGTGACGGCGCCCGTCTGAGTCCCGCCACAGCTTCGAGAGGCGCCGTGTACGCGGAGGTCGACGTTCGCCTAGCGCGTGCTCGCCCCTTCCCGTGATGCCTGCAACCCCCTCTTGGTGGTGGTGGCGCTCCTTGCCGGGCATCGAATTCCTATAGCGACACCCCGCTCTTGTCGAGGCTCCCCTCTCGGCCCGAGGGCGCGGGCGAGAGAGGGGTTCTGCGCCGTGTCTCTGCACACGGATACCTCTATGCGCTGGCCGAACTGGGACGGATCACCCGTCACGAGCTCTTTGCCTTCGTGTTCTCGAGAACGTCTCGTAGACGCAGGGTGCGAGGTCGAGGGTCTAGGATCGGACCCTGGCGGCGCATAATTTGACGAGTGATCCATCCTGCTTGGTCAGACGCACAGAGATAGCAGGAGAAGCGAACATGTTACGCGGAGTCGTTACCACTGTCTTCGGGATCTTCTGGGCCGTCGTCCTCGTCCTCACCGGAGGCCGATTTCTCGCGTTGCTCGCGAACGCGAATCGCAACAGCGAACTTGTCAGCTGGCTGTATCGACACAGCGACTTCTGGGTGAAGCCGTTCTTCGGGATGTTCGGTCTGGCCAACAAAGCGGTGGGCGATAACGGCGGCGTGTTCGAGCCGGCGTCGTTCATTGCCTTGATCGTCTACCTGGTCGCCGGACTGGTCGTCATGGCCATTCTCGGCACGCAGACGGGCTGGTACTCCAATCGCAGGGTGGCGACCTAGAGGGAACCACGGTCGATGTCGTCGTTTGATGAGATGGTCCGCGGATCGGCGCGGCCCGCAGAGGTTGATCCAGAAGGCTGCCGACTTCCTGCGATGGACGATGACGGCCGTCGCGGACGGACGGAGCGTAAGCAATCAACGGGGAAGTGAGACCGGGCTTCAACTAGATCGAGTAGATCGGGCGAAATGGAGCCCAAACGTCGCCTAAGCTTGGCGATGCGATCGACGGCCGCTCTTAGTCGTTGCTGGAGTCGCCGCCAGCATGGCTGCGGTCCGTGTTGACCATATGCCCAACGCCCGTTTCGGCCTCGCCAGCCGGCCCGGCGTCCGCCGTGCCATCCATCAGCTTGCGATTCCGCGCAAGAATGAGTTCGGCCTGGTCTTTCCCCTCGTGGTCGAGCTTGTTGCCGGTCGGGCTCGGGGAACGTTTAGCTGGCTCGATATCTCCCCGACGCGGATCTGCCATCGTGCTGATCAACCCCTTGTTCGCGTTGGAGATCCCGCTTGTGGCCGCCGACTGGATGTCACCGTCGCTGTTGGTCGCCAGCCGCGTGCGCTGGATCTCTTCGGTCAGATCCTTGGCTGTGGCATACATCCGCTCGGGAAGCTGCTCGAGAATGAGCATCACGTCCCCGTTAAGGTCACCGGTGTCCTTCGCGGCGCCGACGATCTGACTGCGCGATGCCGGGAACTCGAGCCCGTGAAGAGCGTGCAGGAAGTCCTTCGGGTCCACATTCACCGGCATTCCCTCTCCTCTGCTAGCGCAGCCCTTTTCGGGCCGGCGTGGTACTGCGGAGTGTACGGCGCCAGTCCCGGAGTCCCCGCCACAGTTACCCCGTTACCGGCGCCGTATGACTGTCGACGTTTTGGGTCTCCAGCCACGAACTAGTGGAGGATCACCGCGTTGCGATCGGCGGGTCATCGCTCGGCCATCCACCGCGGCTGGCGGGAGCCGCACGGCGAGTACAAGCCTCGTCCCCAGTTCTTATGAATCTAATGCGTCCCCGGGGCCAAGAAGGATCACTCGGCGGGTGAGCACTCAGGCTCGCGTATCAAATCGCACGTGTGACGTGCGATGGTCAGGAAAGGTCACCACATTGGCGCCCCGCGACGGATCGACCTGCGTGGCGCCGGCTGCATGGTCGCTCGTCGAGCGGCTGCGATCTCGGTAGGCAAATCAGCAGGTGGCAGACCGGCTCTTCGGCCCCACAGATGCCGCGCCGCAGAGTAGCTACACTTTCTCTGGTAGAAGGAGGAGCGATGCTCGAACACGGCCCAATCGTCGTCCCGCTCGACGGCTCGGAGTTGGCGGAAACGGCGCCGCCGTATGCGGCCCTGCTGGCGGCGGCGCTACACACGCATCTGGTGCTGGTGACCGCGTGGGAAGGTAGCGAGAGTGGACTGGGCCCGACGTTATTGGCCGTGGCGACGGAGATCGAGAAGGGCGCGCAGGACCACTTCACGCAATACCTCGACGGCGTGCGTGCGCGCTACGGCCGCGCAGACCAAACGCGCGCGATCGTGCGCGCCGGCGATGCTGTCGAGACGATCCTGGCCGTTGCCGACGAGACGGGAGCGCGGATGCTGGCGATCGCGACGCACGGACATTCCGGTCTCGGGCGCTGGCTCTACGGCAGCACGGCCGGGCGGCTGCTGCGTGGATCGCACGTCCCGATCCTGGCGGTCGGGCCGCACGTGCGGCCGCGTTCGGACGGCGCGGCGATCACGCACGTGATGGTGCCGCTTGACGAGTCGCCGTCGTCGGAGGCAGCGCTATCGGTGGCGCAGACGGTTGCTGCCGCGCTGGGCGCGAAGGTCAGCCTGGTGCGGGCGGTGCGGTGGGCGGCGCAGACCTATCCGTACAGCCTGCCGGATGCGTACGCGCCGCAGATCGATGAGGAGATGGAGGGCGGCGCGAAGGCGTACCTGCGACGTATGGAGGACGGGTTCAAAGGCGAGGTCGACGTAGACGCGTTTGTGGTGCGCGGCGGCGTCGCCGATGGCCTGCTGGAGGTTGTCGCGAAGCAGTCGGTCGACCTGGTGGTGATGACAACACACGCGCGCGCGGGGTTCGCACGGGCCGCGCTGGGCAGTACGGCGGACCGCATGTTGCAGGGCGAAGCACCGGTGTTGCTCGTGCGGCCGGAGGACGAGAAGCCGTAGCGCGT
>JBGPBZ010000141.1:0-5067 GCA_041481535.1 Dehalococcoidia bacterium | reverse complement strand
GTGGGAGTGCGCTCTTCGAAGTTGGGGTATCCGGTTCGCGACGAGAGGGCGGTGGTGTGCCGGGACTTCGACGGGCTCAGTCCGGTGGGTCGACCTGATGGTCGACGGTCCTTCGACAGGCTCAGGATGAGCGGCATGCACTAGACGGCTCCTGCTTTTTCGAGGCGCTGCCAATCGTCTGCGGATACGCCGAGTTCGCCGCCGAGGATTTCGTTGTTGTGCTCGCCGACGAGGGGCGGGCGGTGGCGGATGGCCCATGGCGTCTCGGACATGCGGTAGGGGGTGCCGGGATACGTGAGCGTTTCGCCGATCTCGGGATGTTCGACGTTGGTGAGCCACTTTCGGTACAGGAGCTGCGGGCTTTTGGCGATGTCTTCGGGCGAGCTGACGATGCCCCAGAGGAGGCGGCGTCGCTGGCCGCCTTCGTACATCGCCCACTTGCTCTTGGCTCCGACGAACTTTCTCAGCACCTCGATGATGTGGTTCATGATGCGGATGTTCTCGGGAAGCTCGGCGGGCCTGGCTACGAGGCTGGTCAGGAACTTTAAGTTCAGCCCGGCGATGAACGATGTGTAGGGCTCGTCAGTCAGGTCTTCCGCGGCGCCTTCGTCCACCATCCAGTGCAGCATCTCGCTCCACGGGGCGCCGCCGGGGGTCCCGAGGTAGCCGAAGATGTGGCCGTCGGCGCAGTCGTAGAGCCCGAGGCCAGGGATGTCGAGCGGGATGACGCCGCGCAGCCCGGTACGACAGCGCAGCGCTTGCATCATGTCCCACGTCTGCATGGCGGTTTCCTGCGTGAGCGAGAGCGCTTCTTGCATCGAGACGTCGACGTGCTGGCCTGCCGCGGCAGGCTGGCCCTCGCCGCTGACGTCGCGGTGATAGAGCGCGGTGAGCGTGCCGGCCGCGCCCATGATCGAGGCTGAGATGTAGCCCTGCTTTTGCGGGAGGATGCTCGGCGGGTCTTTGGGTTCGCCGGCGAGCCACATCGGGCCGCCCATGGCGATGCCGATGATGTCGGGCGCTTCGAACTGGGCGTGCGGGCCGGTCTGCCCGAAGCCGGTGATCGAGGTGAGGATGATGTCCGGCTTGATGCGGGCGAGCGCCTCGTAGCCGAGGCCGATGGAATCGAGGTAGCCGGGCTTGAAGCTTTCGGCGACGACGTCCGCGGTGGCGACAAGTCGCTCGAAGAGGCGGCGGCCGTCGTCGGACTCGAGGTTGAGGGTGACGCTGCGCTTGTTGGTGTTGAGGTTGAGCCAGGTGAGGCTGAGGTCCGGGTGCTTGTGGTAGTAGGGCGGGACGGCTCGGACGGGGTCGCCGCCGGGGGGCTCGACCTTGATGACGTCCGCGCCGAGGTCAGCGAGGAGCTTGGTGGCGTACTGGCCGATCTCCCCGGTGAGGTCGAGGACGCGGATATCGCCGAGGGCGGAGTCGTCGTTGGAGTCGGGTTGTTTGGTCACTCGATACGCCGTCTGGTAAGTCTTCGCCTCACTACGAACGCCGCGGCTGCGAAGCTCAGGGCGAGACAAGGCGCAATATACCAGACGGGGGATACGGAGTCACCGGGTGCACTCGTGACGGCGAGGGCGACGCTGCCGCCTATCGGAGGTCCAACTGGATGAGGCGTTGCTGATGAGCCCGCCACAGTAGGCGACGGAGTGGCTGAAGGACCAGGTGTTCCCGAAGGACTGGGAGTGCCGGAAGTGCCAGGAGTCACGGACGGACCGGGCGTTACGGAAGGGCCAGGGGTAACGGAAGGACCGGAGATACACGATACGCTGGCGCCGTCGTTGTTCACGATGGGAATGATGTCGACATTCCCGCTGGCAGCCTCGTAGATCCTGGGGTGAGGATCCGCGGCGAGCGTGTAGTCCAACGAAAGCGATGATGTCCCGGGTTGCAGGCATTCCAGGGTGAAGCGCGAGAGTACGCCCTCGCCGCTTTCCGCCGCGTTCACGTTCAGATCGATCGCGTCGGAGAAAAAGTCTCCGTCGGTGTCAGGCAGAGAATCTGCGAAATCGGAGCGGATCGAACCTCCGGCTGCGTCGAGCATCAGGTCAGCGCGATAGCCGACCACCCGAAGAAGGGCAGAGTTGTAGTGGAAGTCCATGTCCCATCCCAGCATCCGCTGTGCCGGATCGATCTCGTCGACGACGACGTCAACGTCGAATGTGCCCCCGACGGGTGCGCTGTGCGTCGTCTCGACCGCAACGACGTGTGTCGCGGTGTTCCCAGTCGGGTCGGTGTCTATAGCGATTAGCCGGATCATCCCTGGTATTGGGTCGGATATGTTGAACGCTGCGTACGCCGCGTGGCTGGCAATCAGAAAGGCGACAGCGCCCAGAACAGCGGCGACAATGCTCGCGCGGTGGGACTTGCAGACGAGTCTAAACATAGACCGCACCCCCATGCAGTGGTGCAAGTGTGCGCTTCGACGCTCGATTCGTCAATATGGCTGAGATAACAAAACGGGGCCCGGAAAACCCGAGCCCCGTCCTTGCGTTAGCAGCAGGCGCGGCGTCGAGAAGTCCCGCCGGGAGCGTCTCTACCTTTCGATCGGCGCCCCGACTAGCGAACCCCATTCGGTCCAGGAGCCATCGTAGTTGCGGACGTTGGGGTAGCCCAGCAGCTCCGTGAGCACGAACCACGTGTGGGCGGAGCGCTCGCCGATGCGGCAGTAGGCGATGATGTCCTTGTCGGGCGTGATGCCCTGATCGCCGTAGAGCTTCTCGAGCTCGGCGCGGGACTTGAAGGTGCCGTCTTCGTTGACGGCCTGGCCCCAGGGGATGTTCTTGGCACCGGGGATGTGGCCACCGCGCTGCGAGCCTTCCTGCGGCAGGTTTTCGGGGGCAAGGAGCTCGCCCGAGTACTCCTTGGGTGCGCGCACGTCGACGAGACCGACGCCTTTCTTGTCGTAGCTCTTCAGCACTTCCTCGCGGAGGATACGGATCGACGTGACCGGAGCCTTGACGCTGAACTTGGTCGCGTTGTGAGCGGGCTTGTCAGTCGAGACATCGCGGCCCTCGTCGATCCACTTCTTGCGGCCGCCGTTCATCAGTTTGGCGTTGTCGACGCCGTAGTACTTGAGGAGCCAGAGGGCGTAGGCGGCGAACCAGTTGTTGTTGTCTCCGTAGAGCACGATTGTGGTGTCTTTGTCGACGCCGGCGCTGGAGAGAAGCTTCTCGATGCCTTCTTTGTCGGCGACGTTACGGACGACGTGCGTCTCGAGGTCGCTCTTCCAGTTCCAGCCGACGGCTCCGGAGATGTGGGCTGTGTCGTAGGCGGCGGTGTCGACGTCTACCTCGATCAGGCGGACCTTGGGGTCGTTCAGGTGCTGGGCGACCCAGTCTGTGCTGACGATTGAGTCGGGGTTTGCGTAGTTGTTGGACATGGCGGGTGTTCCTCCTTCAAATTTTGCGCGGCCTCGATTGTACCGCGATTGGAAGAAGGAAGGGGGAAGGTGGAAGAAGGGTTTACGCGAGGCGTTCGGTAAGGCAGGGGCGAGTTGCTGTTCTGCGGATGTCAGGTCCCTCGGCTGCGCTGCGGCTTCGCTCGGGATGACAGGGTGGGTGGTTGCTCGTTCTAATTGGTGAAAGCGAGAGTTCTGGGCGGGCGCCAGGTCCCTCGGCTGCGCTGCGCTTCGCTCGGGATGACAGGGTTGGGGTTGTTGAGTCATCGAAGGTGCGTCAGCACGTCTGAGATTGGGACGGTTGTTTGCGCGCCGCCTTCGCGGAGGTCTTTCAGCGTGATTGTGCCGTCCGCCAGCTCACGCTCGCCGATGATGGCGACGCGGTGGGCGCCGAGGGAGTCGGCGTGGCGCATCTGGGCTTTGAGGGAACGCTCGCCGGAGGCGACGACGCTGGAGACGCCGGCGCGGCGCAGGTCGGAGGCGAGCTTGAAGGCGACGGAGCGGGCCGCAAGCGTCTGGTAGGCGACATAAACCTCGAGCGAGGGTTGGTCGGGAAGGGGGACTTCCTGGCGCTTGAGGTTGATGATGATGCGCTCGATGCCGGTGCCGAAGCCGATGCCAGGCGTGGGTTTGCCGCCGAGCTGCTCGATCAGGCCGTCGTAGCGGCCGCCGCCGCCGAGGCTGGACTGGCCGCCGGCTTCTTTGGGCTCGATCTCGAAGACGGTGCGGGTGTAGTAGTCGAGGCCGCGGACGAGGCGCGGGTTGAGGGAGTAGGCGATGCCGATATCGTCCAGGTGGCCGCGCAGGCGGGCGAAGTGGTCGCGGCAGGCGTCGCAGAGGTAGTCGGTGAAGGCGGGCGCTTCGGCGATGATCGGCTGGCAGCGCTCGTTCTTGCAGTCGAGCAGGCGCAGGGGGTTCTTATCGTAACGGCCGCGGCAGTCCTCGCAGGCGCGGTCGAGTTTGTCGGCGTAGTACTCGCGCAGCCTGGCCAGGTACTGGGGGCGGCAGTTCTGATCGCCGATGGAGTTGAGGTGCAACGTGAGGTCCCGCAGGCCGAGCTCTTCGTAGAGGCGCCAGAGCATCTCGATGATCTCGGCGTCGATGGCCGGGTCGTCATCACCGATGGCCTCGACGCCGAACTGGTGGTGTTCGCGGTAGCGTCCGGCCTGCGGGCGGTCGTAGCGAAAGTTCGGCGCCGTGTACCAGAGGCGCACGGGCTGCGGCTGGTTCTGCATGCCGTGCTCGAGATAGGCGCGGCAGACGGGGGCGGTGCCTTCGGGGCGGAGGGCGAGCTCCTGGTCGCCGCGGTCTTTGAAGATGTACATCTCTTTCGAGACGACGTCGGTGGCTTCGCCGAGGCGCGTGAAGAGGCCGGCGTCCTCGAAGATGGGCGTTTCGATCTGGGCGTAGCGGTACTCGCGGGCGAGTCGCTCTGCGGTGCGGCGGACGTAGTCCCACCACGGCTGGTCTTCGGGGAGGATGTCCTGGGTGCCGCGCGGGGCCTGGTACTTCATGCGATAAGGGTACGGGCTGGAAGGTGGAAGAGGGAAGGCGGCGATCTGCCTCACTCAAATTGTTACCGAAGGAAAAGCGTTGCCTCAAAAGTAGGGTTACCGAAAGGGGGCGACGTTGACGAGGGTGACAGTAAGCGAGTACGCGAC
>JBGPBZ010000140.1:0-5092 GCA_041481535.1 Dehalococcoidia bacterium | reverse complement strand
CGGGGGTTCCGGGGGGTGTCCCCCCCGGCTCTCTTCTTCTTGTGGGTGGGCGGGGCGGGGCGGTGACCGTACGCAGCCGCGGCTAGCGCCTAACCCCTGTATTCGCTCTAACTGGCGTCGGAGGAATAGATGCGACTCGACAAACTCCCTCTCGGCGAAGCGATCGTCGGCTTCCTTCTCGTGGCCCTCGTCGTCACGTTCCTGGTAGCCCGACACGAAGTCGCCTCCACCGACAACGAAGCGGCCGCAGGCTCGCCCACGGCCTCCGCTGCCCCCAGCGGCTCGACCGCCCCCGGCCAGGTCGAGATCACGATGACCGACAACAAGTTCGACAACACCGAGCTCACCGTGGCCGCCGGCGCCGACGTCACGATCCCGATCACGAACAACGGGAGCGCCGTGCACAACGTGCACATCGCCGGCGAGGGCGGCAACTTCGCCGCCGACTTCTGCACCGCCTCCGGCTCCGATCCCTGCTCAGACCCCACCCGTATCGCCGGCGGCGCCACCGGCACTCTTACCTTCACCGTCCCCAACACCCCGGGCGCCGAGATCCCCTACCGCTGCGACTTCCACCCTACGGAGATGAAGGGCACCGTCAAAGTCCAGTAGGGGCACGGTTCGCGAACCACCCCGCGCGTCGGATCAGCTGAGCAGCTGGCCGAGCGCCTTGCAGCCCGGCTGCTGCGGTAGCGGCGTCACTTTCGCGACGAACGCCAGTATCGCCAGCGCGTCCCCCTCGTCCACAGCCCCGCTGCAGTTCACGTTCCCAAACTTCGGCGACCCCTGGCCGATCGGCGTGCAGTCGGCACCCGCCGGCAGGGTAAGTTCAAACTTGGCCAGCACCGCGAGCAGCGCATCGAGCCCATCGATCTTCCCGTCGCAATTGAGATCGCCCTGCTTGCGCTGGCCCGGCGCCAGCGTCGGGCTTGGCGAAGGCGAGGGTGTCGCCGTCGGCGTAGGGCTTGCGAAAGGCGTGGGCGAAAGTGTTGCTGTCGGGCAGTCCTCCAGCGCATCGTCCGGCACGAAGCGATACGAGAACTCCGACGTGTTGCCGAAGATATCGGTCGCCGTTGCGGTCATCGGAGTGCCAGAGTTCTGGATCTTCCCGCAGATGGATATTGTGAAGTTGCCGAGGTCGTCCGCAAACGCATCGCCCAGGAAGCCGTTGCCGTCCCCATAGCCGGAGAAGTTGCCATCTGACATAAACAGCTCTACCAGGCAACCGCCGCAGGCCGTACCGGTCACTTCCTGGGCCGTCGAGTCGACGATGACAGGGTAGTTCAGCAGTCCGTTCGGCCCGCTGTCACCGTCGCCTGCGTCGTTTGGCGTCACTCCGCTCGATGGATCGCCGGCGTCTACCAGATCGATCCCGATTCCGCCGTTAAGGTACGTCGTGTTCCGCGAGATCGTGACGCTTCCACCATAAACGTCGATTCCGTCCGCCAGGCTGCCACCGATTTGGTTCTGGCGGATGAAGTTCCCACCGCTGCCCGCGCCTCCCATATCGCTGAACCAGACACCGGATCTGTTACCCGTGGCTGTGTTCATCTCGATGACCGTGTTCTCGATCTTCGACGCGGAGTCCACGCTGATTCCGGCGTTGTTCCGGTTGAAGTGACTTCCGGTGATGGAGATGTTGTTCAGGCCTGAACCGGCGGCAATTGTCGCCCCACTGCCGTTGTCCTGTAGTACCGAATTTCCGTCGATGGTCAGGCCCGTGACGCCCGCGAAGGCGGTGACGTTCAAGGCGTCGTTTAGATTGTCGTGACCGTAGTATCCACTGACATGGACCCCGGAAATGCCCGAGTTCTCGGCGAATATGTACACGCCCCTCCCTTTGTTCATCTCCGATTCCAGCCCCGCGATGTTGATGTTGCTGATCGTGCCACCGCTCATCCACACGCCGTTGCCTTCGCTGCCCCTGGTGTCTCCGCCTGTGATGGTGACCCCGCTCAGCGACGAGTACCCCTGGATGTACACTCCCTGGCCCGGGCCTTCCGGCGCCCCCGTCCCGTTCTCGTGGATCTCGACATCCGTTATCTGTACGTTCGATACATCGCTGCCGCGTATGGCAATGCCCGTGAGGTCGCTGAAGTTCGCTCCTGCGTTCGTCAACGTCACGTTGCTAAGACCGTCGGGGCAGTAGCCGCCGTTGAGCCCGCCGCATATGTAGATGCCAGCGCGGTCCCAGAACAAGAAGTCGACGTTGATGATGCTGATCGGGCTGGTCGGAGAACCCCTGATGTCGATGCCGTCCGTGTTAAAGCAGCAATTGCCCTTATCTATCGATATGTTGGTCCCGGTCGCATCGAGCGTGAATCCGCCCAGCCTCGCCGCGTCAATCAGCGGCAGCGGAGCGTCCGGAGTAATGTGACTGTTAGAGCCGAAAACCGAGGGCAGAAACCTGATCGTGACCGGATCGGTGCCCGACTGTACCTTTGGGTCATTCAAGGCCTCCAGCAGCGAGCAATCGTCGATGATGAGAGGCTCGCAGTCGTGGTCGTTGTTCCCGGCTATCGTGTTGACATTGAGCGTCACCGGGGCCGCGTGGCTCGCCCCGCTGTACCACGCCAGTGCTACCACGGCCGCCACCACCGCCAGCAAGACCAGACGCGCCGGACGAAGATTCACTCTCATTGGGGGTGCCTGAGAGTCTAGGCGCGCCGCCGCTACGCCGTCAATAGACTTCTGCCTACAGCGCCTCCAGCACCTTCTCCGCCACCGCCCGCGTAAACCCCGGCGTCGACGCAATCTCTTCCACCGTCGCCTCCTTGACCGCCTTCACCGACCCGAACTTGCGGAGCAGCGCCTTCTTTCGCTTCGGACCCACGCCCGGCACCTCGTCCAGGGCCGACCGCAACCCCGACTTCGAGCGCACGCCCCGGTGGTACGTGATCGCGAAGCGGTGCGCCTCATCGCGCACGCGCTGCACCAGGTACAGCGCCTGCGACGTCCGGTCCAGCACGATTGGCTCGCTCACGTCCTTCACATATAGCTCCTCGAATCGCTTCGCCAGCCCCGCCAGCGGGATCTGCCCGACGCCCAGGTTGCGCATCGCATCGTGCGCCGCCGACACCTGCCCCTTTCCCCCGTCCACGATCACCAGGTCCGGCATCTTCCCGAACGACTGGTCGTCTTCCATACCTCGGGGCGTCAGGCTCTCAGCCTGACCTTGGGCGTCAGGTGAGGAACTCGCTCTGTCGTCCGACGCCACTACCTCCGGCGCTCCCATCGTCGCCCCGGCGCCGAGTTCGAGCGGCTGGTTCTCGTTCGCGCCGTCTTGCTCAGTCTGCCGGCGCATTCGCCAGAAGCGCCGCTTCAGCACCTCGTGCATCATCGCGAAGTCGTCCTGCCGCCCGACACCTTTGATGCGGAAGCGACGGTACTCGCTCCGCTTCGGGTTGCCGTCCTCAAACACCACCATCGAGCCAACTGCCGACGTCCCCTGTATCGTCGAAATGTCGTAGCACTCGATGCGTCGCGGCAGCGCCGGCAACTCGAGCTCGTCCTGCAGTTGCTGGAGCGCCTGGTCCTTCTTCCCGCGGTCCGCCATCCATTTCGCCCGCGCCTGTTGCAGCGACTCGCGAGCGTTGTCCATCGCCCGCTGCAAGAGCTGACGCTTCTCGCCGCGCTCAGGCACCATCACCTGTACGGGCTTGCCGTCCCGCCGCTCCGTTAGCCACTGCTGGATCAAGTCCGCGTCATCGATCTTAACGGGCAGGATTACCCGCGCCGGCACGAACGGCGCCGACTCGTAGAACTGCTCCACGAACGCGCGCAGGACCTCGGCGTCCGTTTCGCCGGCCGTGCCGTCCAGCTGGAAGATGTCCCGCCCGATGATCAGCCCCTTCCGCACGAAGAACACCTGCACGTACGCCTCTTGCTCCTCCCGCGCCAGCCCGAACACGTCCATCGCCGTGCGGTCGCGCACCTCCATCACCTGCCGCTCCGTCGTCCGCTCGATCGCCATCACCTGGTCCCTCAGCCGCGCCGCCCGCTCGAACTCGAGGCCCTCTGACGCCGCCTGCATCTCGCGCTTCAAATCGCGCGCGATCTCATCCGTGCGCCCTTCCAGGAACATGATCGTCTGGCCCATCACCGCGTCGTACTCGTCCTTCGAGCACAGCGACGCGCACGGCCCGATGCAGCGATGGATAAAGTACTCGAGGCACGGCCGCGGGTCCTTACCCGTGATCTCCTTCGTGCACGAGCGCCACGGGAACAGCTTCTTGACCAGATCGAGGCTCCGTCGCACCGACCCCGCCGACGCAAACGGCCCGAAGTACCGTATCCCCTGCGTCGTCGTCACCCGCCGCGTGATCTCCACGCGAGGCCACTCCTCGCGCAGGTCGATCTTCAGGTAGGGGTAATGCTTGTCGTCCTTCAGCCGCACGTTGAAGAACGGCTGGTGCCGCTTCACCAGCGTCGCCTCCAGCAGCAGCGCCTCCTGCGCAGTCGACGTCAGGATGAACTCGATGTCGTCGATCTTCTCGACCAGCTGCCGCGTCTTCGGCTCGAACGCGTGCGTCGCCCCAAAGTACGACCGCACCCGGTTCCGCAGCGACGCCGCCTTCCCCACGTACAGGATCGCCCCCTTCGCGTTCTTGAAGATGTACACCCCCGGCTTCGCCGGCATCGCGCGCAGAGCAGCCGCGAACTTCGCCTGCGGCGCTACCTTCGGGGTTCGTGGGGACATCTCGTATGCATTTTACCGCCCGCCCCCCACGCCCCACGTCACCCGGGCGTCAGTAGCTACCGCGGCCCCGTTCGCCTTGCCTGTCCGCCGCGGCGGGAGGAATCGAAGGGTCGGCCACCCACCAGCGGAGGCTGAGGAATCGAAGGCGGCGCGCTGTCTCCCCGAAAAACCAAAACCCCAAGCAGCCAAAACACTGCGCAGGTTTGTCGGTTTGTCAGCTTGTCGGTTTGTGCGTCTCCTCCCACGACTGCCGCGTCAGCCCCACGTGCGCGAATGTGCCCCGGTGTGAGCGATCAGTGCGCTACCTTGCAAGACTCGCCGAGCACGTCGATAAGAGCACTCGCCACTCTCGTTGCCATGAACCACACGCTTGAAGCGCAAGTGAAGGGGCCG
>JBGPBZ010000139.1:0-5221 GCA_041481535.1 Dehalococcoidia bacterium | reverse complement strand
TCGCGCGCGATCTCCAGCACACGCTCCGCCGGGACATCGCCCTCATACGGACACCCAAACGCTGTCGAGATGTACCCGCTCCACGGCACTCTCGCCTCGCCCGCGGTCGCCGCCACGTTGCGGATCGCCTCCAGCGATTCCGCCACGCTGCGGTTCACGTTCGCCCTGTTGTGCGACTCGCTCGCCGACACCACCACCGCGATCTCATCCACGCCCGCCGCGATCGCGTCTGTCGCCCCGCGTTCGTTCGGCACGAGGCCGATGTACGTCACGCCCGGCGCCCGCTCGATCGCCGCAAGCACCTCCGAGGCGTTGGCCATCTGCGGGATCGCCCTCGGGCTGACGAACGACGCTGCCTCGATGCGTTTCAACCCCGTCCGAGACAGAGCATCGATCAGCCGCACCTTGTCCGCCAGCGCGATCGTCCGCGCCTCGTTTTGCAGACCGTCGCGTGGCCCGACCTCCGTGATCGTGACCCGCTCCGGCCACCTCACTCGACTTCCTCCTGCACAACATGCTCGATCTCGACAAGCAGCTGTCCGTCCGACACCCGTCCGCCCTCCACGCAGTGCACCGCCTTCACGATGCCGTCGTGCGGCGCCTCGATCGAGTGCTCCATCTTCATCGCTTCGATCACGACGAGCGTTTGGTGCGCGTGCACGTGGTCGCCCGGCTTGACCAGCACCTTTAGCACCAGGCCTGGCATCGGCGCCGTCAACCCCTGCTGCCGGTGATCCACCGCCGACCTCACCGCCTCGCCCGACGTGTAGCCCAGCGTGTACGTTCGCCCAAGAAGCGTCACCTCGAACCCCTGATCATTTCGCGCCACGTGGGAGCTCGTTAGCTCCTCACCCTCGGTCACCAGCACATGGTCTCCCGCCGCTCGCTCGAAGTGAATGCTGCGCGGTGTCCCCCGGTTGATCGCCACTCTCCACGTCTTGCTGTCGCCCGGTGCCCGCTGAGCGATGAGCGTTTGCGTCTCCCCGCGGTCATCAAGATCGAGTCGCGCCACGCCGCCGGCGCCCGTCGGGCCTGCTGCACGGAACGGATCGCCCTTGTTGCTGTCGTGCAGCAAGTACCCGAGCGCGGCAAGCATAGCCTGCTCCGGCGCCGGCCCTGCCGCTTCGATAGCGAACCTGGTATCGAGCCAGTCCGTCGTCATCTCGCCCGCCCGGAACGTTGGGTGTGTGATGATCGTACGCAAGAAGTCGATGTTCGTCTTCACCCCTTCCACGCGAGTCCGGCCCAGCGCCCGGTTCATCCGCTCGATCGCCTCGGGCCGCGTCGGCGCCCACGCCACCAGCTTCGAGATCATCGGGTCGTAGTAAGTCGAGATCTCGTCGCCCTCGTAGGTGCCCACGTCGTTGCGAATCCCGCGGCCACGTGGCAGTCGCAGTTGGCGGATCACGCCCGGACTCGGCAGAAACCCCTTCGCCGGGTCCTCCGCGTACACACGGCACTCAATCGCATGTCCGTCAAACCGCACGCTGTCCTGCGAGAAGGGGAGCGGCTTGCCCTCCGCCACCGCCAGCTGCAGCGCCACGAGATCGAGGTCTGTGACCATCTCCGTGACCCCGTGCTCCACCTGCAGGCGTGTGTTCATCTCGAGGAAGTAGAACTCGCCGCTCGCGTCCAGCATGAACTCGACCGTCCCAGCGTTGACATAATCCACCGCCGACGCCAGCCGCACCGCCGCCTCGCCCATTCGTTCTCGCAGCGCCGCGTTGACTGCCGGCGACGGAGACTCCTCGACAACTTTCTGGTGCCGCCGCTGCGTCGAGCAATCGCGCTCGCCGAGATGCACGACGTTGCCGTGCGAGTCCGCCAGCACCTGTACCTCGATGTGCCGCCCGCCGACGATCGCTTTCTCCAGGATCAGCGCGCCGTTCCCGAAGGCCCGGTCAGCTTCGCGGCGAGCGCTCTCTGCCGCCTCCGCGAACGTCTTCTTCGCCTCCACCAGCCTCATACCGCGGCCGCCGCCTCCGGCCGCTGCCTTGATCATCACCGGCCACCCGATCGCCTGCGCCTTCGCCTCCAACGCCTTCACGGCCTGATCTGCGCCTTCGTAGCCGGGAATCGTCGGCACATCGTGCTGCTGTGCCAGCTTACGCGCCTCGCCCTTGTCGCCCATCAGCCGAATCACTTCCGCAGGCGGCCCGACAAACGTGATCCCCGCCGCAACGCACGCTTCCGCCAGCGCCGGGTTCTCCGAAAGCAGCCCGTACCCTGGGTGCAGCGCATTCGCGCCAGTCTCCCGCGCCGCCTCAATAATCGCCTCGATGTTCAGATAGCTCTCGCTTGGCGCCGATCCGCCGATATGCACCGCCCGATCGCATTCCAGAACGTGCAGCGCCCGCCGGTCCGCATCCGAGTACACCGCCACCGTCTCGATCCCCAGTGCGCGGCACGTCCGCGCAATCCGCACGGCGATCTCGCCACGGTTTGCGATGAGAAGGCGTTTGATCGCGGCCATACGTCAGTATCCTGTCACGACCGACACAATCGTGCCGATGATTAGCGTCCACGTGAGCACCAAGCTCAACACCGCGCCCGTCCGGGTCTGCCACCACCAATCGAGGAGAGCGTGGGTGGGCCCGTTCGGTAGTCGCATCGCGACGCTCAACTGCCACAGTAGGTAGATCAGCGTCACCATCACCACGCCGATGTATTCGTGTCCCCACACAAACGCGACCACAACAGCGATCCAAATCGCGGTCGGCCACAAGAACTCGCGTGGCGACGACGGCCCGTCGCTCTCGAACCTCTGGCGCGGCGTCAGCATCAGGCGTCTGGCTCCGTTGCCCACCTGGGCTTGCGTTTCTCCAGAAACGCCGCCACGCCCTCTCGCCCTTCCTCCGACGCGCGTATCGCCGCAATCAGCTCCGACGTGTAAGCATCGATCTCCTCGCGCCGTGTCGCATCCACCCGCCGCACCAGAGTCTTAATCGCCGCCTGTGCTGCCGGACTCCCCGCCAGCAACGCTTCGACAGTCATTTCCAGCGCCGCGTCCAGCTCTCCGTTCGCCACAACGCGGTGCACCAGCCCGATGCTCGTCGCCTGCGACGCATCGAACCGCTCGCCCGTCAAGAACAACGGCAGCGCCTGCCCGACGCCAATCTTTTCGATAACATGCGGCGCAATCGTTGCCGGCAGGATCCCCAGCCGCACCTCCGCAAACGCAAAGACCGCTGACTCGCCCGCGATCGCGACGTCCGCGCAGGCCGTCAGCCCTGCGCCTCCGCCAATCGCCGCGCCATGCACCCGCGCCACGACCGGCTTCGGGCACTCCGAAATCGACCGCAGCATCGCAGCCAAGCGCTCCGCATCCGCGCGGTTCTCCGCCTCGCTAGCGGCTGCCATCCGCCGCATCCACTCCAAATCAGCCCCCGCCGAAAACGACTTCCCTTCGCCCGCCAGCACAATCACCCGCACTCCCGCGTCCGCGCCAAGCTCCGTAAACGCAGCGTGCAACTCCGAGATCAGCGCTTCGTTGAAGGCGTTGTGCACCTCCGGCCGCGCCATCGTAACCGTGGCGACGGAGGCGGAGCGGGTTACGCGGAGGTGTTCAGCCATTCGTTAGGAGTATCGCATGGAGAACATTCGATTCGCTTAGCATGTGATATTCTGCCTCTCGATTGGAGTGATCATTGGCGACACCGAAATGTCCGCACTGTGGTGCTTCCAGGCCGACCTTCCGGACGAAACGTCAAAGGCATCCCGAACGATGACATTGGGAAAATCGTCCGTGAGAAGGCGCTTGAGCTCCAACGAACGCATGTCAAGGGCTGCGAATGTCTCTCGTGCTCCGATTGGGTTTACGTGTGTCAGACATGCTTCCTAGAGTGGGAGCAACGTCCCGGTCAGTCTCCTGACATCCTGAGCGACGTTGCGAGGTCTGAAGAACGTCTGGAAGCGAATCGATTGGAAGCGCTGAAAGAAGGAAGAGATAGAGCGCGTCGATCACGGGAAGGATTTGCCTACTATTGGGAATCAACCCACAAAAAGAAGAAAGTGATCACATGCGGAAGATCCCGAACTGCGTGTCCGGGATCGGCGCGTTCGCGGCGGCGGCAAGACCCATCGCCAGGTGCATCCGCGTGTCCAGCGGGTCGATGATGCCATCGTCCCAGAGGCGCGCCGTGCTGTAGTAGGCGCTGCCTTCTTTCTCGTACTTGTCCAGGATCGGCGCCATGAACTCGTCCTGCTCCTCCGTCGTCATATCGTGCCCGTCCGCGCGCAGGTTCTCCAGCCGCACCGACAGCAGCACGCTCGACGCCTGCGCCCCACCCATCACGCTGATCTGCGCGTTCGGCCACGTCCACAGAAAGCGCGGCGAGTACGCTCGCCCGCACATCGCGTAGTTTCCGGCCCCAAACGACCCGCCGACGATCACCGTGAACTTCGGAACCTCCGCCGACGCCACCGCCGTCACCATCTTTGCTCCGTGCTTGGCGATCCCCTCGTGCTCGTACTTCTTGCCGACCATGAAGCCGGTGATGTTCTGCAGAAACACCAGCGGGATCTTCCGCCGAGCGCATATCTCGATGAAATGCGCACCCTTCGTCGCGCTCTCCGAGAACAGGATGCCGTTGTTCGCCAGAATTCCCACCGGATATCCCATGATCCGGGAAAAGCCGCACACCAGCGTAGCGCCGTATGTCGATTTGAACTCGTGGAACCGGCTCCCATCTACAACGCGCGCGATGATCTCGCGCACGTCGTACGAGCGCCTCGGGTCGTGCGGCACGACGCCGTAGAGCCCGTCCGGGTCGTACAGCGGCGGCTCCGGTGGCGTCAGCTCCCACGGCAGGTCCCGCTGCGGCCGCCCGATGCTCGCGACGATGCTCCGCACGATAGACAGCGCCTCCGCGTCGTTCTCGGCGAAGTGGTCTGCTACGCCGGAGATAGCGGTGTGCACCTCCGCGCCGCCGAGCTCTTCCGCGGACACTTGTTCGCCCGTCGCCGCCTTCACCAGGGGCGGTCCGCCGAGGAAGATCGTCCCCGTGCCTTCGACTATCACCGTCTCGTCGCTCATCGCCGGCACGTACGCGCCGCCCGCCGTGCACGAGCCCATCACGGCCGCCACCTGCGGGATACCCTTCGCCGACATACGCGCCTGGTTGTAGAAGATGCGCCCGAAGTGTTCGCGGTCGGGAAAGACCTCCGATTGCAGCGGCAGGAACGCGCCGCCCGAGTCGACCAGGTACACACACGGAAGATG
>JBGPBZ010000138.1:0-5613 GCA_041481535.1 Dehalococcoidia bacterium | reverse complement strand
GTTCAGCGACCCGAAGTACTTCTGGGGCCGGCCGTCCGCCGCCGGTGATGGCTACGACGCCGCCAACTCGTCCGGATCCAACCTCGGCCCCACCAGCGAAAAGCTGCGCCATCTGGCAACAGACCGCGCTGCCGCCCTCCGTGAGGCGAACGGCCTCACCGCCGATGCACCGGTTCCGGCCGAGCTCGTGACAGCGTCCGCGAGCGGCCTCGACCCAAACATCTCCCTCGACGGAGCGAAGTTCCAGGCGGCGCGCGTGGCCAAAGCCCGCGGGCTCTCCGAAGCGGCGGTGCTGCAGCTGATCGACGACCACACCGACGGGCGTACACTCTGGTTTATGGGCGAACCGAAAGTTAACGTCCTCGAATTGAACACGGCTCTCGACGCCCTCGGGAGGTAGCCGTTGACAGGTGCGAGCACTCCCGAGCCGGGGCGTCCCACGGCCGAAACGATGCTGGAACGCGTCCGCCTGCAGGCGGGGTCGGGCGCGCGCGGGCGCCTTCGCGTCTACCTGGGCATGGCCCCCGGCGTCGGAAAGACTTACGCCATGCTCCACGAAGGCCGCCGCCGCAAGGAGCGCGGCACGGACGTCGTCGTCGGCTACGTCGAGACGTACAACCGCCCGCTAACGGTGGATGCAATCGGCGACCTCGAGATCATTCCCCGAAAGAAGATCGAGTACAAGGGCGTCGTCCTCGAAGAGATGGACACTGAGGCGATCATCGCGCGAAAGCCGGCCGTCGCGCTCGTCGACGAGCTCGCCCACACGAACGCTCCCGGCTCCCGGCACGAAAAGCGATACCAGGACGTCCACGAGATCCTCGCCAACGGCATCACCGTCATCGCCACGGTGAACATCCAGCACCTCGAAAGCGTCGCCGACATCGTTGAGACGATCACCGGCGTCAAGGTTGGCGAGCGGATTCCCGACTCGGTGCTCGATCAAGCAGATGAGATCGAGGCCGTGGACATGTCGCCTCAAGCTCTCCGCTCACGGATCAAGCACGGCAACGTCTACCCGCCCGAGCGCGCCCAGCAGGCCCTCGAGAACTACTTCCGCGAGGGCAACCTCAACGCTCTGCGCGAACTCGCTCTTCGCAGGGTCACGAGCACCGTCGAGGAAGACCTCGAAGAGTACATGCGGGACAAGAGCATCGAAGCAGTGTGGCCGGCGGGCGAGCGCGTAATGGCCTGCATCGACGCCGCTCCGGACGCCGAGCGTGTCGTCCGGCGCGCCTGGCGTATCGCTAACCGCCTGAACGCCGACCTCCTCGCCGTCTTCGTCGAGACACCGGGGTGGGCCAACGCCTCCCCCGAAGACAGGCGAGCCGTTGAGGAGCACCTTCGCTACGCTGAAGACCTGGGTGCGGAGGTCATCCGCGTCAGCGGCTCCCGCGTGGCCGACGAGCTGGCGAAGCTAGCGCGGGACAAGAACGCTGGCACGATTGTGGTGGGCCGCCCGACATCGCGGGGAGTTGTCGCGCGGCTGCGCGGTTCGACGGTGTCTAGACTGATCGAAAAGGCTCCCGACGCCGAGGTTCACGTAGTCGCCGGTCGTGAAGATGCCTGAGATCACCCGTCCTGGCCGTAGTCAGCTCTAATCTTTCCCGCATTCCAAACCTTCCCTGCTCCAACGCTTAACTGCCTCCTCGTAACCGCGCCCGAGCGTGCGAGTCCTTCCTCTGAACGCCTCAGATACAGGAAGGATCGCCATGCCCCACAGGCTCCTACGCCCCGGCGCGTTTCTCGCCGGCCTGGCTGTTGTACTCGTCCTTGCCTTCGCGCGACCCGCCGCCTCAACCTCCGCGGACCCGCAGCTTGACTCGGAGGAGTCGACATTCGTCACCCTGATCAACAACTACCGCGCGCAGAACGGCCTCGGCCCCCTTGCCATCGACTGGGAGCTGCAAGCCTCCGCAGACTGGATGAGCACCGACCTGGGCCAGAAGGCCTACTTCGACCACACGGACTCTCTGGGCCGCGACCCGTGGATCCGCATGTGCAGCTTCGGCTACTGCTACAACACCTGGAAGGGCGAGAACATCGCCGGAGGCTTCACCACGGCGCAATCAGTCTTCACCGCCTGGCAGAATTCGCCGGGTCACAACTCGAATATGCTCGGCCCGAACTATCACGTGATGGGCATCGCGCGCGTTTACACCGCGGGCAGCCCTTACACGTGGTACTGGACAAACGACTTGGGCGGTGTCGCGAGCAACGCGGCCGGGCCCGCGGCAGTGACGGCCACCCCTACCCCGTCGCCTGCGCCCACCCCGTCTCCAACACCGGCCTCCAACTGCCCGAACGGCGTCGTTCCCTCGTGGCCGGTTTCGCCCGGCGATTCGGACTGCGACGGCTTCCCCGACACCATACCCGCTCTGCGAGCGCCGGAGTCGTTCATCGGGACGAACGCAGCCCGTGCCTGCGCCAGCACTTCGACCGCCGACGACGAGGCTGGGCCCGATGCCTGGCCGCCTGACTTCAACGACGACCAGGTCGTCAACGCCAAGGACCTCGGCAAATTCAGGCCGGTCTTCAACAGTGTTGCTCCGGGGCCTCCCTACAGCGTCCGCTTCGACTTCAACAACGACCGCGTCATCAACGGCCAGGACACAGGCAGGTTCTCGGCGTACTACAACAAGTCGTGCGCCTGAGCCCGAACCAAGTTCCGTGTCAGCGTGTGGGTAGCTATTCCGCTTCGGCTAGCGTCCCGTTCGGCTTATAGAAGTGCAAGCCGAGGTACACGGCAATCGTCGACGCCAGGCAGCCGAGGATGACTGCGAAGACAACGATCGTCGACGTCTGCTCGAGCGCGTTGACCGACCCCTTATCAGCATTGAGGAACACTTCCCAGAATAAGAAGCCGCTGACCAGCGAAATCGCCAGCCAGGCCAGCTTGTTCCACTGCATCAGCTTGTGGCCGTCCATGTAGCGGATCGGCAGCAACTGGAAGACCAGTGACTGCAGACCCGATGCGAAGAGCCCGACCGCAACGCCTTCAGGTATCGCAGCGAACCACCCATCATTTGACTCCGCCAGGTTCCGCAGCGGGTCCGCCAATCCCCAGGCGAGCAGGCAGGCAGCCAGCAACGCGATCGAAGGGTAGAGCACTTGCTTGCCCTCTTGCTCCTTGCTTAGCGACTGGTGCCCGATAAGCGTGTGCGAGGCCACGAACCCATACATCAGCCCTGGTAGGAAGCCGGTAATCCGCGTCAGCGCGACACAGACAAGTGCCACCGCCACGCCAATCGGGAAGACCTTAATCGCCGCCTCGGCACCGTAGCGCTTGCTCATCAGGAGTTGAGTGCCATCGTACGAATACGTCAGAAAAGCGAACGCGCCCAGGTAACTGAGGAATAGCACAAGGCTCTGCGAATTGAGCCCGAAGTCAGGCTCCTCCAGCCCGTAGATCGCGGCCGCGATGGCCAGAGCCAGCACCGACGGAGCGATCGTCCGCACCAAATTCACCTTGCCGAACAGGCGCGTGGCCACGCTGTCCTCAAGACTGAACAGGGCTACGACGGGCGCCGTGATCCGGCGGAAGATTGCGCGCACCGTCGCGTCGTTCTCTTTGAGCGTCTGATTGACGACGGCAGCCGTCAGGAGGATGACGATCAGCGTCAGTACCGCCAGCAAAGCGTTCGTCGAAACCACTTTTGGTGTCACCGTTATGTCCGCCGGAAGAAGCACTGAGCGCACGACTTCCGGCCGCGCGCCGTCAGTGGGTTGGACGACGATCGCCGCCGGTGGTTCCGGAGTCGGAGCCGGCGTGGCGACGGCGCCGAAAACAGTCGGCGTCGGGCGCGGCGAAGGGGTAGGCGTCGCGCTCGGCGATGGCGTCGGTGAAGCCGTTTGCCCGCGCTTCGTCGGCGCGGGTGTCGGCGTCCGCGTGCCCGTGGGAGTAGGAGTCAGTGGCCGTTTCGACGCGGTGGGCGTTGGAATAGGAGCGATGGTCGGCGTCGCCGTCTTGTGAACGACGGTCGGCGACGGCGAGCGCGTTGGCGGCCTCGGCGTGAACGTGGGCGTTGGCGTGGGCGTTGGTGACGCGGTAGGAGGTGCAGTCGGCGTGGGGTGACTCGTCGTTGCCACTGGAGTCGGCGGCTCTGTCGGCACTTGCGTCGGTGTCGGAGTTGGCGTCGGCGTCCGCGTTGGGGACGGGGACGCAGTCACCAGCGGTGTATCAGTCGGCGCCGGTGAGTTGGTGGGCGGCGCGGTCGGCACCGGAGTCGGTACGGGAGTTGGGACCGGCGTGGGCGGAAGCGTTGGCACCGGGGTGGGCGTCGGTATCGGCGTCGGTGAGGGGGTCGGCGTCGGCGGCGGTGGCGGCGCTGAGGTGTTTAGCCAGAAGTACGACGTGCAGCACTCCGCGTTGTTCACCCGCACGCCGATCACGTTTCCGCTATCGTGCAGGTAGGGCCGGATATCCACCGACCCGGCGACCACGTTCGTCGCGCACGTCGAGAGATTGACGCACCCGGCTACTCCATACCCGTTCCCGAATGCGCCAACCAGCGTCCCGTTCACGTACAGCCACATCGAGTCGTCGCTCTGGAACGATACGTTTGGCACAAGCTGGACGTCGCTCACGTTCAGGAAGTTCCAGTACAGCCGGTCGTATCCGGCCGAGGGGAACGAATCGGCGTCCGGCAACTCAACGGCTCTGAAAGTGTTGTTCGCGTTGAAGTCAGCGTTGGGTTCGTACCACTTACGGCCCTGGCTGTCCGTCGGGTCGATGAACCCCGCAGCCGAAGGCACGCTACCCAGCCACGTGGTGCCCCACGTGTATCCGTTCGCTGCCATCGCGTTATGGTGAGTGCCGGACAGAGCAGCCAGAACTGCAAAGACGGCCAGCGCAAATGCTAACGCGCGGCACAGAGTGACACGAGACGGCATTCGTCTTCGCGTGTGGAGAGAGCAAAGCCCCTTAGCCATTTACAGTGTCCGTCCAGGCTGCTGGATGCGCGCGAATGGGTACTAAGCAGCGAGCAATATCAATACGCACCACACCCCCATATCGAGGAAATCATTGGCCGCAGGCTTAATGGCTGTCAAGTTAGGGGCCCAAACCACGGGTTTTCCCCCCTTAGAACACCCAATTCCCGCGGCTTGTTACCCTCAACAGAGGGCCCGCTGCCGCAGTCGCCAACTCTTCCCCGAACCGGCTCAATGACCGGCCACGTGCCCGAGGCTGATCCAGGCCCCTTTGCGCCAGACCTCGATGCGGCCCCAGAGTGGGCCGCGCCCGTGGCCCCCACCAGAACCTCCGCGCGCCCTGCAACGGTCTGTCCCGCGTTGCTGGAATGCCTACTATATAATCCGGTTAGTATCCCCCCACCGCACGTACGGGGTACAATGGGCGGGATGGTTAATTACGGCGTGCCAAAGTATTACCCGCTCGACAGAGAGGGCACATTGCCCGAAGAAGGAGCCTGCTACAACTGCGGATTCCTTAGCATTGAAATGCGCCAAAAGCGCGGTGCTCCAACTTACGAGGAATTGTCGAAGGTGAGCTTGACCCGCTTTTCCGGACACCTACACTGTAGCGAAATACTCGCTCAGAAAGGAGTCCCGGATGGCCAAGGGGCACCCAGCAGAGTTTCGCCAGCGGGCGGT
>JBGPBZ010000137.1:0-5798 GCA_041481535.1 Dehalococcoidia bacterium | reverse complement strand
GGCGGACATCGACAAGGAGGTGGCGCGACTGAAGCTGGAGACGATGGGGATCCGCATCGATGAGCTGACGCCCGAGCAGGAGAAGTATTTGACGTCCTGGGAGACGGGCACGTGAGTCGCCGTCAGGAGATGGAGATTAGAGGTTAGAAATTGGAGTCGGCGCGCGTTCGCAAGCCCATTCAGAGCTACGCGGACCTGGAAGTCTACAAGAGATCGTTGGCGCTAGTGCGGCCGGTGCATGATCTGGTGCGACGGTTTCCAGAATTCGAGGATCGTGACCTGGTGCAACAGATGAGGCGAGCATCGAAGTCAGTTCCCGCCAACATCGCTGAAGGGTTTTCGCGCCGGCGGTCAGCAAAGGATTTTAAGTTGTATCTGGCTCACGCAATGGGCTCAGCAAATGAGGTGCTTGTGCACCTGGAGGTAGCCGGCGAACTGGGCTACGCGTCAGCAGAAGAACGAAGCTCGTTGGCGGACGACTATCGGATCGTCTGCCGCCAACTGAACAAACTCATTCAGAACTGGAGATGAAGATGCTCCAACTTCCAATCTCCAGTTTCCACATTCCTAACAGGAGGACCACCCAATGACGATGACTTTTATGAGCAGCCCGTCGCTTCTCGTTACTTCGGAGAGCGTGACGGAGGGACACCCGGACAAGGTGTGCGACCAGATCGCGGACGCGATTCTTGACGAGATCATCCGGCACGATCCAAACGCACACTGCGCGTGCGAGGTGGTGGCGACGACCGGCCTGGTGCTGATCATGGGCGAGATCACGACGACGCACTACGTTGACTTCACGGGACTCGCCCGCTCAGTGATCAACGATATCGGCTACAACCGGCCGGAGTACGGCTTCGACGGTGAGAGCTGCGGAGTAATCGTCTCTGTGAAGGAGCAGTCAAGCGAGATCAATGCGGCGGTAGGAGACGACCAGGGCGCGGGCGACCAGGGGATCATGATGGGCTTTGCCTGCAACGAGACGCCGGAGTTGATGCCACTGCCGATCAGCCTCGCGCACAAGCTGGTGAAGAGGCTGGCCGAGGTGCGCAAGGACGGTACGCTGAAGTACCTGCGCCCGGACGGCAAGTCTCAGGTGACGATCGAGTACAAGTTCGGGAAGCCAGCGCGGGCGCACGCCGTCGTGATCGCGGCGCAGCACGACGACGGTATCAGCGGCCAGCAACTCTGGGACGACATCAACAAGCACGTCATCAAGCCCGTGATGGGCAAATGGCTGGACGACAAGACGGAGATACACGTAAACAGCAGCGGCTCGTTCATCCTGGGTGGGCCGGCAGGCGACTCGGGTCTCTCCGGTCGCAAGAACATCGTCGACACGTACGGCGGCGTCGGGCGTCACGGCGGCGGCTCGTACTCTGGAAAGGACCCGTCGAAGGTGGACCGCTCCGGATCGTACGCGGCGCGCTGGGTGGCGAAGAACCTCGTCGCGGCGGGCCTGGCTGACCGCGTTGAGGTCGAGTTGTCGTACGCGATCGGGCATCCGCAGCCGCTCGGGGTCTCGGTGGAGACGTTCGGGACGCACAAGGTGGACCAGGCGGCGATCCAGGATCTCGTGCGCACGCACTTCGACCTGAGTCCAAACGGCATCATCAAGGCTCTGAAGCTGCGCCGGCCGATCTACCGCGCGACGGCGTCGTACGGGCACTTCGGACGAACCGACATCGATGCGCCGTGGGAGCAGACGGACAAGGCGGCGGAACTGAAGAAGGCGGCGGAGTCGCTGAAGAAGGCTCCGCAGACGCAGCCGGCTTAGCTTGTACGCACTGATCATCGCGGGGGGCGAGGGCGAGCGTCTGCGTCCGCTGACAAACGACCGGCCGAAGAACATGGTGCCGGTCGCGGGCCGGACGATCGCGGAGCATCAGCTTGAGTGGCTACGGGAGGGCGGCGTGACCGACGTCGTCTTCCTCTGCCGGTACAAGGCGGAGGTGCTGCAGTCGCACGTCGGTGACGGCTCGAAATTCGGGATGCGGGTGCAGTACTCGATCGAGCGTGAGCCGCTGGGGCGGGGCGGCGCGCTCAAGCTGGGGTTCGGGCTGGTGCCGGAGGGTGAGCCGCAGGTGATCGCCTGCAACTCGGACATCCTGACCGACCAGCCGCTTTCGGAGCTGCTCGCGTTCCACGAAGCGAAGCGCGCGGTGGCATCGGTGATGCTGACGCCGCTGCGCAGCCCTTACGGCATCGTGGAGGTAAGGGACGACGGACGCATCGAATCGTTTCGGGAGAAGCCGATTTTGCCGCACTGGGTGAACGCCGGGGTGTACGTGCTTTCGCGCGAGTTTTTCACGCTGCTGCCGGACAAGGGCGACCACGAGACGACGGCGTTCCCCACGCTGGCGGCGCTGTTCAAGCTGTTTGGCTTCAAGAGCAAGGCGTACTGGCGGCCGGTGGACAGTATCAAGGACGTGTCGGAGGCGGAGAAAGAGCTGGCCGCGACGGGTCAGGGGAGCGGGCCTGTAGCTGGCTAGAGCGCCAGAGCAAAAATAATCGCGTCACGGACAGCGGACATCTTGTCCGGGCCAAGCTCAGTCATTTGATCCTCAAGGGCAGCGAGGGAGACAGTGATGATGTCGTCCAGGTTGACGACGGAATCGACGCGGACACCATCTTCGCGGCCAAGCCTTACCTCGCTCTGAAGGTTTCTAATGGTTCGGGTCAAGGGCGTCACTACGCAGTGTGTCCGGCTTCGATACGCGTTATCTCGTGAGAGGAGCAACACCGGGCGTCGATTCGTTGGAGGCGGCAGGTTCGCCCACCAGATCTCGCCTCGTTTCACGATTTGTCATCCACATCAGACCAGTCTTCGTAACCGATTACTTCCGCCGCCAGCTTATCGCGCCATCCACCCTCATCATCCTCCGGATGCTTGGCATATGCCTCAGCGTACTGGCGATCCCACTCCGCCTCCTGCGTGGACGTGATGTACTTCGCGCACGCTTCCCGGATTAACGCGGAGCGAGAGACTTCTTGCTTCTGGGACATCTCATCCAGAGAAGCGAGCAGCTGCTCCGGCATCGGGACCTGGATGATCTTGCTCTTCTTTGGCATGTGGAAAGCATACCACAAGATATTCCACAATCATTTGTGGAAGGCTCGCTCTACTTCTGCTGCTTTAGCCAGGCCTTGAGTTCGTCGATGACCGCCGTGGGAGTGGGGTCTACGCCGTAGAGGAAGGCCAGGTAGGTGCTGACGTAGTCGCCGAGGAGGACGAGCGACATCATCTGCGAGAGGGCGCTCCCGCCTTCGGAATCAGCGGAGAGAGTTGTGACGCCGGCCTTCTTGAGGGCGTCGCGGGTGAAGTCGTAGCGGAGGCGAACGCGCGGGTGAACCAACGTCTTCGACTCGAGGAAGACGACGACGGTCTCCTTCGCGGTTGAGGTAGGGAGCGCGTAGCTGACGATGGCGTTGTGGTGCAGCTCCGGCAACTCTTCGTAGAAGGCCCACGTCTTCGCTGATTCGTTGAGTTGCGTCTTCCAGCGGTGCGCGACTTCCGTGAGCGCTCCGCCAGTGTAGATCACCGGTAGCTTCTCGTGGAGCTCACGCGCGAGCTGCTTGGCGCCGTTGTCGGCTTCTGGCACTTCCTCTGCCGATTCGCTGACGACCTGGGACATCGCGTCGATCGCCTCGTTGACGTCGCGCTCGATCCCGTTGGTGAGGCCGAGCGCTTCGCCGATCGCAAGGAGCGGCATCAGACTCCAACCGATCGCGGCACGGGGCTCGCCGCTGTATTCGTAGCTGAAGGCGAGGACACCGTTGGCCCGTGCCATCGTCAGCAGATCGCCGCCGCTGGTGATTACGATCTTTGGCGACTTCTTCTTTAGCGCTTGCTTGAAGGCAGACAGCACTTCTTCCGTCTGGCCGCTGAAGCTGGAGGCGACGACCAGAGTGCGCTCGTCGACGTAGGGCGGGAGATCATACTGGCGGACGTTGAAGACGGGAACATCGGACTCGCGCTGGAGGAGGACGCGCCAGAGGTCACCGGCGATTGCGGAGCCACCCATGCCGAGCACGACGATGCGGTCGATGTCCTGGTAGGACGCGGGGAGCTTGAGTCCGCTGGCCTTCGTCCAGGCTTCGCGCGACTGTCCGGGGAGACCACGAACGGCGGCGAGCATGCCGCCGGGGTCGAGCCTGCGCAGTACGTCGACGTCGTCGAGGGAGGCGGTGGTTGTCATGCGCCGGTAATCTCCCGCAAGGCCTGGAGGACGGGCTGCACTTGAGCTTGAGATAGGACTTCGGTGTAGATGCGCATGAGCGGCTCGGTGCCGGAGAGGCGGATGAGTGCCCAGGCACCCTCGGGTAGCATGAAGCGGAGTCCGTCTGTGCGGTCGCAGCGCTCGACGGGCAGACCGGCGAGGCTTTTTGGTTCCAGGGACGGAAGGAGAGCGGCGATGCGGTCACGTTCGGCGGGCGTGAGCGTGATGTCGATGCGGTCGTAGTAGTGCGGCCCGACCTTTGCGAAGACTTCTTCGATCAGGGCGGGAAGGTCTTTCTCGCGCTGCGCCATCAGGTCGAGGATGTACAAACCGGAGAGAACGCCGTCGCGCTCCGGGAGGTGGCCGCGGAAGGCGAAACCACCGGACTCCTCGCCGGCGATGATGGCGTCGCTCTCCACCATCTTCGGGCCGAGGAACTTGAAGCCGACGGGTGTTTCGTAGACGGGGACGCCGTACGCCTCGCCGAGCTTCCAGATCATGCTGGTTGTCGTCACGGACTTCACCATCGGGCCGCGCTCACCGCGCACCTCGAGCAGGTAGTAGGCAAGCAAGGCGTACGTTTCGAGCTGGTTGACGAAGCGGCCGGTGTGATCGATCAGGCCGACGCGGTCTGCGTCGCCGTCTGTGCACAACGCTACTTTCGCGCCGAGGTCTTTCACGGCGGCGACGGTCATCTCGAGGTTACGCGCGATCGGCTCGGGGTTGTGCATGCCTGGGAAAGCGGGGTTGATGTCGCCGCGGACCTCGTAGACTTCGGTCGAGCCGCCGGAGAGGGCCTCGCGGATGTAGCCCATACCGGCGCCGTGCATCGGATCGGCGACGACGCGGAGACCGGTGTTGCGCAGGCGTTTGAGGTCGAGCAGATCTCCGATGTGCTGCATGTATGCCGGCTTCGGATCGAACGTGCGCACGAGACCACGCGACGTCGCTTCGTCCAGCGGGAGGCGAGGCACGTCATCACCGTACGCTTCGTCGGCGAGGGACTCGATCTGCGAGAGAATCTCGGGCGGCGCGGAGCCACCCCATTCGGTGCGGAACTTGAAGCCGTTGTAGGTCGCCGGGTTGTGGCTGGATGTGATCACAATCGAGCCACCGGCCTTGTGCGTGAGAATCGCGTAGCCGACGACGGGCGTCGGGGCAAACGTGCTGCACAGGTGCACGGTGATGTCGTTCGCGGCGAGCACTTCAGCGCAGGCGGCGGCGAAAGCGTCGGACTCAAAACGCGTGTCGTAGCCGATGACGACGCCGCGTTCGGCGAGACCGCTGCGCTTCAGGTACTGCGCGGTGGCCTGGGCGCAGACGCGGACGTTGTCGAAGGTGAAGTCTTCGGCGATGATCGCGCGCCAGCCGTCCGTGCCGAACTTGATCGGGTTGTTGGCCACGGTTCCATGCTACGACGGACGGTGGGCAAAGAAAAAGGAATGTGGTGTTCAAGACACGTGAGACAGAAGGAGGTGAAAAGAGACGGACCTGACCTGTAGGGTGGGCGACAACAACGCTACCCATCACACAGGAGGTCCGCATGAAGAAGGCTCGCACGCCATGGCCGGTGGC
>JBGPBZ010000136.1:0-5867 GCA_041481535.1 Dehalococcoidia bacterium | reverse complement strand
GTGATGGACCACTTCTTCCAGATCCCCATGATGGGCGCTGCCGAGCAGGACATGCTGGAGTCATACTCTGCGCTCAGCTTCATCGCCGGTCAGACCTCGCGCCTCGGTCTCGGCGCGCTCGTCACCGGCGTCACCTACCGCCATCCCGGCATTCTGATCAAGCAAGTCACCACCCTTGACGTCCTCTCCGGCGGCCGCGCCTGGCTCGGCATCGGCGCCGCCTGGTTCGACCGCGAGCACCACGGCCTCGGCGTCCCCTTCCCGCCCCTCAAAGAGCGCTTCGAACGCCTTGAGGACGCGCTGCAAATCGCCAACCAGATGTGGAGCTCCGACAACAACGGCCCCTTCGAAGGCAAGCACTACAAGCTCGCCGAGACACTGAACGTCCCGCAGGCCCTCTCGAAGCCGCGCCCCCGCATCCTCATCGGCGGCACCGGCGAGAAGAAGACGCTGCGCCTCGTCGCGAAATACGCCGACGCCTGCAACATCTTCTCCCACGAGGGCATAGGATTCGTCGAGCAAAAGCTCGCCGTCCTGCGCGAACACTGCGAGCGCGAGGGCCGGAACTACGACGACATCGAGAAGACCGCCTACGTGATGATGATGCCGGGCCCCAACGGCGAGAACACCGCCCAGCTCGTCGACCACTTCGGCAAGCTCGCCGAGATCGGCGTCCAGGCTGCGATCGGCGTCGTCCAGGGTTGCGAGAAGATTACACCCCTCGAAGCCATCGGCCGCGACGTTATCCCGCAGGTCGCGAAGTTGTAATCTTTGATGGTGGAGGAAACCTCGGCATGGTGAAGCGACTCGATTACAAGTGGATCGTCGGCATCGTCTTCGTCTTCGGTCTGTTCATGGACCTGCTCGACATGACGATCGTCAACGTCGCTGTCCCTGAGCTCGCGCGCGTCCACAACGCCACGACAACCCAGGTGCAGTGGGTCGTCACGGGGTATCTGCTCAGCCTCGCCGTCTTCATCCCGATCTCCGGCTGGCTCGGCGATCGCTTTGGCACGAAGCGCATCTTCATGACCGCGCTCTTCTTCTTCACCGCCGCCTCACTCGGCTGCGGTCTCTCCTGGAGCCTCGAATCGCTCATCGCCTTCCGCGTGCTGCAGGGCGTCGGCGGCGGCATGCTTACGCCCGTCGGCACCGCCATGCTCTACCGCGCCTTCCCCCCGCACGAGCGCGCCAAGGCCTCGTCCATCCTCATGATCCCGATGGTCGTCGCGCCTGCCAGCGGCCCCGTCCTTGGCGGCTACCTCGTCCAGTACGTCGACTGGCGTTGGATCTTCCTGATCAACATCCCCGTCGGGGCGCTCGGCTTCATCTTCGCCGGCCTCTTCCTGAAAGAGGAGCGCCAGCCGACCCCCGGCCGGCTCGACGTCCCCGGACTCTTGCTCGCCGCCGCCGGCCTCGCCTCATTGATGTACGGCCTCGCCGAAGCCGGCGCCAACGGCCTCGACGACTCTCGTGTGCTTGCCTTCGGCGGCATCGGCGTCGTGCTCCTCACCGTCTTCGCCCTCTTCGAGCTCCGCACCGAGTTCCCGATGATCGACATGCGGCTCTTCAAGAACAAGCTCTTCGCCGCCTCCAACTTCGTTCAGATGATCGGGTTCGCCGGACTGATGGGTGGTCTCTTCCTGCTGCCGCTCATGCTGCAATCGCCCGCCACCAAAGGCCTCGGCGCATTCGAGTCCGGCCTCACCACTTTCCCCCAGGCGATCGGCGTCGTGATGATGGTCCAGATCTCCGGGCGCATCTACAACAGCGTCGGCCCGCGCCGGATGATGACCCTCGGTCTCGCCGGCGTCTCCCTCACCACCTTCGCCTTCATCTTCGTCGATCTCGGCACCAGCCTCTGGTGGATCCGCGGCATCATGTTCGCTCGCGGCTGCTTCTTCTCGTTCATGCTCGTCTCTCTGCAGACCGCCACCTTCGCTACGATCAGCCCTGCCCTGATGGGCCGCGCCAGCGCCATCTCCAGCGCGGGTCGCCAGGTCGGAGCCAGCTTCGGCGTCGCCCTCCTCGCCACCGTTCTCACCAACCGCCTCTCCTCGCACGGCTCCTCGCTTGCCTCCGGAGCCAACGCCGGCGCCGCTATGAGTTCCTTCCACGACGCCTTCATCGTCGCCTCCATCCTCACCATCTTCGGCGGCATCGTCGCCGCCCTCCTCATCAGCGACAAAGCAGCCGCCGTTTCGATGGGCCGCGCCATCACAATCGAAGAAGAGACCGAAGACACCGGCGCCCCCATCGCCGCCCCCGCCGGCCACTAACAACGCGCCGCAAAATCGTGGCAGAGCGCCTTCAGGCCTCCATCTCAACCAATCGCGCGGCGCCTACCCCGCTCATCCTGAGCCCGTCGAAGGACCGTCGACGAAGTCGACTCGCTAGACTGAGCCTGTCGAAGTCGCCGCGTAGCGGAGCGCCTTCAGGCCTCCACCCAATCGGTCCACCTGGCGCAAGCTCTCCGTTCGTCCTGAGGAATCGAAGAACTACCACCAAACGCCAGCGGAGACTGAGGAATCGAAGTCGGAGCGCTTCACGCGAAAGAGGCCTTGCTCAAACAGAACAAGGCGAGCACCCGGAGTCCAAGGTTCGTCGGTTCGTCGGTTCGTCGGTTCGTCGGTTTGTCCGGCGCTACGCCGCCGCCGTCCGCACCCGCCGCCACATCATCGACCCCAGCAGCCCCAGCAGCCCGCCCGGCAGCGCCGCCGTCGGTGCAAAGAAGAACGCACCGATCCACAGATCGCTCGTCGAGTCAATGTCCTCCAGCCGCAGCCCCTGCCACCCCCACGCGTGCTCCGCGTAGATCCCGAACGACACCGCCCAGATCGCCCCCGCGAACAACACCGCACCGAACAGCGCCGCCCAGCCCGGGTTGACCCCGCGCGAAACGATCGCCACTCCAACTACAAACGCGGACAGAGCCATCACCGCTATCGTTAGATCGACCGCCGAGTTCCCCGCCTCGGCCACAAACGGCGCCGCAAACGAGATCGCCCAGCACGCCCCTGCCACCGCCGCCGCCTCCCCGAGTGCGCGCGACGTCAGGCCAACGCTACGTTTGGAGAACGCCAGCATCGCGGCGTAGAACAACCCGACCACGCCCACGAAAAGAAGCGCGATGACTAAAAGAAGCAAGGGCTAGGACGTCCGAACGACAGATTTCGCTTCCCAGCGCTCCGCCCACCCGGATACCGCCACGATAACGGACTCGAGCTCTCGGCCCTTGTCCGTCAGCGTGTACTCCACCCGCACTGGTGTGTCGGGGATCACTGTCCGCTGCACGATCCCCTCCAGCTCCAGCTCCTTCAGCCGCTCCGCCAGCATGCGGTCGCTCAGCCCCGGCACGGTCACGCCCAGGTCGCTGAACCTGCTCACCCCGCTGAACAGCGCGCGCAAAATCGCCCCCGTCCAGCGCCTGCCGATTAGCTCGACCGTGCGCTGGTACTTCGGGCACCAGGCGCTCTGTTTTGTTTCTGGCATCGATCTCATCTTACCTCGCGTAAGCCGCTTTACAACGGTAACTTCCTTGTGTAAAGTACCTTACATCAGGTAAGTCGCTCATGGCAAGGAGGCCCCAATGACTACCCAGGTCAAGCACCTCGTGATCAGCACTGTTCGCGGGCACTTCCGAGACTTCGACGCCACTCTTCACATAGATGAAGACGAGTCGGAGAACTCAAGCGTAACAGCCGCTATCGAAGTCGCCAGCGTAGACACGAACGAGGCGAGCCGCGATGTGAACCGTTTTGCCGGTTCCTACGTTAAGTAAGTAGGAGAAAATTACATGACAACCAACCTCAAACTCAAAGCCTGCGATCGCTGCGGCGGCGACCTGATCCCCGAGGAACTCCTCGGCGACATCGACCTCGTCTGCCTGCAGTGTGGCCACCGCACCACCGCCCCCGAGGCCCCGCGCAGCGCCTACACGATCGCCCTGACCAACCCCACACAAATCCGCGATCGCCAGCGCCCCCGGCGCCTCCAGCGCAAAGCAGCGTAGTCCCAACCCCCGCACCCCTTATCGCAGGGGCGTCGCTCGCCGCGGACGCCCCTGCTCTGCTATCCAACGCCCCCCAGCCGATAACGTAGTGGAAGGCTTTCAGCCTTCCACTACTGCGCATCGCCCACCAGATCCCTCTCCCCCACGCATACCTTCTTCCACCTTCCACCTCCTTCCTCTTTCCCCCTTCCTCCTTCCTTCGTCCCCCGCTTGACCCGCACCTTAGTCTGTGCTCAGATAACGCGCAGCGAGTCGCCCGCCCCAAAGTACAAACGGAGGTTTTCCCGGTGAAGGCATGTATCAAGACTGACCAGGGCAAAGCAGAAATTCTCGACGTCAAAATGCCGGAGCCCGGCCCCGGCGAAATCATCATCAAGATGAGCATGTGCACGGTCTGCGGCAGCGACATGCACTTCCTCGATGAGTTCCCCACCGCGGTCCTCAACTTCGCCTTCCCCCGCTCTGTCCGTCCCGAAGGCCTCCCCATGGGCCACGAAGGCGTCGGCCACGTCAGCGCTGTCGGCGCCGGCGTCACCAAGTTCAAGGAAGGCGACCGCGTCCTCGCTTCCTGCCTGGTCGGCTGCGGCGTCTGCCACGAGTGCATGTCCGTCGATCACGGCGTCTGCTCCGGCGGCGGCAGCGTACTCTTCGGCTGCCAGGCCGAGTACTACCCCGTCCCCTACGCCGACCAGAACGCATGCAAAGTTCCCGCCGGCGTCAGCGACGAACACGCGATCCTCATCTCCGACATCCTCTCCACCGGCTTCGGCGCAATCGAGCGGGCCGAGCTCAAGTTCGGCCAGTCCGTCGCCGTCTTCGCGCAGGGCCCAGTCGGCCTCATGGCGACCGCTGGTGCGCGCGCCCGCGGCGCCGGCATGGTCATCGGCGTCGACACTCTCCCCTACCGCCTTGAGATCTCGAAGAAGTTCGGCGCTAACCACACCATCAACGCCAAGGAAGTCGACGCCGTCCAGAAGATCCTGGAGCTCACCGGCGGCCACGGTGTCGATGTCGCCGTCGAAGCCGTCGGCACCCAGCCAACGTTCGAATCAGCGACGAAGGCCGTCCGCCGTGGCGGCACCGTCTCCTCCGTCGGCGTCTACGGCCTGCTCCCCGCGGTCTCGATGCCGACGATGTCGCCCTCCTTCCTCCACCGCAAAGTCGTCACCACCCTCTGCCCCTCCGGCGCGGATCGCATGACCTACCTCTGCGACCTTATCGCCAACAGCAACATCGACCTCAGCCCGCTCTTCACCCACCGCATGAAGCTGGACGAGTTGCCGAAGGCGTACGATTTATTCCGCTCCAAGACGGAAGGCGTCCTCAAGATCGCCGTCACTCCCTAGGCCAACTTCTGCCGCTCATCGTGAGCCCGGCGATAGCCGGAGTCGAAGGATTCCGCAGCAAGACTGAAGGCGTCCTCAAGATCGCCGTTACTCCATAGCACCCAGCCGTTTGCCCCTCTCCCGCGCACGGGAGAGGGGTCAGGGTGAGGGCCACCTGCGCAGCTAAACTCCCACTTGACGGACTATGCCGCCCGCCGCAAGTAACGTTAACCGTGTAGCAACCGTCTCTTACTGACGGGAGAGACTATCTCCCAATTGAGATGAGATGCCCACACGTATATCCATAGTCATCCTGGCACTGCCGCTGATTCTCCTCGGCGTGCTGCTTGCTGCTCCCAGCCTCGACAAGCCCTGGAGCGATAACAACTTCCACTTCTGGGTCGTCTCCGGCGCCTCGCTTCTGTCAGCGTTCGCTTGTTTGCTGCTCATCATCTCAGCACGCACCATGCGCGAGACGCGGATCATGTTTCTCGCGCTCTCCTTCTTCACACTCGGAATGCTCTTTGCCG
>JBGPBZ010000135.1:0-6096 GCA_041481535.1 Dehalococcoidia bacterium | reverse complement strand
CACCGACCTGCCGTCGGCGAGGCGGAGGATCTGGACACCGTCGGACACCGTCACCTGCCCGCTCAGGTCGAAGTCCGCTGCTGGCAGGCACGACCCCGGCGTGCCGATGGTGAGCCCCTTCGCACAGCGCAGCGCCCGCACGCCGTCGGCGACGGTGAGGTAACCATCGGCGTCGACGTCGCCATGGCTGCCGCTCGGCAGGCCCGATGTGGCGACCCGGCGCGGCATCGAGCCCGCGTCGCAGGCGGGGTAGGAACCGACCTGCGCCTCGGGCACGTATCGCCACCAGACGTCGATGTAGGACGGCGTCCGGTTCGGCAGCAGCCAGATCTTGATGGTGGCCGTGGTGTTGGTCTGGCTCGGCCGGCAGTAGCTGTCGGTCGGATGGCTCAGGCACTCGTACTGCCCCGGATAGCCGGTGCCGCTCGTGCATACCGAAACGAGCGCGTCCCGTCCCGACGGCACCTTGCTCTCGAGCGAGACGTACCCGTCGGTGAAGAGGGCCGACTTCGCGAAGTAGGGATTCACCGCGCTGTTGCACGCCGTCGCGCTGCCGCTCTGGCTCGTGTACGAGGCTCCGCATGTCGACCCCGACCCGAGCGGGTCGATCACGGCGTTGCTGTCGGCGAAGGGCTGGTCGTTCTGGTCCACCTTGGTGCCCTGGACCCACGCGAAGCCGGCCGGCGGGAGCGGCGGCAGGTTGTCGGCCCCTTCGTAGATCTTGATGTCGTCCACCAGCGTGTTGAACCAGCCGGTGTTCGCTGGCTGGTCGTAGCCGAGGATCACCTGCACGATGCGGTGCCCGGCGAAGCAGGAGCCGATGTCGGCCGTCACCCGCTGGTAGCGATTCAAGAGCAGCTTGCCGCCGGCGCCCTGGAAGAAGGGATGAACGCGCACGCCGTACTGATCGACGACGCCCGTGTCACGGAGGTAGCTGCCGTCCTCGAACAGGAGGTCGACGGCGACGTACCTTCCCAACGGGACGAGCGGCTGGATCCAGTACTCGAGCTTGGTCTGGGACGTGACCGGGATGTCGACCGTGGCGAGCAGGAAGTACGCGTACGACTCGTTCGTGGCTCCGTCGGAGCCGAAGATCTGCATGGTCTTCGTTCCACTGCGGGGGCTCTGCGTGGTGACGGCGGCGCCGCCGCTCACGTTCGAGGGCGGGAAGGCCTCCGGCATGTCGACGAAGGGCGGCTGGTTGTCGAAGTCGAAGACGTGCGTCGTCGGCAGCGTGAAGCGCCACCAGACGTCGACGAAGCCGCTGGCCGGCACGGTCACCTGCGCCGTGTAGGTCGGGCTGTCGACCCACGTCGCCTCGGTATGACAGGCGCCGGTGGCGTTCGTGCAGATGCTGTACTCCATGTGATCGTAGCCGGGCGGCAGGTTCGCGCTCACCGTGTACGTCTGGGCCGCGAGGCTCGTGAAGGTGTAGGAGTAGTTGTTGGCGGCGCTCGTGGTGGCCTGACCGTAGCCGAACAGGAAGACGGTGGTGCCGACGCCGGCTTCCGTGTCCCGTTCGATGGTACGGCCCTGGAGGGTGCCGGCCGCGACCGGAGACGTCGTCGCGGCGAGAGGTAGGAGGGCGAGGGCGATGAAGAAGACGCCGCGACGGATCATGCGAGCCTCCTTGGGTTGTAGAGAGATCGTGTCGAGATTCGGGTGCAGGGGCTATGGCATGCTCTCTATTTCGGCGCAAGACGGAGCGGGCGGCCGAGCAAGTACCCGGGGGTCGGTCGAGCGGGTCGCAACGAGCGCCGTTCAACAGCTCATGGGGGAAGCGCTCGCGACGCTGCGACGAAATCTGACTCCGCCGGCGTCTCCCGGGGCGCTATATGCCCCTGAGCAACGCATACGTGGAGGCCCCATCGAACATCCAGCTCGTCGCGACGATTCCCCCGGCGTCGCCATGCGTGGCGATTGTGCTACCCGATAAAATCGCACGCGATCCTCACGGCTACATCCTGACCGGCGACGAGGTGGTGCGGGGATTGAGCCTGGTCAAACGCGTGGCCCGCTGCAGTACATCAGAACGTACAACGGCCCACCGCGGGACATGAGCAATCCGCCGCGCAGTTGGGGCCCGCACAAACGAACGGATCCTCAACGCAGGTGTAACCCGCAGGACAGCCGTGTTCCCCGTCGGTGCACCAGGTGACGCAGTCGCCCCCGGCGCAGTCGATCGGAAACAGAGTACACGTGCCGGCGGCACATTGGCTCGCGGTAGCGCACGAACATGTTACGGCGAGAGGAATAGCGAAGGTAACCTGACCGGTGCACGTCGACCCAGCAGGGCACGCCCCGCCACAGGCGAGGTGGGTTTCATCCGTGTATCCGCACGGCAGCGTCGTCGTGGTGGTGGTACTCGTCGTCGCGCGATTCTCGCACGCACCGGATTCGGCGCAGACCGCGCTGGCATGCCAAACGCCTCCGGCGCCGGTGCAGGATGACGCGCTCGATTCAGATTCGGGAATACAATGCCCGCTCCCGGTGCCTTCGTTGCAACATCCGGCAGGCGTCGCCGTCTGGGGCGCGACGCACTGATGCGAATTGTCGCAGAGCTGGCCGCCCGTCACTGGTATGCCATTCGCTCCTGTGCATTCCATCGCACCGACGCCCCCCAGACAGAAATTCTGGAACTGACAGCACACCCGATCACAAAGGACGCCAACCGTCCCACCTCCGTTGGCATCTGCACGGACGGCCTGCACACAGTCGCGGTCAACGGCATTCTCGACCGTCGTCTGGTCACCCGTGCATCCGGACGTTTTCGCGAACGCAGCTTGGAACCTGCTCTCGACCTTCTGGATACACGCTGCGTCGACGGAGAGCCCCTTGGCTGCCGCTTTCGCGTTACAGATCAGCTTGCCGGCCGCTTTCTTGCCGGCCACGCGCAGGCGCGTCGCCTCGCACTTGTTCGGGCCGGCATCCGGCAGGGCACCTCGGATGACGTTCGTGCATGCCTCGGCGATGGACTCGCACCCCGACGCATCCCCCGAACACGAGCCCGCCTTCGCGAACGCGGCGCCGTACTTGCCTTCGACCGTCGCGATGCAGGTCGCGACGCCCGACGTGTCACCCTTGGCCGTCGCCTTCGAATAGCAACCGAGGAGCCCCGCCTCCTTCCTCCCGACGGTTATCAGCTTCGCAGCGGTGCACTTGTCCGCGCGGGCTGGAGCGGCGGCAATAGCGAGAAGGGCTAGCGCGCCGAGTACGATGCGGCGACAAGAGCTGCACGGCATGGAGACATCCCCGCTTGCCAGCCTCCGCGATCGTCGGCGGGCTGTTATGGACGAGCGGTCAGATACCGGGGGCGCGAAGGTGGCGTCAAACAGAAACGCATACCACCCGCGCGCATGTGGTTACGGCCTCGCCCGCGCGCCGCGGCTCCGTGCCCTTTATCCCGACGATGCTGACCGATGGTAAAGCAGGGGATGTGACCTACTGATTCCAGTACTGGGCGCTCAGTCGCGGGATGGCCGCAATCGCGTGCTGGCGGAGAAGGGGACGCCCCACAAGCCGCGACTGGCAACGCGGAGGCACATCAAGCGCCTCCCGGCGTGCCGTAAACGCCGGGAGGCAAAACCTTTCCCGCTGTCTGCTTCCGTGCGACGCCGCCTGAGTCGCCAAGCCGCGCGCCTACTGTACGCAGGTGTTGCTAGACGCTGGCGTCCCGGTCCCGAAAACGTCGCCTGTCCAAATGTTGCTCCCGTTGCAGGGGGGGGAAGTACTGTCGTCTTGGAGGTCCCATGGGAGGTTTCCCCCCGCATGGTTGCCTTTGACTAAGTTGTTTGTGGCATTCGTCATTAGCTCGATTACGGCAACTGTCGGTTGGGTCTAGTTGTTCGCAGTAACCAAATTGCTCGCGATGCCGGCCTGCATTGCGCCATTCCCAAGAATCCCATCATACGTGTTACCAACTACCGTGTTCCCGTGCGCCACATTGAGAGTCCCTCGCAGCTCGATACCGATGCCGTTACCGGCGACCACGTTCTTATCAATTTTGATGAAGGCTCCCTGCGCCTCAATTCCCGCCACGGTGTTGCCAATCGCCCAGTTCCCCTTGAAAGAGTTGGTCGCAGATGCACTCGAAAGCTCGAAGAGGCCGATGCCGTTGTTGACCACTGCCACCCCCATCACCCTATCGTTGCTGCTGCTCGTACTGACCCCCGTAGCACAATTAAAGACCGTGCCTGGACCTTTCACGCTCGACTGCGCCGCAGTGATGCAAATGCCTGTCTGGCCGCTCCCTGTGCACTGGATTGTCAAGCCGTTCATGTTCAGGTGTGAGGGAATACTCAACGTCAAAACACAACCACCCGGAGGAACGGTGGTGTTGTCGCAAATCAAAGCGACCGGGGCGCCCGGTGTAAAAGTTCCCGCTGGAACTGTGCCGCCGCAGGTGGGAAACCAACCGAATGCTGAATGCACGCTTGGAACCGCAACGAGCAGCCCAACCGTCGCGACCGTGAGCAAGGTCCTTAGAGTCCGAGGTGTCATCATGTTCTCTCCTTCGTGTTAGTCAGCTTTAACGTGGCGAGATTGTTGTTGACGAGGGGAGTCGCACGTGACTGTCGCCTCTGCGACATGCCGGGCCTCGCCATCGTGCGTGCCGAAGAACGGAATCCACGAGGCGGTCGAGCCGGCGAGCGACCGTGGTGAACTACGGGTAGGCGTATCGCGCCATAGGGGGCTCCTCCGCGTGCAAACAACCGGGATGCCCAGATGACTGGGCCGTTCCCGCCCCCCAATATTTCGGTACCTCGGAGCAGGCTAGGTTGTCAAGGGATTTCTTTGCCCGCTTTCTGGCCTGGTCCCGCACGGTTTGGGCCCGAAGCCACCGACGCAGGGCGCCCCCGCCGCAACGGACCTACTGATTATGTGTTGTTCGTGTTGGACTTTTGCATGCCAGTCACGACTCAGTCACCGTCATGAGAGCTGCCCACAACGCTTCCCGAGGCCCCAAGGCGAAGGCAGATAGCGCCTGGTACGGACGCGAAGCAGCGACCGGTCGAGGCGCGGAGGGGGACGCCGCCCCGACCATGGCTACGAAGTGGCGAAGGGGAACTTGAACCCCAGCGGAATCCCGAACAGCGAAAGGATGTCCAAGGCCTTGGCCCCCAAGAACCGCCAGCGACCCCCACGAAGTGTGTCCGCGGACACAGCGGCGTCCTCTTCAGTGACGCAATCGGTTCGCCGCCAGCAAGGCCAGGGCGGCGAAGAGTGCCAACACAGTCGAACTGGCGGCGCTCAAAGCCGCACACCTCCGGGCGAGTGCCTACGCGAAGGCGATCGCGCAGGCTGAGGCGGCGCTCAAGAGGCCGGCCAAGCGGCGGCGGAAACGGTAGCAGCGACGGGGAGGCGAGGCCTACGGCGTGACCGCTGGTGCCTTGTCCGCCAGCGCCTTCAACCGAGCACGGAGCGCGGGACTGAGCGTGGCCATGAACCCCGCCGGGTCGTTCTTCCCGCGGGTGAGCGCTTCGCTCATCTTGTCTGGATCGCCACCACACCGCTCCGTGAGCTCGGTCAACACCTGCCCTGCCACATCGTAAAATTCCTGGGACCTACCCAGCGAGCCCAGTCGGGGATCGACGGTGGGGGCTTCAACGGCGGCGCCCGCGGTGAGCCCACGCAAGGTCTCGGTCAATGCATTCGCAGACGGGTCGTCGAGCTCGGCGGCGTGGGCCGCGCAGGCGACGAGGAGCAGGCCCAGCACGATTCGAGTCTTCAGGCGGCACAGTGACATGTCGCCTTACGGTGCAAGCCCCACGCCAAGCCCGTCCGACCCTGAGGACTTGAGGCGGGTCGGGAGGAATCGCGGCGATACAATGCCGCTGCTCCCGCAAAACCGACGACCTGCAGGCGAGCGCGGCGTGGAGCAGGCCCAGCACGAATCGAATCCGAGACCCCTAGTTTGAAAGGACGCCCGAGTGTGATGGAGCGCGACCTCGTCGGACACTGGCCGCGGTCACTGTAGTCGTTCGCGCAACGCCTCGTAAGGCGTCTTGCCCGGGAAGACGCCGTGCGGGCGATGGTAGTTATGGTAGTTATGGTAGTTATAGAAGGTCTCCCATTCGGCCAGCCGCTGTGCCAGAT
>JBGPBZ010000134.1:0-6282 GCA_041481535.1 Dehalococcoidia bacterium | reverse complement strand
CGATCGCTGGGCCGGAGCCGTCGGACTCAAGCGTGCGTCCGGCGAGGACGAGCTTTCCGGCGTCTCTCGCCTGATTGAGGTGTGCCATGTGCAGATCAAACGTCTCGAAGTCGTACTCGGTCCACGTGTCGCGGTTGACCGCCTTCTTCGGATCCGTCGGGTACATCACGTACATGAAGTGGAGCTTCTCTGCCATGGCGCTACTCATTCTATGACTCCGGCGGCTGGCACGGCCCGCGGCGCTGGCTCGCCCCGATCTAACAACAGGGAGCCGCCCAGCAGGTACGCCGTGAAGCTGAAGACGAGGCCCGGGATCGTGCCGCCCACGTGCGTCGCCCACGTCGGCGTCCAGGACACGAAGTCGAGGTTGTCGAGGAGCCACGGGGGCTGGGCGCAGCAGGCGTAGAGGAAGAAGCCCATGGACCACACGGCGATGGCAAGGGCGCTAACTCCCGCCGTGTACCCGTAGGTCCCGGTGATTTCGTAGAGGTCGGCGATTTCGTAGCGGCGCCCGCGCAGGACGTAGTAGTCGGCGAGGAAGACGCCAAAGACAGGCACGAAGATGCCGCCTATGAGGAAGAGGAAGTTCTCGTACTGGACGAGGTCGATGCTGATGGCCACGGCGATGACGACGACTCCCGTCCCCACGGCTAGGGCCCGCTGGCTGAGGCGCGGCACGAGGTTCTGGATGGACACGGCGGCGGAGTAGATGTTGGCGAACGCTTCGTCCGACTCACCGAAGAGCAGCACGACGAGCGCAAGCCAGCCCAGCGCCATCGGCAACAGCATCTCGACAAGCGCGGTGATGAAGTTGCCCGGATCGGTCTGGAGCGCCTGCACGTAGAATACGCCGAGCATGAAGAACCAGGTGTTCGCGATCGCGTAGCCGATGTACGTGCCGACCGCCGCGGGGCCAGCACGCCGGGCGAACCGGCTGTAGTCGCAGACAAGCGGGAGCCAGGAGATTGGCAGGGCGATGACGAGGTCGACGCCCTGGAAGAAGTTCGGGAAGCCGCCCTCGCCGCCGCGGCGCCAGATCTCGCCCATGTCGTATGCATCGAAGAGGTGGAACGTCAGCCAGGCAGAGGCGAGGACGACGATCCAGACGCCGAACTTCTGCAGCACCTGCCGCACGACGAGGATGGGCCCGCCGACGGCCATGACGGTGCCAAGGACGCCGAAGACGATCAGCCAGAAGTAGTAGCCGGTGAAGCCGAGGTACTGGTTGCTGAGCGCCTTCGCGGCCTGCGACATGATGATGATCTCGAGCGCGGCCCAGCCAACGAGCTGCACGATGTTGAAGCCGGACGCGAGGTACGAGCCCCGGATGCCGAACGGCGCCCGCAGCGCGACCATGGTCGGGACGCCGGTGTCGCTGCCGGCGATGCCCGCGAGCGCGAGCAGAAGCGTCCCGAGCAGCGTGCCGACTACGATCGCGCCCACGGCCTCTCGGGTGCTGAGACCGGGCACGAGCAGGCTCCCGGCAACCATCACGAGGAGGCTGACGGCGAGATCGCCCCAGAGCACGGCGAAGTCAAAGGCGCGCAGGCTGCGTCGCTCGGGCGGGACAGGGTGGACACCCCAGTCCTCCGGGATGCGGGCGCCCAGCTTCTCGACTAGCTGCATGGCTGGCCGCCGGGCAAAAAAGTACGCCGTCCCGAGAAGCTGACGGCGCTAGTGATGTGTTTCATCTTCCCTCCGCTGGCATTACCCAGATCAGGTTCCGCGGTCGGCGATGGTTCCTATCGCCCTCTCAGCCCGTGGCCACCGAGCTCCCGCCGTTTGTTCACCCACAGACTAGCAGCGCTTCCCTATAGCGGTCAAACCTAACGTTAACCGCATGTTCACCGCTCAAGTGTTCACGCCTCGTTGACCGATTATTCCCCCAGGCTTAACGTGAAATTACCTGGGAGGGTATGGAGATGAATGCACTACTTAAAAGCGAAGTCTTCCTGATCCTGGTGGCGGTCGGCCTGTTCACGATGGCTGCTCTCTACTTCACGGGCGACTTCAACGCTTATCAGGAAGCCCGCAACTTCTTCAACTGACCGGCCCTCGCGACTACACGTCGTATGTCGTGATCTCGATGGTGTGCCCGTCGGGATCGCTCACGTAGATCGAGTGGCAGACGCCGTGATCGGCGAAGCGGAACTCGATCCCCTGCTCGCGAAACCCCTCCTGTGCGCGGTCGAAGTTCGCACGATCGGCCCTGAACGCGAAGTGCTGCACGATTAACTGCTCGGCCTTGTCCTCGCGCGAAATGTGGATGCCCTCGCCCTCAACGTTGAACAGGGCGATGGCCGTCTCGCCCGCATAGAGCATCTGCGGCTCTCCTTCCCACATCGGACGGTGCGCGAGGCCAAGCGTCCTGGTGTACCACTCGATCGAGCGGCCGATATCACGGACGGCGATGGCGACGTGGTCGAGGTGCTGGACGCTAAACATCGCGGTGCCACGACATCGTAATCAGGAATGCACAGTCGCTCTTCGCCTCAACCGCGTGCTCGACGCCACGATTGAGGACGATCAGGTCGCCGCTGGAGAGCGTGCTCTCACCTCCGTCAGCCTGAATCGTCAGCCTGCCGCGAAGCACGTGGATCGAGGCCTGGCCGTCGACGTGGTGCCTGGCCATGCGAGCTCCCCGTCGCAAAGCGACGAGTGTGAGGCGGAGCGGCCCTTCCTTGACCAGCGTCTTTGCTGTGCGGCCTGTTGACGAATCGGCCGCGCGGGCTAGCAAAGCTAGCTGCTCATCGTCCATCTTGAACCGCAGCTTCTTGCCGGATAGCTTGTGCGTTTTCAGGTAAGTGCGCGCGCCAACGGCCGTCATGTATGACCTCCTACTCCTCGCTCTGCCACATGTGGTTCACGGACCCGTGTCCGCGGCCCGTATCGTACGCCTCCTCCAATGCCCGTGTCAGATAGTGTCGCGCATGGCCGACAGCGTCCACAATCGGGAAGTCCTTGGCCAGGTAGCTGGCGATTGCGGAAGCGAATGTGCAGCCGGTGCCATGCGTATTCTGTGTCTCGATGCGGGGGCCACTGAAGTCGTAGAACTTGTCTCCATGGAGGAGGCAGTCGGTCACGGTGTCGCCCGGCAGGTGTCCACCCTTGACGACGACGTTGCGTGCGCCAAGCTTGAGAATTGCTCGCGCCGCCCTGTGCATGTCCCCCAGCGTTGCCACCTCGAAGCCGACGAGCGCCGCCGCCTCCGGCAGGTTGGGCGTGACGACGAAGGCGAGCGGGAGCAGCTCTTCGCGCACGGCTCTGACGGCGTCCTCGCGCAGGAGGCGGTCGCCGCTCTTGGCGACCATTACGGGATCAACGACGAGGTTGCGGAAGCTGTACTGCCGGGCCTTCTCGGCGACGACGCGGACGATGGCCGCACTGCCGAGCATGCCGGTCTTGACGGCGTCCGGAACGATGTCGGCGAAAACGGCGTCGATCTGCGCGGCGATGAACTCCGGCGGGACTTCGTAGACGCCGGTGACGGCGACGGTGTTCTGCGCGGTGAGCGCGGTGAGCGCGGCCATGCCGTAAACGCCGAGCGCGGCGAACGTCTTGAGATCGGCCTGGATACCGGCGCCGCCACTGGGGTCGGAGCCGGCGATTGAGAGCACAGAACGCACGCCCCTAGCGTGAGACGTGGAGCGCGGGCCGGTCAAGCGATATGCTGAGGGCGAATGAGTGACGCACTGCGTCTCGCCTTGATCGTCCTGGGCATCGAACTCTCGATTCTGGGCGTCGGATTCTGGCTGGGCAGGCGGATGCCCGCCGCCGGCCATGATACCCAAGGTCTTCCACAGGCCCTGCTCGGGCTGGCGGCCTTCCTTACACTCCTCTCGGTTGCCGATCTGATCGGCGTCGGCATTCTTACGCTCTGGCCGAGCACTCTCTTCCTCGGCTTCACGCTGGGGTGGGCGACAAAGCGTCGCGCGAAGATGGCCTGATGGACTTCGGACTGACCGGGCGCGCGGCGTTTGTCGGCGGGTCGAGCAAGGGGATCGGCAAGGCGATTGCGCGCGCGCTTGTGGCTGAAGGGTGCCAGGTGATGCTGTCATCGCGCGACGAAGGGAACCTGCACCTGGCGGCGGCGGAGATACGCGAGGAGTTGGGCGTGGAGCCGGGATACGTCGTCTGTGACATGTCTAAGGCGGAGGACATCACGCGCGCAATCGCCGCGGCGGCGGAGCGTTACGGGCGGTTGGACGTGCTGGTGAACAACGCGGGCGGGCCGCCGACGGGGGCGTTCAGCGACCTCGACGACCGCTACTGGTCGTACGCAATCGACCAGAACCTGCTCTCGGCCGTGCGCTGTGTCCGCGAGGCGCTGCCGCACCTCAAGCGCTCCGGCAGCGGGCGCATCGTAAACATTACGTCCGTCGCCGTGAAACAGCCGATCGACGGGCTGATCCTCTCGAACGCGACGCGGCTGGGCGTGATTGGCCTCGCGAAGACGCTGTCGAGGGAGCTGGCGCCGGACCACATCACCGTGAACAACGTCTGCCCCGGTAACATCGCCACCGAGCGCCTGATGTCGCTGATCGAAGAGCGCTCAAAGCGCTCCGGCGTCCCGTTCGAGGAGATGGTCGCGGTCGAGGAGCAGCGCGTGCCGATGGGGTTCCTAGGCGAGGCGACGGACGTGGCGAGCTTGGTCGCGTTCCTGGCCTCGGACCAGGCGCGGTTCATCACGGGGACGACGATCCAGGTGGACGGCGGCTCGACGACAGCGGTGTTCTGAGCGGACGTGCGCCCAACCCTGCTCCCCGTCAGGCTGAGAGTCTGACCCCCGCAATGAGAAAACCGAGAGCGGGCCTCTTGCGAGGCCCGCTCTGTTGTTGCGTTGCGGGTGCGATGCGTCAGGCGTTCTTGGCGCGGCCCTGGTAGCTGGGGTCGGTCTTGTCGAACCAGCCTTCGGCGGCCCAGTACTGGTTGCCGAACCACGGCCAGCTCGTTTCGTTCCTCGAGTATGGCCAGCGGACGCCGCCGCCGCCGGGACACGCGTAGTCGATGCGGTTGTTGGCCGCCGGCGCGTCCTGCTTGGTAATGCCCAACAGGTAGCGTTGGATGTCGTAGCCGATCAGCTTGCGCTTCGCCGGGTCGAACTCGCGGCGCTCCTTGTCGAGCAACACATCAAGGTCCGGGTCGCTGACCTTGAACGAGTTCTTGGGCCCGCCCGACTTGAAGTACGGGTACACCCAGTCGTCCAGGTCGATCCAGCCGTTGTCGTAGCCCCAGGTGAAGGCACCCAGGTCGGCCTCCGGGTTCACAAGGCCTTCGGCGATACGGGCGTACGGCACCGTCTGGTAGTGGATCTCGCTAGTAATGCCAAGGTTCGCCTTCATCGTGTTGATGTACGTCGTCGCGAAGGAGCCGATGTAGCCCGGCACGTCCGCGAACCAGATCTGCGGGATGTCCGGCTTGCCAGCCGCTTCGTAGAGCTGCCGGGCCTCAGCGATGTCTGCGTCGCGGCCGGCCTGGTCTGTGCGGTAGCCGGGAGAGGCGAGGAGCTCGTCATTCGGAAGCGCCCAGTAGGCGATGGCGCTGTTCACGGGGCCAACCTTGTACCAGGCGCCGCTGCCGATGATGTCGACGATGTCCTGCCGGTCGACGCCGAGGTGGAACGCGCGTCGCACACGCCAGTCGTTGAACGGCGCCGCGTACGTCTTGAGCCGCGAGTTGAGCCATCCCGAGACTTGCTGGCGCGAGAACTTGAGGTCCGGCATCTCGTCCAGGATGTTCAGGATCCACTCCGGGTTGTCGATGAAGCCAGCGCTGTCAATCTGCTTTCGCCGGAACAGCGACTCGACTGTGGCGTCGTTCAACCCCTGACCAGTTGCCTTGTAACCGTCCAGGTACGGGCGGCCCTTGCTCTTTTCACCCCAGCCGAACCAGTTCGGGTTGCGGACCGCTTTGAACTCGATGCCGAAGGTGAGGTGGTCCCAGATGAACGGCCCGGTGCCGATCATGCGGTCGGCGGGCACAGGGGTGCGCGTACCGTAAGCGTCGACGGAGTCCCACGGCGTGTGGCCGTCCGGGCCCGGCTGATCGTCCACGATCTCCTTTGGGATGATCATGGCGTTGGTGTCGGCCATGAAGTGGTAGAAGGGCGCCGTCGGCTCCTTCGTTTTGATCTGGATCGTGTAGTCGTCGATCTTCTTGATCGTGTCGATCGTCTCGTACTGGCTGCTGCGGTAGTAGTACGTGCGCTGGTAGCTGTCCTTATTGCGCTGACGCTCGTAGCTGTAGATCACGTCGTCCGCGGTCAGCTCGCGGCCGGCAAGG
>JBGPBZ010000133.1:0-6305 GCA_041481535.1 Dehalococcoidia bacterium | reverse complement strand
CTTGTCGGCAATGCCGAACATCGTGTCGCCGGCGATCACGGTGTACGTCTGGCCGCAGACGCCGGGCTCTCCCGGCGCAGGCGTCGCCGCCTCACCGCCTTGCCCAGCGCCTGCGCCCGCGTTACCATTCGCCCGACGTGACCATGCCGCCCCGCTATCTCGTCGCCCGACTCGCCGCGCTTCTTGTGCTTGCCGCCCTGGCGCTGGCGGCTGCCTGCGGCGGCGGGGACGATACCACCAACAACGCCTCGACCGGCAAGCTGACGGACCCCCAGCAGGTAGCGACGGCCACGCCCTGGCAGAGCCCGCCCGCATTCGTCCTGCTTGACCCGAGCAACATCCAGCCGCTGCCGCCCAACCAGCCGAACACCGGCGGTGAGGCGGCGACGCCTGCGCCGGGAGAGCCCGGCGTCTGCGGCCAGACGTACACCGTGATCGCCGGCGACACGATGTTCGGCATTGCCGACAAGTGTGGTGTCGACCCGCAACGGCTGATCGACATCAACCCGAACTCGGACCCGGCGAACCTGCACATCGGCGAAGTGCTGCTCGTGCCCGAAGCGGCATCGCCCACGCCCGCAGCCGCAGCCACCGAGACCGCCGCACCTGAATAGGCGTTCGCACACGCCTCCGCGCTTCCCCGTTTGTAGCCGCTATGTTAGCCTTGACCGCGCACATTCCCCGTACGGAAAGCTGAAGTAATCGTATGGCAATCGAGCAAAAACCAGACCGCCTGGCACGCCTGCGCGAGCTCAAAGAGCAGGGCGCGCAGGGCGGCGGCGCCGAGCGCATCGAGGCGCAGCACAAGCGCGGCAAGCTGACCGCCCGCGAGCGCATCAACCTCCTCCTGGACGAAGGCACGTTCGAAGAGACTGACGCGCTCGTCACTCACCGCTCCGACCAGTTCGGGCTGGACAAGCAGCGCTACCTGGGCGACTCCATCGTCGCCGGCTACGGCAAGATCGATGGGCGGTTGGTCTTCGTTTACGCGCAAGACTTCACGGTCGTGGGCGGATCGCTCTCAGAGGCGGCCGGGGAGAAGGTCACGAAAGTGATGGACCTCGCGATGAAGAGCGGCGCGCCCGTAATTGGGATAAACGATGGCGGTGGCGCCCGTATCCAGGAGGGCGTCGTCTCGCTGCGCGGCTACGGGGAGATCTTCACCCGAAACGTGCTCTCCTCCGGCGTGATCCCTCAGATCAGCGTGATCATGGGCCCCACCGCCGGAGGCGCGGTCTATTCGCCGGCGATTACGGACTTCGTGTTCATGACGCAAGGGGCGAGCTACATGTACATCACCGGACCGGACGTCGTACGCCAGGTTACCCACGAAGACGTTACGCACGAAGACCTGGGCGGAGCGCAGGTGCACTACACAAAGAGCGGCGTCGCGCAGTTCATGGCCGACAACGACGAGGAGTGCCTGCAAGAAGTGCGCCGGCTGATATCGTTCCTGCCGTCCAATAACACCGAAGACCCGCCGATGGCCGACGCTTCGGACCCGGCGGACCGCCTCTGCGAAGAGCTGGTTTCGGTCGTGCCGGAAGACTCGAACAAGCCTTACGACATTCACAAGGTGATCGAACCGATTCTTGACGATAGCGACTTCATGGAAGTGCACGCCGGCTGGGCGAAGAGCATCGTGGTCGGGTTCGGGCGAATGGGTGGCCGCGTCGTGGGCATCGTGGCGAACAACCCCGGCTATATTGCCGGCGTGCTGGATGTGGACTCGTCGCGCAAGGGAGCGCGTTTTGTCCGCTTTTGCGACGCCTTCAACATTCCGATCGTGACGCTCGTGGACGTTCCGGGATACCTGCCGGGCACGGGCCAGGAGTACGCGGGCATCATCATCCACGGCGCAAAGCTCCTCTACGCCTACGCTGAGGCCACCGTCCCACGGGTGACGGTGATCCTGCGGAAGGACTTCGGAGGCGCGTACCTCGTGATGGGGTCGAAGCACCTGCGCTCTGACATCAATCTTGCGTGGCCGAGCGCGGAGATCGCTGTCACCGGCCCGGAGGCTGCGGCCGGCATCATCTTCCGGCGCGAGATCGAAGCCGCGACAGACCCAGACGCTCGACGCAAAGAGCTGATCGCGGACTACAAGGATCGCTTCGCCAACCCGTACATCGCGGCTTCGCGCGGCTTCATCGACGATGTGATCGACCCGCGGGAGACGCGCACCAAGGTGATCCGAGCGCTGGAGATGCTGCAGAACAAGTCGGAAAGCAACCCGCCCCGCAAGCACGGGAACATCCCGCTCTAGCGGCGGCCGGCGTGCGATGGAGCGCCTCTTCACCCGCCTCTACGCGGGGCTCGCCGTTTGTGGCCTGCTCGTAATCGTGCTGTCGTTCTTGCCCTGGGTGAAGTTCCACAGCGGCACGTTCGAGGGCGATACCGGCCAGAAGGTAACGATCACGTTGTCCGGCACGCACACGAGCCGCTGGCGGGACCTCGATGAGATCGGCCGCAACGACGCGATCGAGGAGGACGGCTGGTGCAGCTGCCACGTGGGTGCCGGCGACGGTTACTTCACGGCCGGGCTGGGCGCGGTTCTGGTTTTGATCGCCGCCTTCGGGTGGCGGTCCGAGCTTGACCGGCCTGCGTCGATAGCGGGTGGGATCGTATCGCTCGGGGCGCTGGGGCTATCCGGGTTTGACGCCATCGCCGCCTGGCAAGCGATAATCTATACGAACCTGCAGCGCCTGGAAGCTGCGGATGGCAGCATCCAGCCGGCCTTGCTGGCGGTGGTGGCGGCGTCCGCGGTTGCGGCGGTACTCTCAGGCTTGGCGCTCGGGTTCGCCTGGCTCTACGACCAGCCGGACGACGAAGATGAAGAGATGATGATCGCAGACGAAAATTCGACGAACGGAGGCAGCGAGTCATGGGTGTGACGACGCGGCGCGTGCTCCTTCTGATCGTGATTGCGAGCCTGGCAACGAGTATCGCGAGCACGCAGACCTGGTGGCGCGCCGACTCGGCGCCAGCCATGTCGGGCACGGATGAACAGGGGCTCACAACCATCGGTGATGGTGTGATCGTTCTCCTGGTTTCAGCGATGACGTGCTTGGTGGCGTTCCTTGCTCTAGTGCGTCCTCAGATACGCCGCCCCGCAGGCGCCGCCATCTTGGGCGCTGGCGCTGTGATGCTTGGGATCACCACATACGACCTGATCTATTTGCCATCACTTTTGAATCCGATGGTGCTGGGTCCCGCCGAGCTGCGCTACGCCAACTACTATGCGACTCTGATCCTTTATTTGGCCGCAGGGGCTAGCCTTCTGATCGGCCTGGCGGGGGTTATCCTCGTCGGAACGACGGACGAACGAACTGACGACGACTACTTCGAGAAAGGTGCGGAAGCGTGGGCCTGACCTCCGAGCGCGCGGCGTACGCCATCATGGCGTTGAGCGTCGAGCTGGCAGGCTTGAGCAGGATGACGTGGCTCAGTGTCTCGCGGCTGGATGGTTTTCTTACGGAGGGGGGGCCGTGGTCCAGGAGGATCACTGCGCGTGACATTCACAGCGTTACCACGAGCGACGGCGACCGAGTCCTGTACATAGCGGGCATTTGCGCGGCTATTGCGATCGTGTCACTAGTTGGCCCGCCGATCAGAAGGCTTTGCGGACTAGCACTGGCGGCCGCTGCGGGACTCGCCACTATGATCGCTGCGGCAGTCGCTATCGGGGCTGCGCGGGGATCCGCCGACTGGGGCGATGTAGGATCGCAAGGTGGCGACTACCAGCTGGCCGTTCCGCTCTTGCTGACAATCCTGATTAGCGTGACGATCGCTGTCTTTGGCGGGTACTTAGCGACCATTCCAGACGAAAAAGCACCAGAAGACGATTTGGCGGAAAAGGAAGCTCTGCAATGGTAAAGATCACCGATACGACGATGCGCGACGGGCACCAGTCGCTGCTCGCAACTCGCATGCGGACGGAGGACATGCTGCCGATCGCGGAGCAGCTGGACGCGGCCGGGTTCCACAGCATCGAGGTCTGGGGCGGCGCGACGTTCGACACAGCGCTACGGTTCCTGCGCGAGGATCCGTGGGAACGTCTGCGTAACATCAAGAAGCTGATCAAGAAGACGCCGCTGCAGATGCTGCTGCGCGGGCAGAACGTCGTTGGCTACCGGCACTACGCGGACGACGTCGTCGTGAAGTTCTGCCAGCTCGCCGTCAAGAACGGGATGGACATCTTCCGCATCTTCGACGCCCTGAACGACCTGCGAAACCTCGAAACGGCTATCAAGGCAGTCAAGAAAGCGGGTGGCCACGCGCAGGGCACGGTCTGCTACACGATCAGCCCGGTCCACACCACCGAGATGTTCGCCACGCAGGCCAAGCAGCTCGAAGAGATGGGCAGCGATTCGATCTGCATCAAGGACATGGCCGGGCTCCTGCACCCGTACGACGCCTTCGAGATCGTGAAGTCGATCAAGGCCGTCGTCTCGATCCCGGTGCAGATGCACTGCCACTGCACGAGCGGCATGGCCGAGATGGCGTACTTCAAAGCCGTCGAGGCCGGGCTCGACATGATGGACTGCGCGCTCTCGACGATGTCCGGCGGGACGTCGCAGCCGCCGACGGAGTCAATGGTGGCGACGTTCCAGAACACGCCGTACGACACCGGCCTCGACCTCGAAGAGCTGACGGTTCTGGCGGACTACTTCGGCGAGGTGCGCAAGAAGTACCAGGCGTTCGAAGGGAACGTGAAGGTGGACGCGGGCGTGCTGCTACACCAGGTGCCCGGCGGCATGATCTCGAACCTCGTGTCGCAACTGCGGGAGCAGGGCGCGCTCGACAAGCTGCGCGACGTGCTGGACGAGATCCCTCGCGTGCGAGAAGACCTCGGATACCCACCGCTCGTCACGCCGACGAGCCAGATCGTCGGCACGCAGGCGGTCTTAAACGCACTCTACGGCGAGCGCTATAAGCAGGTGAGCAAGGAGACACGCGCGGTCGCCCTCGGACAGTACGGGCAGACCCCAGCGCCTGTCAGCGAGAAAGTGCGCAAGAAGGTGGCGCCCGACGGTACGCCGATCACGCACCGCCCTGCCGACGACATACCGGCGGAGCTCGATAGGAGCCGCGCGGAGGCCGGCGATCTCGTGAAGTCGGATGAAGACCTGCTTTCGTACGTGATGTTTCCGCAGGTTGCGCGCGAGTTCTTTGAGTGGCGGAACACCGGCGATGGACTCGACGCAGAGCTGGCGGCCGCGATCACCGCCGCTCTAATACACGACCAGCGTCCGGCTCCCGCACGGGTGGGGGGGGACGGCCACGGTCACCCCGAGAACCCGTGGAAGATGGCGGGCCGGCGAAGGGCGCTGGGACGCTAGCGCATGAAGCTTCTAATCGGCGAGCGCGAGTTCGAAGTACAGCCGGCAGGCGACTCCATTACAGTGGGCGACAAGACGTTCGCTGTGCGCGTGGTCAAGCGCGGCAACATCGTTACGGTTTATGTCAACGAGAAGCCGTACGCCGTGCAGTTGCCGGAAGGCCCGGCCCCGGAAGAGGGCCCAGTCAAGCTCCTCGTTGACGCCAAGGAGTTTGAGGTAGAGCTCAAAGGCCGAGCCGGCGCCCGCCCGAAGCCGCAGGTGAAGGCGAAGAAAGCGGCCGGCGGCACCGGCGCCGTGCTCTCGCAGATGACGGGCCGCGTGATTCGGGTGGACGTGAAGCCTGGCGACGAGGTCAAAGAAGGCGACATCATGCTCGTGGTCGAGGCGATGAAGATGGAGAACGAGATCGCCGCGCCGGTGTCGGGGACGGTGAAGGTGGTGTCCGTGGCGGCGGGCGCGCGCGTGGCGGAGGGTGACCCGCTGGTAACGATCGAACCCGCTGCCGCGGCGGACTAGTCGGCGAGGGGGAGTCCGAGCGTCAGGTTTCGCATATCGGGGTAGAGCTCGAGCGCAGTTACTATCCAGTCGCGCAGGCGGGAGATCGGTTGGTCTTAAGAGTACAGAATTCCCGCGTGCTCGCGACCGGCGTTAGCCCAATCAACAGCCAAACGCTTGTAGTCCCGAATGTTGTACGTGTAAAGAGTCCTCTCGGAGTCGGCTGCAAACGCGAGTTGCTCCTCGTCGGACGCTCTCAGCATGTCCGCGTCACGGGCCGTCAATACGTCAAAACCGCCCTCCCGAAGGAGGACGGCGAGCCTAACGTCGACGTTTTCATCTAAGTAGAGCGTCGTCGTTGCTCTTCTAGTTCCTTCTTGTAGATCGCTTCTTCCTCGGCGATATAGGCGTCGATCTCATCCTTGTGGGCACCGTAGTAGGCGAGAGCGGCCTCGATCTGCTCCTGCG
>JBGPBZ010000132.1:0-6350 GCA_041481535.1 Dehalococcoidia bacterium | reverse complement strand
CTACCTCGCCTCGCCGCCGCTGGTGGTGGCCTACGCGCTCGCCGGCACTGTCGACATCGACATTGAGCGCGACCCGATCGGTCACGACAAGTCTGGCGCGCCGGTCTTCCTGCGCGATCTCTGGCCGACTTCGCTGGAAGTGCAGGAGGCCGTCCGGACGTCCGTCAAGGCGGAGAGCTTCCGCGACACGTACAGCCACATCTTCGACGGAGACGAGCGCTGGTGGTCGCTGGAGGTGCCTGAGGGCTCGCTCTGGGACTGGGACCCCGAATCGACGTACCTGCGCGAGCCGCCCTTCGTGCGCGGCATCGCCGACGAGCCGCCCGGCATCGCGGACATCAAGGACGCGCGCGTGCTGGTGATGGTGAGCGATTCGGTGACGACGGACCACATCTCGCCCGCCGGGGCGATCAAGCTGGACAGTCCGGCCGGCAAGTACCTCCAGCAGCACGAAGTCCCGCCCAGCGAGTTCAACTCTTACGGCTCGCGGCGCGGCAACCACGAAGTGATGATGCGCGGGACGTTCGGCAACATCCGCCTGCGCAACGAGCTGGCGGAGAAAGAGGGCGGCTGGACTACGCACCTGCCCGACGGGGAAGAGATGACGATCTACGATGCGGCGATGCGATACCAGGAAGAAGGCGTGCCGCTCCTCGTCATCGCCGGCAAGGAGTTTGGCACCGGCAGCTCGCGGGACTGGGCCGCAAATGGCGAGAACCTTCTCGGCGTGAAGGCCGTCCTCGCTGAGAGCCACGAGCGTATCCACCGCTCGAACCTTATCGGCATGGGAGTGCTTCCGCTGCAGTTCCTCCCAGGCGAGGGACGCGAGTCGCTCAGCCTCACCGGCAAAGAGGTGTACCACATCACGGGTCTCGAAGAAGACCTCATCCCCGGCAAGGAAGTCCACGTCCGCGCTGTTTCCGAGTACGGGACCGACATCATCTTCCAGGCGATCGTCCGCATCGACAGCGCGCTGGAGATCGAGCAGTACCGCAACGGCGGCATCCTGCCGTTCATCCTGCGTAAGATGCTCCGCGCGAAGTGAAGACCACCCTCGATTGGCTCGGCACAGCGACCTTTCGCCTGCGGATCGGCGAACTCACGCTATTCCTCGACGCGTATATGGACCGTGTGGCGGACGCGCCGCCGGTCGGACTTAGCGCGAAGGATGTCGATCAAGCTGATTTCATCCTCGTCGGGCACAGTCACTTCGATCACCTGGCCGGCGCCGAGGTCATCGCCGCCAACACCGGCGCGAAGATCATCGGCTCGCTCGAGAGCTGCCGTGTGATGCGCGAGAAGGGCGTCCCGGACGCGCAGCTCCTGCCGTCGGTCGGCGGAGAGCGGCACGGACTCGCGCCCGGGATTACCGTGCGAACGTTCCCCAGTCTGCACGCCTGCACCTGGATCCTCACAGACGCCACGAGCGGCACGCAGGAGCAGGGGCACACCGGCCTGACACAGGACGAGCGCGCAGCTTGCCCCGGTCTTGTGCAGCGCATCACCGAGCTCGCTTTGGGCGGGACGCCGGAGGGCGAGCTCATTCTCGACCACGTGCGGAATAGCGCCGGCAGTTTCAGCGACGGCGGGCCGCTCGTCTACCTGATCGAGACGCCGGACGCCCGCATCTTCTTCCAGGACACCTCCGGTTGCTGGGGCGGCGTCCTCGACTCGATCAACGCTGACGTCGCGATCCTCGCCGCGTCCGGCCGCGCTAACGTTGATGGCGAGCCGATCCAGGGCTCGGTGGCGCAATTTATTGCGATGGAAGCGAAGCTCCTCGGCGCGCGCTACGTGTTCCTCGGCCACCACGATAACTGGATGCCGCCGGTGACGGTCGCTGACTTCGACATGGCGCCCGTACGCGAAGAGCTCGCCCGCGAACTCCCTGGCGTGGAGCTTGTCGAGACCGGCTATCTCGCGGGCACGCTGCTGTCCGAATAGCTCCTCACGCGGGCGCTTGCTAGAATTGGCATCGCCTGTCTGCCTCTGGCACGAACCCGCTTGCCCCCAAACTCGGAGTCACCGATGAGTAACCAAGCCGTCGAGCGCGCGAAAGACCACTTCGGGAGTCTGCTGGAAGCGCAGATCGCGCGCGTCGAGCAGATGAAGAAGGGCGAAGAGCCGCTCGACTTCGCCGAGCTGAAGCCGATCATCATCGGCGTCTGCGGCGGCGATGGCATCGGCCCGTTCATTACGGCCGAGGCGCAGCGCATCCTTGAGCACCTGCTGGCGGACGAGGTGAAGTCCGGCAAGGTCGAGTTCCGCACGATCGAGGGGCTCACGATCGAGAACCGCGCCGCGCAGAAGAAGGCGATCCCGGCGGATGTCCTCGCCGAGCTGCGCAAATGCCACGTCATCCTCAAAGGCCCGACGACAACGCCTCGCAAAGGCGACCCCTGGCCGAACATCGAGTCCGCCAACGTGGCGATGCGTAAAGAGCTCGACCTTTTCGCTAACGTCCGGCCCGTGCGCGTCCCGGAGCAAGGCATCGACTGGACGTTCTTCCGCGAGAACACCGAAGACCTCTACGCGCTCGGCTCGGACGGCCTCATGGTGACAGACGACATCGCGATCGACTTCAAGCTGATCACGAAGCCGGGGTCGGAGCGCATCATCCGGATGGCTTTCGACTTCGCGGCGAAGAACGGCATCAACCGGCTCACCGTCGTCACTAAGGCGAACGTTGTCAAGACGACGGACGGTCTATTCCTCGAGACGGCGCGGGCGATGTCAGCGGACTATCCCGGCGTGAAGTGGGACGACTGGTACATCGACATCATGACCGCCAAGCTTGTCGACACGAAGCGCCGCACGGAGTTCCGCGTCTTCGTGCTGCCCAATCTCTACGGGGACATCCTCACCGACGAAGCGGCCGAGTTTCAGGGCGGCGTCGGCACCGCCGGAAGCGCAAACATCGGCAGCCGCTACTCCATGTTCGAGGCGATCCACGGCTCCGCGCCGCGCATGGTCGACGAAGGCCGCGCCCAGTTTGCGGATCCGAGCAGCATGGTCCGCGCCAGTGCGATGATGCTGCGTCACCTAGGCTTCGCCGACCGGGCCGACAAGCTGGAACACGCGCTGGACATCGCGGGCCGGTTTGAGAAGCGGCTGGTGATGACGGGGCGTGACACGGGAGCCAACAGCCGCGACTTTGGCGAATACATCCTCGATCTCGTGCGAGACTCGAAACTGACTCAACGCTGGAACGAATACCAGGCTGAGCTTGTGAGAGGCTAAGCAATCTCGACGTCGATTTCGGCCACCGAGTTAGAACGAGCCTCCGCCGAGTTTGAACGGCGAGAGGGTCGCGATGCCATGTATAGAGTGGCGACGTTTCTGCTCAAAGCATGGTGGGGAAACTTCGCTGATATGACGGACGCGTTGAGCGTGTTGCTCTTGACATGGAACCAGGCTTATTACCGGTACGGTTCGTTCGAGGCACCGCAGCTGGAGGCGTGCCTCGAAAAGCATTGGCTCACGATCGAGTCTTTTCGGACTAGAGAGATAACGACACTTGCTGATGGCGACGCTCATGACATCCGAGTTCTATTTCTCGATCTGCTCAGTGCTTTGGCAAACGCGAAGGGCGTTAGTCCAGTTTCGGTTGGTAAGTGTCTCCATTTGCTCGCGCCATCCTTCTTTCCGATCTGGGATAGAAGGATCGCCGAGGAGTACGGATGCCGATACGATTCTGACCCTGCGAGTGCTTACCTGAACTTTTGCGATCAGAACAAGAAGATCGTTGAGTCACTTCGCTCGCTTCCGACTGGATCTAAGAAGACGCTTCTAAAGATGATCGACGAGTACAACTACGTGCACTACTCAAAGGGTTGGCTCTAAGTCACTACATACGAAGGAGAACAACATGCGCGCAAAAGTAACAATCGTCGGGGCCGGCATGACCGGTGGAACAATGGCCCAGCGGCTCGCCGAGACCGGCTACGTCGACGTCGTCCTGCAGGACATCATCGAGGGTATGCCTCAGGGTAAATCGCTGGACCTCGCGGAGTCCGGCCCCCACGTTGGCTTCAACGCGAAGCTCACCGGCAGCAACAACTGGGACGACACCAAGAACTCCGACGTTGTCGTCATAACGTCAGGCGTGCCCCGCAAGCCGGGCATGACGCGAGAAGAGCTGCTCAACATCAACGCCGGCATCGTCCGCGACGTCGCGAAGGCGGCGGCGAAGGCGTCGCCAAACGCCGTGTTTATCATCTTCGCGAACCCGATGGACGCGATGTGCCACGTCACCCTCGAGGCGACGGGTCTCCCGAAGGAGCGGATCATCGGGCAGGGCGGGATGCTGGACAGCGCGCGCTACCGGACGTTCCTGGCCTGGGCAGCGGGTTGCTCCGTGCAGGATGTCCACGCCAACGTACTTGGCGGACACACGGAGGCGACGATGGTGCCGATCGTCAGCACCTCTACGATCGGTGGCGTGCCGCTGACGGCAGCCCTACGCCGTGAAGAGATCGACTCCTGCGTCCAGCGAGCCAAGAACGGCGGCGCGGAGATCGTCTCGCTCCTCAAGACTGGCTCTGCCTTCTACGCACCCGCTGCGGCGACCGTCGAGATGGTCGAGGCCGTGCTCCTCGATAAGAAACGTGTCCTCCCGTGCGCCGTCTACGCCGAGGGCCAGTACGGCATCAAGGACGCCTACGTCGGCATACCGATCAAGCTCGGCGCGAAGGGCGTGGAGCAGACGTATGAGCCACCGCTCTGGGAAGACGAGGTCGAGGGCATTCGAGTCGCCGCACAGGCGACGAAAGACCTGATCGCGCTGATCGAGAAGAAGTAGGGACGCGGCTGGCTGCGTCCTACAACGTCCCGGTTACCGCTAGGCCGACTTCGCCAGGTCGAACAGCATCCCGTTCGTCTGCTCGAAGTCGTCCGCCGTCTTCACGTTCGGTGAGAACGTAACGTCGATCACAAGTTCGTCCGGATCCAGCGCCTTCGCAGCGGCGAGGTCCTGCTTGATCTCGTCGCTGTTGCCCGTGAACGGCCAGCGACCGGCGCCTGCGGGTTGGTCCGTCAGGTGTAGGTTGCCGCGAATGCTGAGCTTGAGCTGATCCGGGTCGCGGCCCGCTTGCTTGGCCATCGTTTTGATCGAGCCCCACATTTGCGAGATCGCTGCGAACGGCACGCCCACCGGATGCCAGCCGTCCGCGTACTTCGCCACGCGCTTCATCGCGGCCGGACTGTAGGCTGCAAGAAACACCGGTGGATGCGGTTTCTGCGCCGGCTTGGGTGCTATATGAGACTTCGACAGCTGGAAGAACTTGCCATCGAATTCAGCCGGATCGGTTGTCCAGATCGCCTTGAGCACTTGGAGGAACTCGTTCGCGCGCCGGCCGCGCTTCGACGCGTCGGCGTTCGTTGCTTCGTACTCGTCTTGCGACCAGCCCTGGCCCATTCCGAGTGTCAACCGTCCGCCTGAGAACTGATCGATCGCCGAAGTTCTTCTCGCCAGCACGATCGGGTTGTAGAACGGTATGTCGAGCACGCTGGTGCCGAGGCGGATCGTGCTCGTGTGCGCCGCGACCCAGAGCAGCGCTTCCAGCGGGTCGTAGACGATCTTGTAGACATCCGGCAGCTTGCCGTCAGGAGAGGCGGCGTAGGGGGTCTTAGGGTTGACTGGGAAAAGCAGGCGGTCTGTTACCCAGACGGAGTTGTAGCCGAGCTTCTCCGCGCTCTGGGCGACCTTGACCATTGCTTCGGGGGAGGCAAAACTCCCCATCTGCGGAATAAAACAACCGAGCTTCACGCGATCCTCCTCATCTGTCCGGCAAGCGGGGCTTACATCTCGTAAGTTGGGGCTGAGGTCATCGTATCCGGGGCGTCCGGGTATCGCAAGACGGCGGTATGATTGAGACGATGCGCGAGATACACGTCGATGCGATCCGGGACACCGTGCGGCAACTTTGCAAAGAGGCTGCCTGCGTGCTGCCGGAGGATGTCGTCGGGGCGCTGCAGACCGCGCGGCAGAAGGAGCGCTCGCCGGTCGCCGTGAAGGTGCTCGACCAGATCCTCCTGAACGCTGACCTCGCGCGCGAGGAGATGCTTCCGCTTTGCCAGGACACCGGCACTACCGTCATCTTCCTCGATATCGGGCAGGACGTTCACATCGCGGGCGGGGATCTCAAGCAGGCGCTGGCAGACGGCGTCGACCAGGGCTACCGTGAGGGCTTCCTGCGAGCCTCCATCGTCGACCGCCCGTTCTCAGCGCGCACGAACACCAAGAACAACACGCCGCCGATCGTGCACACGGAGATCGTCCCCGGCGACCACCTGCGCATCCAGGTCATGCCAAAGGGCGGCGGCTGCGAGAACATGAGCCGCTTCACGAT
>JBGPBZ010000131.1:0-6389 GCA_041481535.1 Dehalococcoidia bacterium | reverse complement strand
TCGACCGCCAGAATGTGCTTAGGGTTCGTTGACAACGTCCAGCGCTCCTCCGGCGTGAGCGTAGCCGAGATGCTCGAACGCGACAAGCCAAGGCAGGTGCGATCGCTTGCGTTCTACACGGCCAGAATCGAGGTGTGCTTGTCCGGCACCGGGGCCGGGATCTCTTCCGCGGGCGGCACGCCGGCGGCAGTTCGCAGATCCAGGTAGGCCTGGTCCATGAAGCGAGCCAGCACAGCGACGTCCGGTGCGGCGGCGGCGTCCGCCACGAACGTCACGAACAGGTGCTGGTCGTAGCTCATGACGGCACAACCGATGCCCATGTTCCAGGCGATCGGCATGATCGGGTAGTGCGCCAGCATTCGGTGGCCAACTGTGTACAACGGGATCATCGGCCCCGGGACGTTCGTGCAGACGATGTTTCCCAGCCCGTTGCTCATCGCCACCGTGTTGGCCATTGCAGTGAGCGCCGGCACCGGCAGAGACGCCAGCGTCTGTCCGATCACAGCGACGCCGTCCGCCACGTGGTCTTCCTTCAGCGACTTCGTGCGCTCATTGATCTTGTGCAGACGCTCCGCTGGGCCGCTTGCTCCAAGAGGAACCTCGACGACGAGCATCGAGACACGGTTGCCGAGCATTCCGCGCTCCGTCTCCGCGCGGACGTTTACAGGCGTCATCACCCGCGCCGTGGCACCTTCGGCGGGCTGACCGTGGCATTCGGAGTATTGGGCTAGCGCTCCGCCAAGGACGGCGAGGACAACGTCGTTCAGGGTGCCACCGAAGGCACGCCTGATCTCGCGGACTTCTGCGAACGGAATCTCCACGTGCGCGATCTTGCGGCCGCCCGAGAAATCGCGGTTGAACGGCAAACCTTTCCCCGGATCGTTCAGGTACTTCAGCGTCGTGTTGATCGCCCGCATCCCGACCCGTGTCGACGCAAAGTCGCCAGTGAAGACGTCCGTCAGCCACCGAAGTACGCTAGCACCCTGATCGACCGCCTCAGAGGCGATATCAGCGACGCCATCGATCAACTGCGAAGCCGCGCTCGCCTGTGCCGGCGCGGGCTCGTGCAGGATACGCGTGGGCGCGCGCGTATCCGGTGTCGGATCCAGCGTGACCATCAGCAACTCGACGCCTCCGACGCCGTCCACCATTGCATGGTGAACGCGCGAGATGAGGCCGGTCCGTCCGCCGTCCAGACCCTCCACGAAGTGCATATCCCAGAGCGGCTTGCTGCGATCCAGGCGTCCGCGGAACAGCCGCTCGGCCAGCTCAGTCAGCTGCTGGTCGGTTCCCGGCGGCGGCAGCGTCACGCGGTTGATGTGCCGGCGAATGTCGAAGTCCGGGTCGAACTCCCAGGTGGGACGGGTGAAGTTGAAAGGCGTCTCGACGGCCTTCTGCACGTAGCGTGGAATCTGGTGCAACTTCGACTCGATGTTCTGGACGAAGCGGCGGAACGGCACGTGGCCCTCGAACACTGCGATGGAGCCGATCGTCATCGGAGCCTGGTCAGTCTCCATGTAATAGAAGATGGAGTCCTGGGGACTGAATCTTCGCCGGAGGCCGCTGATCTCGGTAGTCATCGCTACCTCCTCAACTGATCGCTTACTCTTCTTGATGCCACACGGTATAGCACTCCACCGGTCTCGCAGTCAGTGCCGTTGGAACGGCTTAAGACAGGCCGTTTGGCTCTCTTTGGCGCGCTGGCCTGGTGTCTATGCTTTGAGTCGAAGAAGGAGGTGACACCATGACAACCACCAAACGCTTCTCACTGGCGATCAGCCCCGTCTGGCGACCGGCCCTGTTGCTCCTTGGCGTGACCCCGAAGCGGTCTTACATCGAGATGGGCGAAGAGGACTTTCACGTCTGCTTCGGCCGCCTGGAATACTACTTCCCGCTGGAGGCCGTGGAGGACGCTAAGCTCAGCAACTGGCCGCTGTGGGCAGGCATTGGCGCGCGGACCAACTTCCGCGGCGCCGTTGGCCTGGTGGGGACCTATGTGAACGTGGTCAAGATCACGTTCAAGGAGCCCCAGCAGTTGCGGCTGCTCGTGCGGACGACCTGCAAGGAGTTGTTCCTCTCTGTAGAGGATCCGCACGCGTTCATCGCTGCGCTGAAGAAGCACACGCCAGTACACGCCAAGGCTGCGTAGGCCGGCCAGCAAACGGAAGCCCCGGACGGGCGAATGGACGAAAGCCCCCGGGGTTTTCTGTTGTGATGACTATTCGACCCTTCGCAGTTCCACTACGATCCTCCGCTCAGCGGGCGTGTAGGGAGTTGCCTCGGCTGCCTCGCTTCTTGCGCGCAACGCCCGTCTTCTGCGCGGCCGCAGACACTGCCCGGGCCACGTCGCGGCCCATCCCCCGGTTGAAGACGCTGGGCACGATATACTCCTCGCTCAACGCAGATCGTCCGACTGCGCCGGCGATCGCTTCCGCGGCGGCGGTCTTCATTTCCGCATTGATCTCAGTTGCCTGCACGTCCAGCGCGCCGCGGAATAGACCCGGAAAGCAGAGGACGTTGTTGATCTGGTTCGGATAGTCCGACCGCCCGGTTGCGACGATGCGGACATACGGCTCGGCTTCCTCTGGCCGGATCTCGGGGTCCGGGTTCGCCAGCGCAAAGACAATCGCATCGCGGTTCATTCGCTTGAGGTCGGCCACTGTAAGCACGTCCGGCGCGGAAACGCCGAGGAACACGTCAGCCCCTTCGATCGCGTCGGACAGCGTGCCTTTGTCCAGCCTGCGGTTAGTCCGCTGGGCCAGCCATTCCTTGACGCTCGTCAGCCCGGGACGGCCCTCATAGACGATGCCTGTCCTGTCGACGCTGAGTATGTCGCCGGCGCCGTGCGAGAGCAGCATCCGCGCGCAGGCGATGCCGGCCGCGCCGCAGCCGGAGATGACGACGCGGATATCTTCCATAGGCTTGCCGACGATTTTGAGGGCGTTCTGGAGCGCCGCCAGCACGACAACGGCCGTGCCGTCCTGGTCGTCGTGAAAGACCGGGATGTCCAGCTCTTCGCGCAAACGGGACTCGATCTCAAAGCAGCGCGGAGAAGAGATGTCTTCGAGGTTGATGCCACCGAAGCCCGGGGCAAGCGCCTTCACCGTCCGCACGATCTCATCCGGATCGGTCGTGTCCAGGCAGATCGGCCAGGCGTCGATGTGACCGAACTCCTTGAAGAGCATCGCCTTGCCTTCCATCACCGGCAAAGCTGCCTCAGGCCCTATATCGCCCAGGCCGAGCACGGCCGTGCCGTCAGTCACGATCGCCACGGTGTTCTTCTTGATCGTCAGGTTCCAGACGGAGCCGGGGTCCTCGGCGATCGCCCGGCAGACACGTGCGACACCCGGCGTGTAGACCGTCGACAGCTCCTGCCGGGTGGTGACGGCGACCTTGTTGTGGACCTCGATCTTGCCGCCGAGGTGAGCCAGGAGCACGGGGTCGGATACATTGCGGATGTGGACGCCCGGAAGCCTCTTCAGGGCGTGCGCGATCTCGTCCGCATGGCCCTCGTCGCGCACACCGACGGTGAAATCGCGGACGATCGCGTCACCCCGGACGTGAACTATGTCGATGCCCCCCATATCGCCGCCCGCCTCGCCGATCGCCGAGGCGATCGCGCCAAGCATGCCCGGCTTGTTCGGGTAGCGAGCGCGTATCGTTATCGAATAGCCAGAAGCCATCTCATCCCGTTCTAGTAGTCTTCGCCGGGTGTGCCGGTGGCCCGTTACGCCACCATCGTTCTACACCCTGAGACCCTCTGAGTCACGCGAGTCAGGGGCGGCAACCTCGATCACTCTGCGGGTGCTCAAGTCCGAGCGTCACGGGCCAGTCGGCATGCAAATGTCGTGACTAATGGTACTGCCCACACCTCCTGCTACTTCGTGATCATGACAACAGCAGACAGAATCGAGGGCAAGGCCACGGCGATTATCGACGTCCAGAGTCTCTGGCAGGTCTACTCCGATGGCACGGAAGCCGTCCGCGACGTTTCGTTCTCCGTTGAAGAGGGCGAGTTCTTCGCGTTTCTCGGGCCAAACGGCGCCGGAAAGTCTACGACGATCAAGGTCCTGATAACGCTTCTGAGGCCCACCCGCGGCAGAGCCGTGGTCCTGGGTCACGACGTTGCCGAGGAGCCGGCGGTCGTCCGCGGTCTCATTGGTTACGTCGCCCAGGAGGTCGGCGTGGACGACGACCTGACGGCACGCGAGAATCTCGTCGTCCAGGGCCGCCTGTACCACATACCCGGCCCGGAGTTGCGCTCGCGCATCGATGAACTTCTGGCGCTCGTTGACCTGGCGGACGATGCCGACCGGCCGGCCGGCTCGTTTTCTGGCGGAATGCGCAAGCGTCTCGACCTGGCCACGGGGCTCATTCACCGCCCCGGCGTCCTTTTCCTGGACGAGCCCACAACGGGCCTCGACCCTCAGAACCGGGCCGGGCTCTGGGCGTACCTTCAGAAGCTGAACAAAGAAGACGGCCTGACGGTCTTCCTTACAACACACTACCTGGAAGAGGCCGACCACCTGGCGGACCGCGTTGCGATCATCGATCACGGAGAACTCATCGCATCGGGGTCACCGAAGGAGCTGAAGGCGGGCGTCGGCGGGGACGTCATTCGTCTGCTCATTCCCGAAGCGGTGGCCCGCGAGCGGGCGGCGCAGATCCTCCGCCAGCATTCCGCGATCTCAAGTGTGGTGGAAGACTCCGAATGGCTGGCCCTTACGGTTGGCCACGGCGGCTGGATGCTCGGCGCCATCCTCGACCAGCTTCGCGACGCCGATGTCTACCCGGCGGACATCGGTCTCGCCACGCCAACGCTGGACGACGTCTTTATCAAGTACACGGGCCAGCGCATCCGGCAGGAGTCGGCTGAGGCTCACTGGCGTAACAAGCGCGGCTCATTTGCGAAAGTCTTGAGGCGCTAGCAGGAGGCGAATGGAGATGACGGCTCTGCGGTCTTCGGTAACGGTCACTGCTCCAGCCCGCCAGAACGCCGGCCCCGGTAAAGGCCTGCGGACGCTTTCGCAGGACACCTGGACGTTGTACGTCCGTCAGCTGAAGAAGCTCTCTCGCCAGCCAACGGTCATCGTGTTCGCGCTGGTGCAGCCGATCATCTGGCTCGGGCTCTTCGGCCAGATGTTCTCGCGCGTGGCCGATTTCCCCACCGTAGGCGATCAAATGGGGAACGTCAGCTACTTCCAATTCTTCATTCCAACGGTCATGTTGCAGTCGGTCCTGTTTGGGGCCGGCCAGTCCGGTGTCGGCATCATCTCCGACATCAGTTCCGGTTACCTGGACAAGCTGCTGACGACGCCGGTCAATCGCGCCGCGATTCTCATGGGGCGTCTGTTCGGCGACCTTACAAGGATGATGATTCAGGTCGGGATAGTGATCCTCGTCGGTTGGGGCCTCGGCCGGTTCCAGGACCCGAGGGTTGTATTCGCCAACGGCATCGGGGGCATCCTCGCGGCGATGCTCGTCGTCCTTCTGCTCGGGACGATGCTGATCGGATTCAACATCTTCATCGGTTTGCTGACCAAGAACACCGAAGCGACGTTCATGATCGGCAACTTCACGGTCATCCCGCTGCTCTTCGTAAGCTCCGCTATGCTGCCGCTGAGCCTCCTTCCAAAGTGGATGCAGACCGTAGCGAAGCTGAACCCGGTGACGTACGCGATTGATGCCGTTCGCGCTTTGCTCAACGGCTCCGGGGCGTTGGACGGCCGCAGCACTGGAGAGGCTCTCCTTCTGGCCGTCATTTACCTCAGCGTTCTCTGCGTGGTCACCGGCACGCTCGCCACCAGACGGTTTCGGCGCACCGTCGGATAGTCTTCGACGATAGCCATCAAGCTAATCGGTTCCGGCGCGCAGAGCGCCCAGGCTACTCCGTGAGCAGCCGCGGCCCCTGCGCCAGCTGATTTTCGAGGATCGCTCGATCGGCGTCCAGGATCTCGTAGATACGCGGCTCCTCCACCGAGTACCAGACGTTGTTGCCTTCGCGCTGTGTAGTGACGAGAAGCCGGCCGCGCAGAATTGCCAGATGCTGCGAGGCGTTCGAAGGGTCGATGCCGAGCTTGCGCTGAAGATCACCGACGGTCAGCGAACCGGATTGCAGTTCGTCGAGCAGGGCGACGCGTACGGGATTGGCGAGGACCTAAACTTGGTGCCCGCTGATACGGGATCGTGATGAGCTGGCGGCTTGTCGCTCGACTTCTCGCATTTCCCTCGTCTGGAAAGCGAATCTTACGGTCGCTACCGTTGGAGCAGTGGCGGCCGTCTACGGGCAACCATCGCTATGAAGCGACGTAGGCCGCCGGCGATGCCGGCGGCCCACGAGCTCGTCTCACGTCACGGAGGAGGTGATTGCGCGCTCGGCTCGGTTATGT
>JBGPBZ010000130.1:0-6455 GCA_041481535.1 Dehalococcoidia bacterium | reverse complement strand
GTCGGGTCGTACTTGTTCTTTAGGGCGACCATGCGGCCGTAGTTCGGGCCAAAGCTGTCACGTACGCGCTGCTCGCCTTCGTCCATCAGGTAGTTCAGATACGTGCCTTTCTGGGCGAAGGGAGCGGCCACTTCGGCGACGTTGCGGACCCAGGCGATCTGGTCCGCGTCTTCGGCTGCATTCTGCCAGGCGCCGAGGACGTGCAGAGCCCACTTCGCCTTGCGCCAGCCCATCGCGGAGTTGTCTTCAGACACACGGTGCACCTGCCCGCCGAGTGGTTGGATGATGATCGTCGTCTCCTCGGAAAGGGGCTTGTCCGTCGCTTCGACGAGAGCGTCGATCAGCTCGTCCGGCAGCTCCGGATACATATCGGCCTTCCAGTAGTTGCGCATGCCGGCCGGGTTGGCAGCGGTGAGCAGGTCCTGCACGCCGACGTAGGGCATCTCTTGCGCCATGTTCATCACCGGGTTCAGGTCCAGCAGCGGCTTGATCGCGGCTGGCCCATCCTCGGGCTTGCCGGTGAAGCAGATGACAATACCGAGCACTGGCATGCCCTGCACCGGCGGCGGAATCGGGTCCATGCGCGGCGCCGAGACGAGCGCGACAGCACCACCGATGTCGTCCGGAGCCTTCTCGATGAAGTCGCGGTAGGCGCGGATAACCTGCTTCGCCATGAAGCGCGGAAAGGCGAGCATTCCACCGTAGACCATAGGGCCAATGTCATGCAGCTGGTACTCAAACTTGGTGACGATGCCGAAGTTGCCGCCGCCGCCGCGCAGACCCCAGAACAACTCCTTGTTCTCAGTGTCGCTGGCGTGCAGCACCTCACCGTTCGCGGTAACGATCTCTACGCCCAGCAGGTTGTCGACGGTGTAGCCGAGCTTGCGCTCCAGCCAGCCGGAGCCGCTTCCGAGCGTGAGGCCGCCGATGCCAGTCGTCGGGTTGCGGCCGCCGGTGACGGCGAGTCCGTGCGCCTGAGTCGCAGCGTCAAACTGTCCCCAGTTTGTACCGCCCTCGGCGACGGCGGTCTTCTTCTTCGTGTCGACCTTCACGTCGTGCATGAGCGAGAGGTCGATCATGAGACCGTCATCGCAGACGGCGTAGCCGGGCGCGGAGTGGCCACCGCCCTTCACGGAGATGAGCAGGCCGTGCGCAGTCGCGAACTTCACGCACTTCTGGACGTCGGCGGTGTTCTTGGGCTGGGCGATCAGGCCGGGCTGGCGGTCGATCATGCCGTTGAAGACGGCGCGGGCGACGTCGTACTCAGCCTGGCCGGATGTCAGGACGTTGCCCTGCAGACTCTCAGCGAACGCTTTGACGTCTGCGTCGGGAATGGCCTTGCCTTTGCGGTCAACGAGCGATTGAACCACGGGGGATCCTCCTCACAAAATCGGAACTCTTGGGACGAACGGGGCTATTTTACCGCTGAGGGGGCGTAGCTCACAACGGATTGCCTGCGGCGCAACGAATAAGCGGATTAGCGTTGTTAGAGCATGAGTCAATCTGTTTGTCCTCGCTGATCTACTGTTAGATAACGTTCGCTTCGCACAAACCTCTGCCCCGCCCCGGGTCCCTCGCTAGCTGCGTGTAAACCGCGAGCGGACCTGGTGGGGGCGCTCGGGATGACAGAGGGTGGCATTGTTCTGGTTTGCCGGTTTGTCGGTTTGTGGGGTAGGGAGGGGTGACGGGAAGTGCTACCGGTGGTCTTCTTCCCAGTTGTAGGCGGCGCCGACGGGGACGCGCTTGCCGCCGCGGCCGGCGCGCTCGAAGACGAGCTTGTCGAATTCGAGCTGGACGGGCATTGGGTAGTTGCCGGTGAAGCAGGCGGTGCAGAAGCTGTCCTCAGGCTGCTCAACTGCGCGCATGAGGGCGGCGATGTCGAGGTAGGCGAGACTGTCGGCGCCGATGTGCTGGCGGATCTCCTCGACGCTCTGCTTGGAGGCGATGAGCTCCCACTGCGCGGCCATGTCGATCCCGAAGTGGCAGGGGTGCATGATCGGCGGGGCGCAGATGCGCATGTGAATTTCCGACGCGCCGGCGTGGCGAAGCATCTCGACGACTTTGGGCGTCGTCGTCGCGCGCACGATGGAATCGTCGACGACGACGAGGCGCTGGCCGGCGATCACCTGCTTGAGCGGGTTGAACTTGAGGTAGACGCCCTGGTCGCGCAGACGCTGGTCGGGCTTGATGAATGTGCGGCCGACGTAGCGGTTCTTGACGAGACCTTCGGCGTAAGGGATGCCGGACTCGTTGGCGTAACCGATGGCGGCTGCGGTCGCGGAGTCCGGTACTCCGATCACGAGGTCTGCCTCTACGGGCGATTGCCGGGCGAGCTCGCGGCCCATGTTCATGCGCATCGGGTGGAGGAGCTTGCCGCGGATGACGGAGTCAGGACGCGCGAAGTAGATGTACTCGAAGACGCAGAGAGCGTTGCGTTGCTTCTCGACGGCGTTTTTCGCGTGCAGCCCCTGCGAGTCGATGACGACGACCTCGCCGGGATCGACCTCGCGCACGAAGTCAGCGCCGAGGTGGTCGAGAGCGCAGGTCTCGGAGGCGATGATCCAGCCGCCGTGGTTCATCCGTCCGATGCAGAGCGGACGTACGCCGTAGGCGTCCCGCATAGCGATCAGTGAGTCGGGAGTGATGGCGATGAAGCAATAGGCGCCGGCCATCGCCTGCATGGTGGCGGAGGCGCGCTCCAGCCAGTCGTCGCCGGGCGCGGAGGCGAGCAAGCGCGCGGCAGCTTCGGTGTCAGTCGAGCCAGTGAACTCGGCGCCTTCGACTTCGAGCGCGTCGCGGATGACCTCAGCGTTGATCAAGTTGCCGTTGTGCGCGAGGGCGAGCGCGCCGTTCGCGCCTTCGACGTAGACGGGCTGCGCGTTCTCCTTTTTCGATGAGCCGGTGGTGGAGTAGCGCGTGTGGCCGATGGCGATGTGGCCAGGCAGGTAGCCGAGGTCAGCTTCGTCGAAGACCTGGGAGACGAGGCCCATACCGGTGCGAGTGTGGATGCGCGTGCCGTCAGCGGTGGCGATGCCGGCGCTTTCCTGGCCGCGGTGCTGCAGGGCGTAGATGCCGTAAAAGGTGGTGCGGGCTACGTCTTCGCCTGGGGCATAAACGCCGAAGACGCCACACTTGTCCTTCCAGGCTTCGCTATGCACTGGTTAGACTCAGGCCCTGAGGAATGGCAGTGATGGCTGTCTTCATCATGGGTGAGTGCGGGGACCGCTCGTGTATTTTAACACCGACGTTACGAAAGCGACAATCAAGGGGAGCTCAATCTGCAATTTGGCTGGCAGTGCGTGACGCCCTCTTTGTGGGCAAACTCCACCCAATCGAGCGCTTTGAGCTTGTTGGCCCACTCGTCCTCGTGGCCGTTCTGGACGCAGACGAAGGCGAAATCCCGGAACGGGAGCGGCATGTAGTAGCTGGTGCCGAGAGTCTGCAGGAGCGCGATCGCGGCCGGGCCGTCCGGGCCGTGGTTGAAGCCGACGCTGACGACGCCTTTGAGGTATGGGTCGTTGAAGCTCTGCTCGTTGAGGTGGTCGGTGCCGTACTCGCGGCAGTTGCCGGAGAAGGTCCCGCCCTGGCCGAAGTCGCTGCCTTCGAAGACGCCGAGGGCGAAAGCGGCGCCGAGGCCGATCAGCGTGGCGGCGGCGAGGGCCATCGCGCCGAGGAGGAGTTTGGTGGTCATACGAGCCTCGGCTTGCGTCCGAACACTCGCGCGACAACGAAGCCAAACATCGCCAGGATGATTCCGATGGGCATACCGACAACGCTGCCGACGAAGACGGCGGTCATGGCGTCGCTCCAACTACTGACGAAGCGCGAGGTCTCGCCGCCGCTATTCCAACTGACGCCCCGCCACGCCATCTCGTAGTCGATCGTGTTGCCGAGGACGTAGGCGAAAACCGCAGCGAGAACGAAAGCCGCGGCCGTCGGGAGTACGCGATTCGAAGCGACGCCGATGAACAGCGAGGTCACGCCAATGATTAGAACCACTGCAAGGAAAGCGAATATCTGAGGATCCGCACTTTGGCCGCAAGTCCGATCACAAGCGAAGTCGTCCCACGGGAAGAGCATCGCCAGCGCGAAAATGGTGGCTACCGCGACAATCGGCGCCGCAAATATCAGTTTTCCGCTAAACGACTGCACGAGTCGTTCCCCGGCAAAAGATCAGCGCCAATATGCCGGACGTGGCCGCCACGACGCTGGCGTAGCAGAGCAGGACCACCGTGACGAAGACGCGCGCCTGCCACTGGTCCAGACAGAACCCGTCGCAGGATGGCCCCGAGCCACCGACACTGATCACTGCGTAAAGCCAGAATGCCGCCGCCATCCCAAATCCGACCCCCGCAGCGATCAGCGCGGACTTCCACGCATCCTTCCGAAACAATGCCGCGACGCCGACGGCGACAAACGCCGGCGCCAACACGAACAAAACGTAAAGCGCATCCGTCCCGCGGAGGTAAAGCGCGATGGGGACGAGGGCAATGATTAGTGCAGCGAAAAACTGCCTCACATGACGTTCTCTGGAACTATTGTAGTCCCGCCGTCAGCCGCTGGTGCTCCGTGCGGATGCAGCGATCCATGATGACTTCGAGGCCCGCAGCTTCCGCCTTCGCGGCGGCCTCGAAGTGCCAGACGCCGGACTGCATCCAGACAACCTTCGCGCCGGCGGCGATGGCGTCGTCGACGACCGGCGGTACGCTCTCCGAGCGGCGGAAGACGTTGACGATCTCGACAGGCTGCGGGATGGAGGCGACTGTGGGGTACGCCTTCTCGCCGAGGACTTCGGTGACGCCGGGGTTGACCGGGATGATGCGGTAACCGGCGTTTTGCATGTACTGCGAGACGCTGTGGGCCGGACGCGTCTCGTCGTTGGAGAGACCGACGACGGCGATCGTGCGGTAGTTGCGCAGGATGTCGGGGATGCTCACGCCGCTAGCCTGTCGGTTCTGAAGGCGGAGTAGCCTTGCCTGGCGGACACGATCGTTGGCGGACATCCTTGCCACCAACGTCCGGGTCGTTCTCCTGGTAGATAGCAGGGTTCGTTGCGTGGACGAGTAACTAAGTACACGAATATGTCGCAAGTGTATTAACACAGCTGAAGCTTGGCCAATCAGATGACGACGTGGTGCATGACACAAACGAGCCCGATATCACGTCGCAATTGTAGTCGGGAAAGTCGAAGTCGTTGGCATTGCAATCGACGAAGGATCCGATGGCAGTGCAGCTGTAGTTGGACCAGCCGAAGGAACTCGCATTACAATCCGCCAGAAAACTAATGATGGTGCAGTCGTAGTCCGAATAGTCGATATACCCTCTCGAACAATCGAAGAGAATGCCGATGGACGAGCAACTGTAACTCGGTCCCAAGGCCGGAAAGCAAGAAGCGTTGTCAAATCCATTCACAAGTCCATTGCTGACAAGAGCCATCCAACACCAACCGTTCGCTACCGGTGGAACGAATGGCGTCGGCGAAGCGGTAACCACGGGTGATGGTGTTGGGGTTGGGGTATGAGTGGCTGATGCTGTTGTTGTTGATGTCGGAGTGCTCGATGGTTCAGCCGTTGGTGTAGATGTTGCGGATGGAGTTGCCGTATTAGTGTTGGAGGTTATCTCCGCTCCAAACGCTGCGCAGCCCTGCGGGAGGTCAGCCGTCAGCCCGTCTGCATGCCGCAGGATCAGGAGGACGTCTGCGAGCGTTAGCGCATCGTCGCACTTCACGTTGGCCGCGGCGACGCAGCCGGCGTCGTTCGGAGTCCCGGCGAGCTTGAGCAGCGGCGGCAGCGCGTCCTGCGCCTGCACCTGGCCGTCGCAGTCCGTGTCACCTGCGTGGAGAGTCAGCGGCTGCCACGCCGGGAACTCGTCCGCCGATGTCGTATTGGGGATCTTCGTAATCTCGGAGCCGTCCGGCTTCATCGTGTAAAGACCGTCCGACTGCTCGATCGCAATCAGCGAGCCGTCCGGCGCATATGACGGATCGTACGCACGGTCCGTGAACGTTAGTTGTGTCTCCATCTTCGTGGCGAGATCGATCGCGTAGACATCCGAACCGGTCTGAGAATATCGCTGCCAGACGATCGTCGCGCTGTCCGGTGACCACTGGGGTTCCCCGTCGAACTCCGGGTTGTTGGTCAGCCGCGTCTGATGGCTTCCGTTCGCATCCATCACATAGATCTCGTCGTTCCCATCCCGCGATGAACGAAACGCGATCTTGGCGCCGTCCGGCGACCAGGAGGCGTCCGAGTCCCAGTCAGGCGAGTTCGTGAGGTTAACCGGGTTTGATCCGTTGGCGTTCATCATGTAGATCTCTCGGTCACCGTCGCGTCCCGTCGTGAACGCAATCTTCATCCCATCAGGCGACCACGACGGAGTGTAGTCCTCACCGGTATCGGTAAGCTGGTGCTCCCCGGTCCCGTCCGCATTCATGACGATGACAACGTAGTTATGCG
>JBGPBZ010000129.1:0-6456 GCA_041481535.1 Dehalococcoidia bacterium | reverse complement strand
GGCTCTTGCGGGAGTGCATCCAAGCGGCGAACGCCCCTGACAGGACCGCCAGACCAGCCCAGAAAGGCGACCCGACGAAAAAGAAGAACCAAATGTCCTGAACGCCTGGGTGATCGCTGCTTTGTGCCAATGGTCTCAAGTCTTGCCACCCGGTAGCCCGCGCCTCATAGATACCGTAGCCAACTGCGATTAACGCTACCGGGACGAGAACGGCGCCGGCGAGAAACGCCGCTGGCCCCGACTTTGACAAGCGGCCCACAGCGAACGATAGGACAATAACGAATAGCAGAACCGCGATCTCAACGACCGATCGTAAATTAGTATCGAGAAAGGGCCCCACGAACCCAGCCAAGAAGCCTAACATGCCCCCCGTGAGAACCACGACCGATTCTGGCTTGAAGAGGAACAGTCTGACTGTCAAGTAGATCGTCAAGAGCAAAGCGACAACAGCGCCGATGGCAAAGATAAGAAACTCGTTTGACATGGTGAACAGTGGCGTCACAATCGGAAAACCGACCAAGGGTTCAAGGCTAATGAAATGGCCATCGATAGCTCCGGCTGATGATCCCCTATGTCGCTGGCTCGCCTACTCGAAAGGCTGCCCGAAGCGCTCCTTGTGCACCACCTCGCCGAACGGCTTGCGTGTCTTCTTCCCTTTGCCCAGCTGCCGCTTCGGGTAACCGAACGAAAGCACGGCCACGACCTGGATCTCTTTCGGAATGCCCAGCACCTCGTTCACGCCCGGCATGTTCGCGTATCCGGCCCAGTTCGAGCCGACGCCGTCCTCCCACGCCGTCAGCACCATCGATTGGATTGCCCGGCTCGCGTCCGAGATCCCGTACGGCGACTCGCTGTCGACGGCCACCGCGACAGCGAGCGGCGCCCACGCGATGAACGGCCCCGTGGCCACGGCCTTGGCCAGCTTCTGCAGCGTCTCCTTGTCCTGCACGACGATGAAGTGCCAGGGCTGGCCGTTCCTGCTGCTCGCCGTCAGGTGCGCGGCTTCAGCGATCCGGCGGACAACGCCCGCCGGGACGGGCTTGTCGGTATACTCGCGTACGGCGAGCACGGTTCGTACGGCTTCGAAGACTTCCATGAGGGGTGCTCCTTCTGAAGGAAGGATACTCGATTGCAGTTGATCGGCGATTGCGAGGGTCGCTGTGAATTGTCGGAGTGTTCCTCCCAATTGCGACGTTGGCGCCGCCACACCCCTCCCAAAATATGGTGCCCACCCGCCCACCCGATTGAAGCCAAAGGGGCTGCGGCCCCTCTGGACTCCCCGGGATTCCGTTGGCGGCTGGGCGATGGGTCGGTTGTGGTTGGGAAAATTTCGCCTTGACCCGTGACCCCTTGACCCTCGACCCTTTACGCATGGGCGGGAAGATTCTCGTCGGCTCGTGTTCGTGGGCGGACAAGACGCTGATCGATGCTAAGTGGTATCCGCCGGCGGCGAAGTCGTCGGAGGATCGCCTGCGCTTCTACTCCGAGAACTTCCCGATCGTCGAGGTCGACTCGACGTACTACGCGATCCCGCTCGCCCGCAACGGCGAGGTCTGGGCGGAGCGCACGCCCGCCGATTTCACGTTCGATGTGAAGTCTTACGCACTGTTCACGCTGCACGGAGCGGCGGTGCAGATGCTGCCAAAGGACGTCAAGGCCGAGCTGCCGGACGACGTGCGCGAGAAGAAGAACGTGTACTACAAGGACTTGTCGCCGGAGATCGGGGAGGAGTTGTGGCGCCGCTTCCTCGAAGTGTTGCTGCCAATGGACTCGGCCGGCAAGCTGGGTGTCGTGCTGTTCCAGTTCCCGCCCTGGTTCGGCCCGCGTGCGGAGAACCGCGACTACATCCTCGAAGCGAAGGAGCGGCTGGGGCAGTACCGGATGGCCGTCGAGTTCCGCAACCGCGCCTGGATGGATGAGGTCTCCGATCAGGAGCGCACGCTAAAGCTACTGCGCGACAACAAGATCTCCTACGTCTGCGTCGATGAGCCGCAGGGCTTCAAGACGAGCGTCCCGCCCGTCGTCGCCGCGACGACATCGCTCGCGGTGCTGCGAATGCACGGCCAGAACAACGAGACGTGGACGAAGCGCGTCTCAACGGCCGCCGAGCGCTTCGACTACCTGTACTCGGAGGATGAGCTACGGACGTGGCTACCGCGCATCCATAAGCTGGCGGACGAGGCGCGCGAGGTGCACGTGCTGCTGAACAACTGCCACCGCGACTATTCGGTACGGAACGCGCGCGAGATCGGCGAGATGCTGGGGGTCGCTCGGACGAGGGTGGAAGAGGGAAGGGGGAAGGAGGAAGAAGAGGACGCGAAGCAGGAGAGGCTTCTCTAGTTGTCCCAGGCGGTGCTCTGCCAGTCGTCCTGGCGATCCGAGGGGAGCCAGCCGGGCAGCGGCATCAGCACGTAGTCGGAGAGCGCCGCGACGTACGGTTCGTAGAGCGCGCGCAACTCTTTGAGCTTCGTCTCGAACTCAGGGTCGGAGCCGCGGCCGACGATCTCAGCGAGGCGGGCGAGTTCGGCCGGTGGCAGGCGGTCCGCGTACTGGGCGCTCACGTTCGCGCTAAAGATCTGCGCGATGTCGACCGCGGCGTGGCGCGACATCGCGAACGTGAGCTGCGCCGGCTCGTTCGCGTGATCGAGAACGCCGCAAAGCACGATCGCCGAGACGTCGAGAAGCGCGGTGAGCGCGGCGAGCCAGGACTGGTGCTCGTGCTGCGAGCGGTAGTACGTCAGCACAGGATACGAGAGGTGGCTCTCGAGGAGATCGGATGCCCAGCGTTCCCAGTCCTCGAACATCTCGGGCAGCGTTTCGTGGCGCCGGCCCGTTCCAATGCGCAGGAAGAACTCGCCGGCGCTGGGTGGCGACCCGGCCCGCGAATCGAGCAGCGAGACGTTCGCCTCGCGCCGGGAGAAGGCACTGTAGAGGACCGGCAGGTACGAGATGACGAGCGCGAGAAAGGCGAAGCCGTGCCCTGCTTCCACCACGGCCACGATACGGGAAATGGTCGAGTCCGGCGTGACGTCACCGAGGCCGAGCGTGAAGAAGGTGGAACCGCTCATGTAGAGATCGGTGCCGAAGTCCGCACCCGATCCCGGGCGGTCGACGACGGAGCCTATCCCCGCCTGAATCATCGCGAACCCGAGGATGAGAAGTGCCGCCCAGACAATCAGCAGCATGATCAGCGAAAGCGGCCCGTAGATGCCCAGGTACGTCTCGCGGAACGTGCCGTGCATCCTGCGGCCCAACGCTGACCACGGGCGCCACGTCGACCGATAGAAGGCGCGGGCGAGCCGGAACAGGCGTGTCACGCGCCGCGGCAGGACGACAGTCTCAAACGCGTCCCAGAGGACTACGCCGATGATCAGGACGCCAAGTGCAGCGAGGGCGATGTCTAGCATGTGGCTCGATCAGTTTATCGCGGGCAACTTATACCACCAACGTCGCGAAGATGGCGGAGGGGGTGGGATTCGAACCCACGGTACCCTTGCAGATACACACGCTTTCCAGGCGTGCCCGATCGACCGCTCTGGCACCCCTCCGCGGGATCGTGATTAGTGGTTGGTGGTTAGTCACCGCCCAGCCCCACTAGCCACCGGCTGGCGGAGGGGGTGGGATTCGAACCCACGGTACGCCAAAAGACGTACGACGGTTTTCGAGACCGTTCCATTCAACCGCTCTGGCACCCCTCCGGGGACAGCAAATGACATTGTAACAGGCGTGTCTTGCGCAACGATTCGGCGCTAGTTTTCGGAGGAGGACTTGCGGACGGCGCGCTCGTAGCGGTCGCGCATATCGCGCTCGGCTTGTTCGCGGGCTTGCTTGGCTTCGGACATCGCCTCTTTGACGCGCTCGCGAACCTGGTCGAGCAGGCCGCCGCTGCCGTTCGTGTGCTGCGGCTGCCCGGGGATGAACTCGGGTTCCGGCTTCTTCTCCGGTGCGAAGAGAACAGCGCCGGCGAAACCGACTCCGAAGCCGATGAGGAGGCCGAGGATGAACCTCATGCTTTCGCCTCGTCCTTCTTCTTCGTGAACCGCGAGACCACCTTCACGAACTGCCTCGCCCCAGCGGCGACTCCGTAGACCTTAACCACCGGCTTAACAGCGTTGTCGGAGATGTAGGAGACCGTCCCCTTGATGTTCTGCGTCGTCTCCCGGACGTTGGCCGTGGCCGGCTGCACGTTCTCCTTGAGGATCTTGCGGATGCGGCTGAGGATATTCCACGACAGGAACGTGCTGATAAGCGTGGCGAAGATTATCAGCACAAAGGCGATCATACCCGCGATGCAAAAGGCGATGAGCGAATAGTCGCGGACGGTTTCAACTGACAGCGGAAGCATAATTTCTCCTGAGACGCGTGGGCGATTATAGCAGAGAGGAGGCTACACCCAAAAAATCGACCGCTTTCCGCTATTGCAGGCGTCTCACAATCGTTCCGCCGCCGATAACTCGTTCACTGTCGTAGAAGACGACTGCCTGACCGGGCGTGACGGCCCGCTGCGGCGAATCGAAGCGTACCTCGGCGGATTCGCCGGTGACAGAGAGCGTTGCCGGGACCGCGGGCGCGCGGTAGCGGATCCGCGCCTCGACCCTCGTCTCGCCGGTGGGAGGGGCGCCGTCAATGAACGAAAGCTCGTCCGCGAGGAGGGCGGAGGCCATGAGGTCTTCCTGCGCGCCGACGACGACGCGGTTCGCCTCGGCATCGATATCGACGACGAAAAGCGGTTCGGCGTTGCCGCGCGCAGGGACTCCGCGCCGCTGGCCGACCGTGTAGTTGACGATGCCCGCGTGCTCGCCGACCGTACGGCCTTCCGTGTCGACGATGTCACCCGCCACCACCGGTATGCGATCGCGGACGAAGGCGCGATAGTCGCCGCTCGGGATGAAGCAGATGTCGGCGGAGTCCGGCTTGTCAGCGTTCGGCAGCGACCACTCGTGCGCCAGCCGGCGGATCTCCTCCTTCGCGAATTCGCCGCAAGGAAACAGCGTGCGCGAAAGCTCGGCCTGCCCCAGCGTGTACAGGACGTACGACTGGTCCTTCCCCGGATCGATCGCGCTCCACAACTCCGCGTCCGCATCGCTGTGCCGCACGCGGGCATAGTGGCCGGTCGCCAGCCACTCCGCGCCGAGGGCGATCGCGTGTTCGAGCAACGGCCGGAACTTCACCTTGTCGTTGCAGGCCAGGCAGGGGTTCGGCGTGCGGCCCCGCGCGTACTCCGCGACGAACTTATCGACGACGTCTTCCTTGAACTCGCGCTCGAGGTTGATGACGTAATGCCTGATGCCGAGGACATCCGCGGCGGCCCTCGCGTCGTCCGTGTCTTCGACGGAGCAGCAGCGCTTGTGGTGGCGCGCCGCGTTCGGGTCATCCTCCGTCCACAGCCGCATCGTCACGCCCACGACGTCATACCCCTGCTCAAGGAGCAGGCCCGCGGCGACGGATGAGTCGACACCACCGGACATCGCGACGACGGCGCGTGGCCTAGACATATCGCTCCAATGTTATACTGGCCGCGCCTATGGAACACCGAACAAGCACCCGGCAGAAGGTAATTCGGCCCGGTGTGGCGTCCCCCATTTCCCATTTCCTATTTCCCATTTCCAGCTGGGAGGCTATCTGGCGACAGACGAGCTAGCGCACAAGATCACGGACATACTCTCCGACATGCAGGCGGAGGACATCCTGTTGCTGGACATTCGCAACGCAGCGTCCTTCGCCGATTATTTTGTCATCGGCACCGCCGGCTCAGACCGCCAGCTCGGCGCCATCCTCGACGAGATCGACAAGCGCCTGCGCAAAGAGCAGAAGCTGATCCCGATGGGCCGTGAAGGCGAGCCGGCCAGCGGCTGGGTACTCCTCGACTACGGCGATGTCATCGTCCACCTCTTCGGCGCCGAAGAGCGCGCCTTCTACGACCTCGAGTCGTTGTGGCACGACGGTGTCCCAGTCGTCCGCATCCAGTAGCGATTTTGTCATCCTGAGGCCGCAGCCGAAGGATCTAGCTCGCGGGCGCGAGCGTGTCCTTCTTCGAATTACACTCTGCGCGACAAACGCTTGGACTGGCTCGGAAGTCAGCTAAATCGGGGCGTTATCGCTGAAGGCTAGCTGCTTCGTGCCTCCACATGACAGTACCGGTCGCTACTCAAACACCCACGGATCGATCGCCCGCGTGTAATCCAGCGCTTCCTTGCCGAAGAACAGAGCAATCTCCCGCGCCGCAGCCTCCGGACCATCGGACCCGTGGATCAGGTTCCGGCCCATCTCCAGTCCCAGGTCGCCGCGGATTGTCCCTGGCTCTGCATCGGCCGGGTTCGTCTTCCCCATCGTCTTCCGCACCACCTCGATAGCCCGCGTTCCCTCAAGAACGGCGGCAACCACCGGCCCCGACGTGATGTAGTCGATCAGCCCCTGGTAGAACGGCTTCCCCTCGTGCTCCGCGTAGTGTTTGCG
>JBGPBZ010000128.1:0-6580 GCA_041481535.1 Dehalococcoidia bacterium | reverse complement strand
GGCAGCCCGCCTCCTCCCCCACCCCCGGCCCCCATGCGCCGCTGGTAGGGCGAACAAACCGACAAACCGACAAACCAAAAGGCCCGCGCTTCAGAACGCGGGCCTTTTCCGTTATTCGCCGCCCGTAGGCTGGAGCGCCTTCAGGCTTCCAGTCTGACGCCCGGGCTCACCGGCCCATCCGCGTCATCTGCGGTAAAACACACCCGCCTTCTGTACAATGCCCACGTGACAACAAAAGTCCTCGTCTCCGGCTCCGGCAAAATGGGACGCGAAGTCCTCGAAGCCGTCTGCCGCGAACCCGACATGGACGCCGTCGGCTGCGTCGACCTCCTCACCACCGAAAACTACATCCCCATCCGTGGCGGCGACCTCATCCCCTTCGGCAACGACACGGCTGCCATGATCGGCCGCGTCCGCCCCGACATCATCGTCGACTTCACCAACGCCGATTGGACCCCCCGCCTCGCCAAAGACGCCCTCGAAGCCGGCGTCCGCCTCGTCATCGGCACCAGCGGCCTCAGCGAAGCCTTCGTCAAAGAACTCGAAGCCGACGCCAACAAGCGAGGCGTCGGCGTCCTCGTCGCCCCCAACTTCGCCATGGGCGCCGTCCTCATGGAAGTCATGGCCCGCCTCGCCTCCCGTTACTACGCCGCCGCCGAAATCATCGAAATGCACCACGACCAGAAAATCGACGCCCCCTCCGGCACCTCCCTCGCCACCGCCCGCGCCATGGCCGAGGGTCGCGGCCAGCCCTTCACCTCCCCCGCCGCCAAGAAGCAGACCATCGCCGGCACCCGCGGCGGCCAGCAGAACGGCGTCACCATCCACAGCGTCCGCCTTCCCGGCCTCATCGCCCACCAGGAAATCATCTTCGGCGCCCCCGGCGAACTCCTCACCATCCGGCATGACACCATGCACCGCGAATCCTTCATGCCCGGCGTCATCCTCGCCGTCCGCGAAGTCATGAAGCGCACCACCTTCACCTACGGCCTCGACCGCCTGCTCGAGCTCACCTGACCCTTGCCGCCCGTCATTACGGCCTCCCAAATAAGCTGCTTAAAATCTGCGTTAATCCCTGCCTGTCCGGCAGGCAGGTGCGGCCAATCTCGTCCTTTCACCTTCCGCCTTCCATCTTCCACCCGTCATGCCTAAGACCGTCCTCATCCTCGGCGGCGGCACCGGCGGCCTCGTCGCCGCCTCTCGCCTCCGCCGCATGCTCGACAAAGAGCACCGCGTCATCCTCGTCGACCGCTCCCCCTATTACACCTACCAGCCCTCACTCACCTGGGTCATGCTCGGCAAGCGGCAGCTCCCCCGCATCACCCGTGACCTCCGAGATCTCCGCAACAAGGGCATCGAAGTGAAAAGCACCGAGATCACCGGCTTCGACCTCGACAACAAGCGCGTCCACCTCGCCCGCGAGGACATCGACTACGACTACCTCATCATCGCCCTCGGCGCCGCCTACTCGGTCGACGAAGTCCCCGGCCTCGGCAGCGCCTGGACCTTCTACCACCCTGACGGCGCAGACGGCATGAGCGAAGAACTCCCCCGCTTCAGCGCCGGCCGCATCGCCCTCGTCGCCCCGCGGTTGCCGTACAAGTGTCCGCCCTCCCTCTACGAAGGCGCTTTCCTCCTCGACGCCTACTTCCGCAAGCGCAAACTCCGCCAGAACGTGCAGATCGACGTCTACACGCCGGAGCCGACACCCCTGCAGCAGTACGGCGACGTCGGAGAGCGCATCCTCAACCTCCTCCACAAGCGAGACATCACCTTCACCGCCGCCGTCGAACCCAAATCGATCGATCCCGCCAACCGCCTCATCCACTTCGGATCGACCACCTGCGCCTACGACATGCTCGTCGCCGCCCCCATCCACCGCCTGCCACCCATCCTCGACAACCTCGGCCTCAGCGGCCCCGACGGCTGGCTTGCCGCCGATTCCGAGACGCTCGCCACCACCGCCCCCGACGTCTACGCCATCGGCGACTGCAACACCGTCGCCGGCTCCTCCGGAGAAGCTCTCCCCAAATCCGGCATCCTCGCCCACGGCGAAGCCGAAGTGGTTGCCCGCAACCTCACCGCCGAAATCGCCGGCCGGGACCCCATCTGGGCCTTCGGCGGCCAGGGCGCCTGCTACATGGAAACCGGCTACTCGCACGGAGCCATCATCTCCGCCAACCACTTCGCAGACCCGCCCCACTTCTCCCTCCGCGGCCCCAGCCGCCTCATGCACTGGGCCAAGGTCGGCTCCGAACGCATCTGGCTCTGGCGCTGGTTCTAAGCGCTACGGCTCGACGCGCGTCACGCACGGAATGCGATCAAAGTCGCGGTCAAACGAGATCACTTCGGATGGGGACTCTCGGAATGCTTGCACTGCAACATAAGCGTCCACCAACGAAACACTTCGGTCAGCGTGAAGATCGAGCGCTGCGATCAGCAGGCTCTTGTTGATCACGACCAGTCCGCGCAGATCGAATAGACCCTTCACAAGATCTCGTACGACGTTTCGCTGATAGCCCACCTGGCGCTCCAGCACATACACCGTCTCGAAGACCACCGGCTCGATCAGGATCGCCCGCCGCTCGCCCCCTCCCAGGGCCGCCACCAGCGCCGTCGCGCGCGGCGATTGCGCGGCCTCATCTGCGAGTAGATGGCGAAGTACTACGTTGGCGTCGAGTAGCGCCGTCATTCAGGCTTCGACTGTTCGCCGCGCTTGGTCCGTTCGTCACGCTCGACAGCGGCGTCAGGCCACGCGTTCTTCTCGGCGCTGCGCCTCTCTTCGGATGTCATCACCGGCCCGGAATACTTGAGGATGCCCGCCGTTCGCTTTGCCCAACTCCCCGTCGCCTCCACCCCCACAATCCGCCCGTCCTCAACGACAACGTCTACGGAGTCACCGATATTCAGCCCAACGTCGCGCCTGGCCTGCGCCGTGATCGTGATCTGGCCCTTTCGCGTTATCTTCGATGGGTATCGCCGCTTCATGTACTACCCTCCTTCCCATAGCACTACCTGTCTTCCTGGGTACTACCACCAAAACAGCGTACTACGCCAAGGCCGCCTGTTCAACTCGTGTTTGCCTCCGCGTCCGCGTTGGTTCTAGCTAGTCCGGGCTGATCACCGCCGCCACTATCGCTTGCCTCGCGGAGCCCGAGTGCGTTGCGCTCGCCGTCTCAGTTCCATCCGCAGCCGCCACTTTGTCCGCCGACGAAGCAGTCGTCGTCGCGCCGGAAGTCTGATCCGTGTGTTCCGCGAAGCTGTTGTTCCACGTATAAGACCCGGTGTTGCCGTTGATCACCGCTCCCGCCACCAGGTCGCCCTGCAGGACCGTCACCGCGGCCGTGATCGGGTTCGGCGTCGATGCGTTCGTCGTCGCGCTGTTGCTCGATGCGATCGGCGTTGCCTGGTTTACCCGCTTGTAAGCGCCGGCCGCGTACATTGGGCTGCTCGGCGCCGTGCCGCCCCACGAAACCGCAAACGTCGTGCTCGTCGCGTTCGCTATCCCGCTCTCAGTGAGGTACCAGAGCTCCACTCTGTCCACCGTCGTTGTTCCCGCCACGGCACCCAGGGCGCGCGTCATCGGCCTCGTCCCGTACGTCACCGCCGTAACTCCCACGTCCGACGCGTTCTCGTAAGACACCATGAAGATCAACAGCCGGTTCGTCCCGCTGCCCGTCGTGTGCGTTAGCCCCGTCGTCCACGTATCGGCCGTCTCGACAGTGTCGTGATTGATCACCGCGACCACGATCGCCTGTCTGGCGCTCCCGCTGTGCGTCGCGCTCGCGGTCTGCGTCCCCGTCGTGCTCGCCAGCTTGTCGGCTGAGGACATCGTGGTGGTGGCGCCGTGCGTTTGGTCCGTTCCTTCCACGAAACTGTTGTTCCAGGTGTAGGAGCCGGTGTTACCGTTGATCACCCCGGACACCGCCACGGCTCCTCCTCCCACCGTCACAGCCGCCGTGATCGGGTTCGGCGTCGAAAGGTTCGTCGTCGCGCTGTTCGTCGTCGCGATCGGCGTCGTCTGATCGACGTTCTTGTACCCGATCGCCGCGTACATCGGGTCCGCCGGCGCCGTGCCGCCCCACGTCACCGCGAACGTCGTGCTGCTCGCCAGGACGATGCCGGCCTCGTTCAGGTACCAGATCTCGACTCTGTCGAACGGCCCCGTTCCCGCCACCTGGCCCAGGGCCTTGGTCATTGTCCTTGTGCCGTACGTGACGGTGGAGACGCCGACGTCAGTAGCGTTCTCGTACCCGACGACGAAGGTCAGCAGCCGGTTCGACCCGCTGCCAGTTGTGTGCGTGAGCCCCGTGCTCCACGAGTCCGCCGCCAGCACAGAATTCGATGCGGGAAAGCTCGACGCCGTGGTGAACGTATTCGCCGCCACGGTCCGCGTCTTCGTGAATATCGCCAGCGCATTCGTCGACGCCCCGGCCGCGACGAGGCCGCTCGAGACCAGCAGCAGGAGGACAAACGCAACCCCGAGTCGCCGCATTGGCTCTACGCCGGCACCGGTTTCTTCCGCCAGATCGACGCGATCACGAGCGCAGCCACGGCCGTAAACGGGAGCGCAGCCGTGATCAGCCAGCCCGACGGCGTCGCCATGAAACTGAGCCAGTAGCCCAGGCGCGGCATGTGCCACTGCGAGACCAACGTGTGCTCGCCGAGGATCGTCTCGCTCGGGTCCACGTCCGAGTTTCCGTCGCCCTTCGTCTTCACCACCACCTTGCCGTCGCGCTCATCCATCACCACAATCCGGTGGAGCTTCGGCGCCAGCATCGAACCGTCTTCGGCCTGCTCATTGATCAGGATCACGTCGCCTACGGCCACATCCGCCGCCGGCTCCGTCCTCGCGATCACCAGGCTGCCGATCGGGATCGTGTCACCCATACTGCCGCCGTGTACGCTGATCATCCCCCACCCCGCGCGATGCGCCCACAACACCCCCAGCACTATCCCCCCGAGCAGCGCGACCGTCATCGCCAATCCAGCCGCGTTCGGCAACATCGCCCGTCGTGAGCGGCCGGGCGAAGTCTGGGTCAGCGCGTCCGTTGCGATCGACGTGCTCATCAGCTCCTCTGATACACAGATGCGGGCGCCTCTCGGCGCCCGCATCCATTTAGTCCGCTGTCTGCTAGTTGTTCGCCGTCTGCTCCGCCTGGAAGCTGAACGTCGCCGTGTCCGTCAGGCTCTGGAACGTGTTGCCCGTGCCGCTCGGCAGGCTCACGTTGAAACACAGGATCTCGTTGGCGGCCGCGTTCAGCGTGCGGTCCCCAGCCTGCGAGCCCTGCGTCGGGCTACCGACGATGTTCGATCCACCCGTGCTGCCTGCGTCGGCGGGGCCGTAGAGCACCGTCCCGCTCGCGCTAAAGCCACCGTTCGTGCACGTCGTCACGCCCGACTTCACCGTCAGGTCCAGCTGCGCCGCCAGCGTCGCCTCCGTCGTCGTGCTCGTTATCGCGTAGCGCAATTGCCCCGTCCCCGCGTTGGTCACCGTAATCGGCGCCGTCACCTGGTCCCCAGGCATCATCGCGCTGAACGTCACCAGCGCCGTCGTCGGACTCGTCGATATGTCAATCGTCGCCGTCGTGAACGTGTTCGCCGGCACCGTCTGCGTGTCCGTGAACAACGCCAGCGAGCTAATCGTCAGGGCCCCCAATAGCGCGGCAAGCACACCGGCCGTCAACAGTATCTTGGTGAGCATTGCGCTCCTTCCCCCGTCCGCACGGGTCGTTTTCTAGGAAGTGACATGGGCTTCCAATGGGCAAGACGGTTAAGGGATCGTTTTGTTATGCATGAATTTGCATGGCAAGGAGGCTAATTCGGTAAACGCCGTCTCAACTTTGCCGCCGGTCTCACGGTTTGCCCGTTATTGGCCAAAACAGATAGGATGGCCTCAACCCGCTTCGGAGTTACAGAGAGCCTATCTATGAGCAGATCCCTTAACGTCGCCGTCGTCGGAGCCACAGGCCTGGTCGGCCAGGAATTCCTCAAAATCGCCCTTCAGCGCCGCTTCCCCATCAAGGGGCTGCGCCTTCTCGCCTCACATCGCTCCGCCGGCAAGAAGATCCCCTTCGGCGAATTCGGCGAAATCACCGTCGAAGAGGCGACCCCGCAGTCCTTCAAGGGCGTCGACCTCGCCTTCTTCTCCGCCTCCGCCGAGGTCTCGAAGAGCCTCATCCCGCCCGCCGTCAAGTCCGGCGCCGTCTGCATCGACGACTCCTCCGCCTGGCGCATGGAGCCTGACGTCCCCCTCGTCGTCCCCGAGGTCAACGTAAACGATCTCAAGGGCCACAAAGGCATCATCTCCATCCCCAACTGCCCCACCACCCCCCTCTGCCAGGTGCTCTGGCCCGTCCACAAGGTCAACCCCCTCAAGCGAGTCATCGTCGACACATACCAGTCCGTCTCCGGCACCGGCACCGCCGCCTACGCCGAGCTCACCGACCAGACACGCCAGGTCCTCAACGGCGACCCCACGCGCCCGCACGTCTACCCCCACCAGATCGCCTTCAACCTCCTCCCCCAGGTCGACGTCTTCCTCGGCAGCGGCTACACCAAGGAAGAATGGAAGATCATC
>JBGPBZ010000127.1:0-6717 GCA_041481535.1 Dehalococcoidia bacterium | reverse complement strand
TAGGAGTTGGAGTAGGCGTCGGCGTGTTGGTCGGCGTTGGAGTCGGAGTCGGTGGGACGACTGTAGGTGATGGTGTTTTGGTTGGTGATGGCGATGGCGTCGGGGGGACTGGTGTTGGTGATGCCGTTGACGTTGGAGTTGGCGGTACAGGGGTTGGTGGGACAGGCGTTGGGGAAGGCGTGCGTGAGGGGGATGGAGACGGAGTTGCTGTTGGCGTTGCGGTAGCTGTCGGAGTTGGTGTTACAGGCGTGGGCGACGGCGTCTTCGTCGGGGAGGGCGAAGGCGTCGCGGTAGGTGTTGCGGTTGGAGTTGGCGTTGGGGTGGGGGTAGAAGTGGGAGCAGCAGGGGGCGTGGCGTTGCTGCGGAAGCCGCCGAAGTCGTTGGTCCAGTACCAGCCGTAGACGCTGCCGGGAACGTTGACGCGGGCCAGGCCCATCGTGGTGTAGTTGGCGCCGAGCATGTTGGCGTTGTGCCCGGGCGAGTTCTGCCAGGCGGTGAAGACGGACTGGGCGGTGGTGAAGCCGGCGGCGATGTTCTCGGCCTTCCAGGTGTTGTAGCAGTAGCCGCCGATCTGGCACATGCGCGTCCAGGGGTCGCGGTTGACGCTCGCGTCGTATTGATGGCCGTTGACGCAGTCGCCGACGCAGTGGTCGTTGTGATCGAAGTAGGAGTTGATGCCCATGTCAGCGCTCATCCAGTCGGCGGGGGGTTGGAGCTGCCAGTCGATCGTCAGAGTGCCGAGGCCGTTCTGCGCGCGGTAGTTGTTGATGAGGACGATGAATGCCGCCTCTTCCGAGTCGATCGACTGATCCGCGGAGGTTGGTGGCGCCGGCGTCGCGAGGGCGATAGCGAGCGCCGCGACAACGCCGGCGAGCGTGCCGCCGAGAAAGAGCGCGAATTTGCGGGGCGTGGTCATGCTTTTCTGAGGACCTCCATATGGCAAGACGACGGTCGTACTTGACGGGTTACTCGTGTTCGGTCAAGTGAAGTGGAGACGGAGTTAAGGTTCGGCTGTCATACTTGTCGCGATGGCAGAGCAGGGCGAAAGACCGCTTTTCGTTAAGATCGACTGCCTGCGCCTGCCGGTACGCGATCTGGACGAAGCGCTGGCGTTTTACGGCGATAGGCTCGGCCATACGCTGATCTGGCGTACAGGTACCGCGGCAGGCCTGCGACTGCCCGACTCGAACGCGGAGCTGGTGCTGCAGACGGAGCGGCCGGAGATGGAGACGGACCTGATGGTGGAGTCAGTTGACGTCGCGATCGAGCGGTTTGTCGCAGCGGGTGGGCGCGTGCTGGCCTGGCCGTTCGATATTCAGATCGGGAAGTGCGCGGTTGTCGCGGACCCGTTCGGGAATGTGCTGGTGATGCTGGATGCGAGCAAGGGGTTGTTGCGGGTGGATGACGAGGGACGGGTGATAGGGAACGAGTGTCAGTAGACCTTACCGCCGCGGCGCCGAGTCAACGTTATCACCCAAACGAGGAGGAAGACTCCGCCAATGACCAGGACGATCGGCGCGATGACGAATGCAATCAACAGAACAATCGATGAGAAACCGCCGCACCCGGTTCGGCCGATGTTTTGCCGAGGGATTTCCTTCACGGTGAGTGGTCCCGAACGGATGGTAACCGTCTGTGATTCCTCAAGTTGCAGGGGCGTTGTGTAGACGAGCGTGCCGTTCTGGTCGAACGCGCGTAGCCAGGGCTCAGCGACGACGAGCTCGGAAACGGTGGCCTCGCCTCCAGCCGGAGCAAAGGCCCCTTGGTTCTCGCGCGGCTCGTCATGGTCCGAGAATCGTTCGAATATCTCCACCAGGAGTGGCCGATCTTGTCCGTTTCGTACGTCGACCCAGAGGCCGAACTCCTTGATGTTCCGAGTGCTGCCGGTGTCGCAGACTGTCGCGGACCATGCGTTGCTGGCACCGAGTCCCCAGCTGAACGGCTGACCAACTAACGGTGCTGCTGGATCGGCCTCGAGCGAGACGATGTTGTGGGTCTTGTCCTCCGCGTAGTCTCCGGCGGAGTACAGCACCGTCTCGCCTCGCATGTTGCGGACGCGAAAGCCTTCGCCGTAGTTCGCGTAGTCGAATGTTTTGTTCGGCTGAACGAGCTGGCCGGAGTTCTCCGAGAAGCCGTATTTTTCACCGTTCAGGGTGTTGATGAAGACGGGCTCCGAAGTCATGTTGGTCACACGGACCGACGTGCAGACGCATCTTGCGATGAGCGCGAGGCCACCGAGAATCGACAGCCGAACTACCCAACGCATGCCGCTTCCACTGACGGAGCCAGCTACAACTGGCCGTGCTTCTTGAGGAGGGGCTGGCTGTAGAGGATGCCGCCGGTCTGGTCCTTCGCTGCGCAGGCCGCGAGGATGAGGGCGGCGCGGGCCATGTAGGCGACGGGCTCGGCGCGCGGGTCGTCTTCGTTTTCGATGAGTTTGTGGAAGAGGACGCCGGGCGAGGCGACGATCCCGGCAGGCGAGAGCGCGTTCACGGCGATGTTCTTCGAAAAGAGCTCGTGGGCGAGGCCGGTGGTAAAGCGCTCGATGCCGGCTTTGACGACGCCGTAGGTGGTGCCGCCTCGCGGGCCCATGGCGTAGGGCGGCCCTTCCGGGTGGCGGGCCGCGAGCGAGCTGATGTTCACGATGTTGCCTCGGCCGGAAGCGATCATGTCCGGGATCACCGCTTGGGCGAGGAGGAACGGCGCCGTGAGGTCGACGTCGAGCATGCGTTGCCAGCGCTTGAGCTGGAAATCGGCGATCGGCTGGTAATAGGTGAGCGCGGCGTTGTTCACGAGAACGTCGACGGGGCCGTAGGTCTTGCGCGCGGTCTCAACGAGGTGCTCGATGTCACCGATCTGCGAGATGTCGGCGCGGACGGCGGTTGCTTCGCCGCCGGCGGCGCGAGCTTCGTCGACAGTCTCGGCGATGCCGCCGGGGAGCTGGTGATCGCCCTCGTGTTCGGTGCGGGCGGCGGCTACCACTTTCGCGCCTTCGCGGGCGAAGAGCAGCGCGATCTCCTTGCCGATGCCACGGCTCGCGCCGGTCACGATCGCTACGCGTCCGTCTAGCTGTCCCATGATGTTCTCCTAACCGATTGCTGAGGAATCATATTATTCCGCCGCCCCTTCACCCCGCTTTGAGTAGCGGAAAGGCAATGTGCTCCTCCCTATTCGAGGAGTTCAGCATGCTGTTTAACTCCCGGTCCTGGGGAAGCCGAGCGCCACTGCGCCGTCACGCAAGTAGTCGCGGATGACGGTCACCTCGTTTACGAGGACGGACGTATTGGTGCGGCCCGTGATGTCGAAGTCCGTTTCGAACTTGATGACGGATTCGCATAAGTTCCTCCCCAGGGTCTCGTTCTTGGCGCGGATCTCCGGCTCTGCGGTGTGCATAAAGTTGTGTGGCGCGCCGTAGAAGATTGTGTTCGCGCCGTTGACGTCGCCCTGCTGCAGGAAGGTGACGAGCCGGTTGAGATCAACGTCCTCTTGCTGGAAGCCGGCCGCGTCGTTTGTCTGGGTGGCGACGCCGGGGATCGGTTTCAGGGGGTTGTCGCAAGTTGATCCGCTGGCGGTGAAGCGGCTGAACAAGAAGAAGCCGGCGACGAAGATGAGGACGATAACGCCGAGGCCGGCGCCCCAGACCCAGTCCGGAAGCCGCCCCTGGTACTGTGCCGGCTGCTGGCGATAACGCCGGCGCGACGAGAAGAGGACGTTAGGGAGCAGGGGTTGGCGTTGTTGATGGAGGGGGAGTGCTGCTACTGGGTGAGGCATTTGTGCCGAACTCTGCGTGCAGGAAGTTTATCAGGTTCCATGTGTCTTCCTCCAAAATGGTGTTCTTCCAGGCCGGCATGATCGTTCCGAGACCGTTCTGGATCGTCTTGAAGAAGTAGTCGTCGCGGTGATAGGGGATGTGGACGCGGAAGTCGTAGGGTTTTACGGGGAGCGTTGCAGCGTTGGGGCCGTTGCCGTCGCCGTTGATGCCGTGGCAAGCCGCGCAGTACTGCTGATATAACACCTGGCCGCGGGCGATCGACTGAGCGGTCGCCTCCACCGGATTCGCGCCGGCTTGTCCCGCGCCTGGGATCAGCGAGATCGCGACGAGGCCGGCGCCGAGCACGCTCAACGTTGCGACGGCGACTCGAAGCTGCCTCGGCGCGAGCTGAGGGATGCCCGGCCACTCGGTCACCCAGGTGGCGGCGATGAGGGCGAGGACGAGCAGGCTGGCGGCGCCGACGGTGAGCCAGGAGCCGACAGTGAACGGGTAATCGAACTGGCCGCCGAGGCCGGGTGTGGCGACCGGGACGGAGAATGTGACAGTGGCGTCGTCAAGTCCGCGGCGACGCACGATGGCGTCGACGTCCCAGCTACCGGCCTTGCCGAGGTAAGGCCCCGCTGCCTTGAACGCCAGGGCGTTGCCTTCGACGGGGTCGAGATCGACGATGGACTGGCCGGAGTTCTCGCCGTGGAAGGTGAACTTGAGCTGCACTTTCAGGATCTCGCCGGTCTGGCCGGGGGTGGTGCTGATCGCCTGCGCGCCGAGCGGGAAGATGAACGTGCGGAACGAGTTGTCTCCGACCGTGTCGGGAGAGACGGTGAAGTCGATCGCGATGTCAGTGGCGCTGGAGCCGGTCGGCTGCTGTTCTTCGAACCCGACGACGGCGGACGTGCTCGCTTTCTCGAACGATTCGGCGTCACGGATCTGGCGGGACGTTGGGTACAGAACGAGGACCGCGGCGGCGCAGAACACCGCGACTCCGAGCAGCAACTCGACGCGGACGGCGACGTTCATGCGTCGGCGCAGGTCGTCCGCGGGCCGGCCCTCGTCAGCCTCTTCGACGATGCGCGGGCGGAGGTAGAAGGCGTTGACGGCGGCGGCGAGGAGCAGGACGCCGAGGATGCCGAGCTTCACCAGCAGCGCGCGCCCGTAGGCGGTGTCGAGGAGCGAGCTCCAGTCCGAAATCTGGGCGACAGAGTTGGCGAGGCCGGTGACGAGGAGGACGATCACGCTGGTGGCGGCGATGACGCCGAAGCGCTGGAGGTGGCTGGCCTGGAGGGTGGTGCGATCGTCGGCGGGGATGTCTTGCCGCAGCCAGACGAGGAACCAGGCGAGCTGGAAGAGCATACCGATCCAGACGGAGGCGGCGAGGATGTGGAGGAAGTCCGCAGCGACGGCGGTGAACTTGCCGGGCAGGGCGTCGCCGTGGCTGACGAGCGCGATCAGCAGGACGTACGCTGCGCCACCGATCAGGGCGACCACGACCGCGGCATCGCCGAGACCGTCGCGGCCTCGTCGCCAGAGGTAGCTCGCGATACCGACGGCGACGACGATGCCGACGAGCACGATCTGTCGCTGGATGAAGCGCTGGCCCCAGTCGTTGCTGAGGACGTCGCCGAGGTCGCTGAACCCGCCGACCTGGTTGAGTTGTAAGTAGAGCTCGCCGATGGCGACGAGGACGAGCGCAGCGGCGGCGACCAGCGAAACGCGCAGAACGCGACGCCGCGCGGCCTCACGCCAGCGCGTGCGCCACGGCTCGTCGATCTCGCTCAGTGATGGGCGGACGACGAGCGAAAAGAAGGCGAGCGCGCCGACGAGGGCCGCGATGCCGAGCAGCCGGGCCCAGCGGACGGCGACGGTGTCGGGCCTGGCGGTGGTGCTGCCCGTGGAGACGCCCTGGAAGGCCTGGCCGGCGGGAGCGGAGCCGTCGGCGTTGAGGATGGTGAACGGGTAGAAGCCTTTGAACAAGTGCCCGTCGACGGCGGAGAGGGTCTCCCAAATCACTGTGTAGTATCCGGGGGTGAGAGTGCCGGTGATCCCGATCTGCATGCGCTCTGGTTCCGGGCCGAAGGTCGTGCTGTTGTCGTCGACGCGGTCGCCGTTGCCGTCTACGACTTGCAGCGAGGAGAGGTGCGTATCGAGCGCCTCCGAGAAGTAGGCGGTGACGTTGCTCGGCGCGACGCGGAGCTGTGCGTTCTGCTGCGGATCGCTGCGGACGAGGAGGGCGTGCGCATCGGCCGCCGTTGGCGCGAGGAACATCGCCAGCGCGCCGGCGAGGACGAGCACAGGCAGAAGGATCGCCGCGAATCGTGCGTGTTTCATGTGAGGATTCCCAGCGCCTGGCCGGCCTGCTGGATGAGGTCGGCGGCTGTTGTGGCCTCGGTCTGCATGATCTGGGCGTCGTACTTGTCGCCGAGGTGCAGCTCGATCGCGACGATGCTCTGGCAGAGCTTGACGGCGAGACTGTTGTCCGTGGTGCGCAGAGGTCCGTCGATGTCGTGCGAGAGGTTGTGTGGGTCGCCGACGAATGCAGCCTGAGCGTCGTTTTGGTTCCCGTTCTGCGCGAACGTTGCGGCCTTATGCAGTTCGTCGATCGCGGCCTGGAGGCGCTGGGCGGTGAGCTGATCGGTTGTGATGGCCGCCAGGGGTTGCGCACACGGGTCGAAGCCAGCCGTGACGACCGGCGTGGCGATCGTGATCGCGGCGAGGATGCCGCGGGCCGCCTGGAGGTCGGCGGCGATGTTAGTCGTCTGCTGCGCGATCGCGGTGAGGTCGAGTTGCCCGCCAATCTGGCTCTCGAGGGTGACGACGTGCTCGCACAGCCTGGTGGCGGCGTCGACGTTGTTCTGTCGCAGGGGGCGATCGATGTCGTGCGTGAGGTTGTGGGCGTCCGTGGTGTAGAACAGCGTTCGCATGCGCTCAGTGTCTCCGGACTGGGCGGC
>JBGPBZ010000126.1:0-6769 GCA_041481535.1 Dehalococcoidia bacterium | reverse complement strand
CGTCAGCAGGACGCTGGCGAATCAGTTGTTGCGGGCGGGCACATCAATCGGTGCTAACGTCGAGGAGGCGCAGGCTGGGCAAAGCCGGCCTGACTTTATCGCGAAGGCATATGTTGCGTGCAAAGAGGCGCGCGAGACTCACTACTGGCTTCGGCTTCTTTCGGCAAGCAATACCGTAACACCTGAGCGCGTGTCTAACCTTACTGATGAAGCGAATCAACTCGTCGCCATACTCACCGCCATCGTCAAGAAATCGCGGGCAAACGGAACTAAGGTCTAACGACTTGACCACTTTCACTATTCACTATTCACCATTCACAATTTCGTGATGAGCGGCGTCGAAGCGGACACGTATCGCGGCTTCGAGCTGGCGCTGCACGATCCCGGCATCGCGCTAATCACGTTCAACCAGCCCGAGCGCCTGAACGGGATGACGCAGGACATGAAGCGCGACCTCGTCGAGGTGCTGATCACCGCCCAGATGGACGAGGCGATACGCGTCGTCGTCTTCACGGGCTCCGGCCGCGCTTTCTCGGCCGGCGACGACATCAGCGGCCGCCCACGCTCCACCAGCGGCGCTCGCGCCCTCGTCCCGCGCATTCCCGGCGGCCACAACACGCCGATCGGCACGTACGAGGGGCTACGCATGCTGTCGCAGTCGCTCAACCTCGCCATCCGCAACCTGGACAAGCTCTCGATCGCCGCGATCAACGGCGTCGCGATCCAGACGGGGCTCTCGCTCGCGCTTTCGTGCGACTTCCGCATCGCGGCGGAGGACGCGCGCATGGGCAGCGGCACGCTCCGCTACGGCCTGATGCCGGACGAGGGCGGCCAGTTCCTCCTCGTGCAACTGATGGGCGTCGGCCGCACGATGGACTTCCTCATGCGCAACCGCATCGTCAGCGGGAAGGAAGCGCTGGAACTCGGCCTCGTCCACGAAGCGGTCCCCGCCGACAAACTGATGGACCGCACGATGGAGCTGGCCCGCGAGCTGGCGAACGGCCCGCAGATCGCGATGCGCTTGCTCAAACGCAGCGTCTACACCGCGGCCGAGACCAGCTTCGCGCATGCGCTGGACGACATCGCGACGAAGACAGCGATTTCGGACCACCACCCGGACGCCCGCGAAGGCATCCGCGCCTTCCAGGAAAAGCGCGCGCCGAAGTTCAACGCGCCGGGGTAACCGCAGGGGCGCAACGCCTTCGCCATCTGCCAATCCGTCTGTCGTCGCCGCACCTCAATTCGCGGCCAAACGCATCCCGTCTACGCGCTGCGCCCTAAACGCCAGGATGTACAAGAGCAAAACGTCGCCGGGCGTAGCGCCGGCCGACGGCAATCGAAAAAGCAAGCGAATCATTTCGCCCGCAGGCCCGCGTCGCGATAACGCGAAGGCGTTACGCCACTACGAAAGGACCAGCTTGGCGGCCACCTCCATCACCTGCGGGGGGCCGGCGATCATCATTGTGGTCAGGCAGGTCTCTTTCCATGCCGCGAGCTCGTCCTTGATCTTGCCCATCGGGCCGATCAGAGCGACGTCCTGCACAAGCTCCAGCGGGATCTCGCGGATGGCCTCGTCCTTGCGCCCTTCCAGGTAGAGGTCTTGCACTTTCCTGGCGACGTCTCCCCAGCCCATGCGGACGAAGACGTCGTGGTGGAAGTTGGCGCCGCGCGCCCCCATGCCGCCCATGTACAGCGCGAGCGTCGGGCGGATGAAGTTGGCGCCCGCCTCGAGGTCGTCGGTCGGGATGATCATCATCAGGGCTGAGACTTCGAAGTCATCGATGCCTTTGCCGTCGGTGCGCCTGGCGAAACCCTCGGCGAGAGCTTCCCTGTAGAACTTGTCCATCTTCGGCGTAAAGTACAGCGGCAGCCAGCCGTCCGCGATCTCCGCGGCGAGCGCCACGTTCTTCGGCCCCTCAGCCGCGAGGTAGATCGGGATGTCCGGGCGGAACGGGTGCAGCGTCGACTTGAGCGCCTTGCCCAGGCCCATCCCGTCCTCACCCTTGTATGGAAGCTGGTAGTGGTGGCCCTGGAACTCGACGCGCTCTTCGCGGCGGAAGATCTTGCGCATGATCTCCACGTACTCGCGCGTGCGCTCCAGCGGGCGCGGGTACGGCCGCCCGTACCACCCTTCGACGACCTGGGGACCGGACGCGCCGATGCCGAGGATCACTCGCCCGCCGGACAGGTGGTCGAGCGTCATGGCGGCCATTGCCAGCGCCGCCGGCTGCCGGGCCGAAATCTGCGCGATCGAGGTGCCGAGCTTGATCTTGCTCGTCTTTGCGCCCCACCAGGCCAGCGGCGTGATCGCGTCGGAGCCGTAGGCCTCAGCCACCCACATCGAGTCGTAGCCAAGGTCCTCCGCCTGCTGGATCGTCTGCTCTATACCGGCTGGGGGCCCGGAAGACCAGTATCCGGTCCCCAGCCCGAGTTTCATCTGCTTTGCCATGGTTTCCCCCGTTCTACGTTCGTTATGACACGCCACTGCGCACTATCTAACGTCTGCAACCGGCTGTCCACTGTCCGAACGTAGCCATTCTGCAAGGTTTCACGTCTTTAACTCATGGGTTATGTCGCGCGTTAATGGTATTGTGCGGCTTTGCCCCAGGCGAAACACCCCAGTAGATTGTCGGTTAGTTACAGCATGATCGAAACGAATCCTGGTGGCCCCTCCGTCGCCTACTTCTCGATGGAGATGGGCCTCGACCCCGCGATACCAACGTACAGCGGCGGACTGGGCGTCCTCGCCGGCGATAGCCTGCGCGCCGCCGCCGACCTGCGCCTGCCGATGGTGGGCATCACGCTCGTCCACCGCAAGGGCTACTTCCGGCAGAAGCTGGACGCCGAAGGACACCAGACCGAGCTGCCCGACTCCTGGTCGCCGGAAGAGAAACTACAGGAAGCACCGCAGCGCGTCTCCGTTGAGATCGAAGGCCGGACGGTCCACCTGAGCGCCTGGCTCTACACCGTTCACGGCACCGATAAGAACGAGTTCGCAGCGCCGATCACGGTCTACCTGCTCGACGCGAACCTGCCGGAGAACGACCCGCGGGACCAGCGCCTGACGGACGAGCTGTACGGCGGCGACTCGCGTTACCGCCTGTCGCAAGAGGTGATCCTCGGGATGGGTGGCGTCGCCCTGCTACGCGCGCTGAACTACAACAACATCCGCACGTACCACATGAACGAAGGCCACTCCGGGCTGCTCGTCCTCAAGTTGCTCGAAGACCAGCTCGATGGCGGCGATCCGGCCGACGTGAGTGACAACGACATCCAGGCCGTGCGCCGCCAGTGCGTCTTCACGATCCACACGCCAGTTCCCGCCGGCCACGACGTCTTCCCCGAACCGCTCGTCGAAGAAGTTCTCGGGGAGAAGCGTGTCAAGCTGCTGCGACACGCGCCCGACGCCTTTGAAGACGACATGTTCGACCTGACCGCGTTCGTGATGTTCTTCGCGCGCGCGGCGAACGGCGTCTCCAAGCGCCACGCCGAGATCACCCACGATATGTTCCCCGACTACCAGATCGGCGCGATCACAAACGGAGTCCACCCCGGCATGTGGCTCGCCGACCCCATCTCCCAGCTGCTGGACCGGCACTGCAACGGCTGGCGGCACGACAACCGTTACCTGCGCTACGCTGTCGACCTCCCGCTTGCCGAGATGCGCGCCGCCCACGTCGAGGCGAAGAAGGCGCTGCTGGCCGAGATCGCGGCACGCCGCGGCGTCACGCTCGATCCCAACGTGCTGACGATCGGTTTCGCGCGCCGGGCGACCGGCTACAAGCGCGGCGACCTCATCTTCTCGGATCTCGACCGCTTGCGAGCGATCGTGAAGCGAGTCGGACCGTTGCAGATCATCTACTCCGGCAAGGCCCATCCGCGAGACGAGACAGGCAAGGAGATCATCGAACAGATCTTCGTCGCCGCGAAGGAGCTCGAGGGGACGATCAAGGTGACGTACGTCGAAGGCTACGACATGACGGTCGCGCGCTTGCTCTGTGCGGGAGTTGACCTCTGGCTGAACAACCCGCAGAAGCCGCTCGAGGCCTCCGGCACCAGCGGCATGAAGGCAGCGATGAACGGCGTCCCCAGCCTCAGCGTACTCGACGGCTGGTGGATCGAAGGCTGCTTCGAAGGCGTCACCGGCTGGGCGATCGGCGACGAGAACCCGGCGGAAGAGCAGAGCGAGATCGACTCCCTCTACGACAAGCTCGAAGGCACGATCATGCCGCTGTTCTATCACTATGCCGACAGGTACACTGCCGTCATGCGCAGCTCCATCGCCGTCAACGGCGAGTTCTTCAGCGCCCAGCGGATGATGTCGCAGTACTACAGCAACGTGTACGTCGCATCAGGCGAAGGCTTCCGCGCGTGAAGGCGGTCGCCTTTGCGGGGCCCGGGAAGATGGAGCTCCGCGAAGTACCCGACCCAACGCCCGCACCCGGCGAAGTAATCGTAGACGTTAGCCACTGCGGCATCTGCGGCTCCGACCTGCACGAGTTTGCCTCGCACGGTCCGTCGATGCGGGCGGCAGGCGTCTTCCAGCCCGTGATGGGCCACGAGTTCACCGGCCTGGTCGCCGCCGTCGGTTCCGGCGTCAAGTCGCACCGCGAGGGTGACGCCGTCGTCGTGCACCCCGGCGGCACCTGCGGTCACTGCTACTACTGCGAGAGCGGGCAGCTCAACCTCTGCGCCGACCAGCAAGGCACCGGCTATCGTCGCGCCGGCGGATACGCTGAGTTCTGCGCCGTCCGCGCCGACCAGGCGCTCCCTCTGCCCGACAAGTCCTGGCTGGAGAAAGCTGCGCTCACCGAGCCCTTCGGCGTCGCCATGCGCGCGATCAACCGCGGCGGCTTGCAGAAGGGCGAGACCGTCTTCATCGCCGGCGCTGGACCGATCGGCCTTCTCTCCACAATCGCCGCCAAGCGCAAGGGCGCCGCAATCGTCATCGTGTCCGAGCCAGCGGAATCACGCCGCGATCTGGCGCTGAAGCTCGGCGCCGATCACGCAGTCGATCCCGCGAAGTCCGCCTCGCTCCAGGTGCGTGAGATCACCAAAGGCCTCGGCGTGGACGTATCGGTCGAAGCGGTCGGTATCGTGCCGACGATGGACGACTGCATCGCATCCACTCGGCGTGGTGGCCGCATTGTCGTCGCCGGCGCGTTTGAGGTGCCGTATCAGGTGATGCTGCTCAACCTGCTAGTCCAGGAGCAGTCGATCATCGGCACGTTCGGATACGTCGAGGAGTTCGCCGAAGCGCGCGATCTCATCTGCAGCGGCGCGGTGGATGTATCGCCGCTGATCTCGCGGACCGTCTCCCTCGACGACCTGCCGGCAACGTTCGAAGCGATCACCCGCGACTGCGACCAGTACCAGAAGGTGCTCGTCCGGCCGTAGGCGCTTACGCCAGCGATCGCCGCGGCGTGTGCCGGTCCCAGCGTTCGTACTTCAACTGCTGGCTTTCGAGCCGGTAGTCCTTCTTGATGTTCCAGGCCTGCTGGCGGTCTCTGGTCTGGGCGGTCAGTATCAGGTCACGAACGCGCGCGCGTGTTGAGTCGTCGGGCAGGTAGCTCAGCATGGGGGCGTCCACCTTTCTCGGCTTGGGGGCTGGGTGTCCTGCGATATGATGCCGCTCGCCTGCCGAAAGGTGGTTGTCGGCCGGTTTCCATGCGGTCAACGTTCGGTCTACGTTCACCCTTCGCTTAGCGTGCTACAATCGGCCCGTTCGAATAGGAGGGACGCCCATGGTCACCCAATCTCAGGTCTACGGCGACATCGAAGCGCGCGACGATTACACGCACCCGCTCGGCCCGGAGAAGAACTTCAACGAGAGCATGTACTTCAACTTCTTCGACACGAAGCTCAACCGCGGCGGCTTCCTCCGCATCGGCAACCGCGCCAACGAGAAGTACGCGGAGGTCACGCTCACCGTGTACGAGCCCGACGGCGCGGTGCTCTTCAACTACAAGCGTCCCGAGATCACGACGAATGATGCCTACGACGCCGGAGGCATGAAGTTCGAGACGCTGGAGCCGCTGATCCGCCACCGCACAACGTACGAAGGCTCGGCGGTCTACCTGGCGACGCCGGAAGCGATGAGCGACCCCGGCCAGGCGTTCCGTGAGAACCCGCACAAGAAGATTTCGATCGACCTGGTGCACGAAGCCGTCGGTCCGGTCTACGGCTCGACCGGCGGCGACCGCGTGATCCAGGACCCCGAGAAGGAGTTCGCGAAGGCGCACTACGAGCAGCACATGAAGGTGACCGGCAAGCTCGCCATCGACGGGGAGTCGTACGACATCGACGCGTTCGGCCTGCGCGATCACTCCTGGGGCCCGCGCTACTGGCAAAACATCTACTCCTACCGCTGGCTCACCTGCTCCTTCGGCCCTGCTCTGAACATCATGGTCTCGGAAATCCGCCCGACGCCCGAGTCGCGCACGCAGGGCGGCGTCGTTATCCGCGACGGCAAGCTGGACCGCATCGTCGGCGTCGAGATCGACTCGCAGTTCGACGACGACCGCCCGTTCCACCGCTCGATGAAGGCAGACCTGACGCTGGACGGCGGCGAAGTCGTGACCGTCGAGGGGCGCGTCACCGGCTTCATCCCCCTGCGCAACCGCCGCGACGGCCACGTCACCCACATCGGCGAGGGGATGACGGTGTACAAGTGCCTCGGCCACACGGGCATGGGGATATCGGAGTACCTGGACCAGGTGCAGTAGACCAAAACCGCTCGCAATCAGACATAGGGGTGCAGCATGCTGCG
>JBGPBZ010000125.1:0-6870 GCA_041481535.1 Dehalococcoidia bacterium | reverse complement strand
CATCCTGAAGCTCTTGCAGGCGGCCGATGGGGATGTGCAGAAGTGCCAGCAGGGAATCATTTACATTGACGAAATCGACAAGATCTGCCGCAAGGATGAGAACCCTTCGATTACGCGCGATGTCTCCGGCGAGGGCGTGCAGCAGGCGCTGCTCAAGATCATCGAAGGTTGCGTTGCCAACGTGCCGCCCCAGGGCGGACGTAAGCACCCGCACCAGGACTTCATCCAGATCAACACCGCCAACGTGCTCTTCGTCTGCGGCGGCGCCTTCCAGGGCCTTGACGCCATCATAGACCGGCGCATCGGCAAGGGCCGGCGCACGCTCGGTTTCAAGACGAGCGGCAAGGGTATCGACGCCGTGCAGACCTCAGACGAGCTGATGACGCAGGTCACACACGATGACTTGCTCACGTACGGCCTGATCCCCGAGTTCGTCGGGCGCATCCCGGTCGTCGTTTCGCTGCAGTCGCTGGACAAAGCGGCGCTTGTGCAGATCCTCACCGAGCCGAAGAACGCGCTCGTCCGGCAGTTCGAGGAGTTCTTCTCGATCGACAACGTTGAGCTTGTCTTCACCGAGGACGCGCTCGTAGCGGTCGCTGAAGAGGCGCTGCGCCACAAGACCGGCGCTCGCGGCTTGCGCTCCGTTCTCGAAGACTGTTTGCTGGACGTCATGTACGAGATACCTTCTCGCGGCGACGTCAAGAAGTGCGTCGTCGACGCCGACGCGATCCGCGGCCTCCGCCGCCCGCTGATGCTCGCCCGCTCCGGCCAGGCCGTCGAGGTCTGGGGAGACGAGCCCAAGGGCGAGACAGCCTAGAGAGCCCTGTGCACCGGGAGGTGCAAATGAACAGGCTGCCAGTTCTGTTCGCCGCCATCCTCGCGGTAATCCTGATCGCCGCCCTCGCACAAGATGCATCTGCAAATGACACACGCTTCCACGGTCACGTCACGCTCTTCGCCTACGATAACGATGCACCCACCGAGACGTACGTTCGCGCGACGATTGCCGGCCGCTCCTGCAGCGATACGCTTATTGACGCGGGTGGTGGATATGACCTCACCGTTGATACGTCGGATGCGGGCTGCTCCGCCGACGGTGCCGAAATCGAGTTCCTCTGGTACCGCAGCGATCCATCGATCGCCACGACCTGCGTGCCGACGGCAACGCTTGTAGCCGCCGCGGACAGTGCGTTGGATTTGGTCTGCGGCCAGAATGGAGAGTTCGACGCTACATGGCTGGTTACCAACAACAGCGGATCGACGGCGCGCGCGTTAGAGGTATTCCCGCATGTCGTGATGGCGGGCATGGGCTCCTATCTGGGTGTGTTATGACGGTGCGGGGTCTGGCTCAGCTCCTATATGACGCGCGGCGTCTTTTGACTTGAAGTGCCGGGCTGCGGCACACCGAGGTCGTTCGCCGGTAGCAACATCGGCGGGCTACTGCTGGTCGACCACGGTGAGATAGTCTGGCCGGAGGCCTGCGTGGCGCCCGGCCAGACTGTTCGGATCGGATTGGGCACCGACTGCCCTTGCCACAGTGAGCTTGAGATCGACCGCGCTGTGTGGTTGCCTGGCGAGCCGCTGTTCAAGGCGAACGTTGACTGCGACCGCGATGTCGATGCCGCCGATGCGCTCCGAGACCTTCTGATCGCTGCGGGGCAGGCGGTTACGCAAGTCGAAGACTGTCCCACGGGCTCCGCTGGACACTACTACCCAGATGCCCTGGGTGGCGTCTGGGGCGACATCAACTGCGACTCGCAGGTCACGGTACTCGATGTGATCAACATCCTGCGCACCGCTGAGCAACTACCGTCCGGCATCGACGCGAACTGCCGCGCGCAATACGGCGTGTACACCTAGCGCGGCGTCTCCCGTGCTATCCTGACCCCAAATGGCAAAACGACGCCTCGACGCCCTTCTAGTTGACCGCGGGCTGGCGGAATCGCCGGAGAAGGCGCGCGCGCTCGTCATGGCAGGCCAGGTGACCGTAGATGAGCGGCCGGCGCCCAAGGCGGGTTCGCTGGTGGCGGAAGACGCCTCGCTAGCCGTAGACCTCGGGCCCAGGTACGTCAGCCGCGGTGGAGAGAAGCTGGAGCACGCGCTCTCGTCGTTCGGGATCGATGTCACCGGACTCGTTGCGGCCGATGTCGGCGCTTCGACCGGCGGCTTCACCGACTGTCTTCTGCAGCACGGGGCCACGCGCGTTTACGCGATCGACGTCGGCCGCGCCCAGCTCGATTACAAGTTGCGTGGCGACGCGCGCGTGGTGTCGATGGAAAGCGTTAACGCACGGGAGCTAGAGTTGCTGCCGGAGCCGATCGACATTGCTGTTATCGATGTGTCGTTCATCTCGCTACGCGCCGTCCTACCCGCTGTCGCAAAGCTCCTGAAGGCTGGCGCGCCAGTCATCGCTCTGTTTAAGCCACAGTTTGAAGCGGCGAGGGACGAGGTCCCCCGTGGCGGCGTGATCCGCGACGCGCAGCTTCATGCGACGCTGATCGGCCGGTTTGCTTCGTGGTGCGTTAAGAACGGCTTCTCGGTCCGAGACCTCGTCGCCTCGCCGATCCTCGGTGCAGAGGGCAACCGCGAGTTTCTGTTCTGGCTCCGGCCGGAGGGGAAATGAGAAAGGCCGGCATCTTCGTCCACTCTCGCTGGCCGGCCGCGCGTGTGCTGGCGGACGAGGTGACGGGCTACCTGCTGGCGCACGGTCTCGAGACGGTTTGGACAACGTCCGAATGGGAAGACAAAGAGCTCGCGACGAACATGCCCGGCACGGAGATACTGTTCTGTCTGGGAGGGGACGGCACGGTGCTCCACGCCGCCCGCACGGTCATCCCGAACCCGGTACCGATCCTTGGCGTAAACATGGGGCGGCTCGGCTTCCTGGCGGAAGTGCGACCGTCCGATCTGCTCGACTGCCTTCCGCGCGTGCTCGCCGGCGACTACCGGCTCGAAGTGCGCTCGATGTTGCAGGCGGACGTGCCTGCCTGGAGCCCGACGTACCACGCGCTGAACGACGTTGTCCTTGGTCGGCACACCGTCGCGCGCCCGATCTACGTCGAAGTTAGTGTGGACGGCTCGCGCCTCGCCATCCACCGCTGCGACGCCGTCATCGTCGCTTCGGCGACGGGGAGCACCGCCTACTCGCTCTCCGCCGGCGGACCGATCCTCCACCCCGAATCTCGTGACCTGGTGCTGACGCCGGTGTCGCCGCACATCGCTGCGTCCCGTCCGCTGGTCCTGCCGCCGGAGTCGCTGGTCGAGCTAACCGTCAGTGCGGATTGCGATGCCATCGTCAGCATCGACGGGCAGGTCGATGCGCCGCTGGGCGCGGGCGACACCGTGACCGTGCGACGCAGCCCGCACACCGCTCGCTTTGTGCGATTCTCTAGCTCCGCGGACTACTACGGTCTTCTCGCCGAACGGCTCGACTGGCTGCGGGTGCTGCGTTCTACCGACCACCCGGAGCTGTTTGAACTGAAGGGCGCATCGTCCGCGAAGTGAGCGCCGAACAGCGCGAACCCGGCATTGAGCGCGTGGTCGAGAGCCGCGTCGAATACGCCGGGAAGATCGCCAGGCTCCGCGTCGACACCGTCCAGCTTCCTGACGGCCGTACCGCAACGCGCGAAATCGTCGAGCACGAGCCGGTGGTCGCAATCGTCCCGATCGATGCGAACGGGGACGTCATCCTCGTCCGGCAGTACCGCCTCGCGACGGGCGGCGGCATGCTCGAAGTGCCGGCGGGTGGCGTCGACGAAGGTGAGTCTTTCGAAGAGGCCGCGCAGCGCGAGCTGTCGGAGGAAGTCGGCCTGCGCGCCGGGAAACTTGTGCAGATCGGCGACTTCTACGTCTCGCCGGGCTTTCTCACCGAGCGCGTGATCGCCTACCTCGCAACCGACCTCAGCGACAACCCGGGCGAGGCGGACGAAGACGAGGACATCGTTGTTGTGTGCATGCCTCTCCAAGAGGCCGTGGCGATGGCCGTGCGCGGCGAGTTCCATGACGCGAAGAGCATCGCCAGCATCCTGCTCGCTGAGCGACGTTTCAACTCGTGACGACGGCCGACTCGCTCGACCGCGTACGCGACGACGTCATCACTTGTTTCAAGTGCCCACGGCTTGTCGCCTGGCGAGAGGAGGTCGCGCGAGAGAAGCGCGCCGCCTTCCGCGATGAGGAGTATTGGGGGCGGCCAATTCCCGGCTTTGGCGACCCGGATGCGCGGCTGCTTATCGTCGGCCTAGCGCCGGCAGCGCACGGTGGTAACCGCACCGGGCGTATCTTCACCGGCGATCGCTCCGGCGACTGGCTGTTTGGTGCGCTCTACCGCGCCGGCTTCGCGAACCAGCCGACCAGCGTCCACCGTCACGATGGCCTGCAGCTGACCGGCGCGTACATTGCCGCAATTGTGCGCTGCGCGCCGCCCGCCAACAAGCCGCTCACCGAAGAGCGCGACAACTGCCTGCCGTACTTCAAGCGGGAACTGGCGTTGCTGAATGACTTGCGCGCTATCGTTTGCCTCGGCTCCTACGCGCTCGACGGCGTCTCTCTTGCCCTGGGACTGCGCCCGCGCCCGAAGTTCGGTCACGCTCGCGAGATATCGCTCCCGGACGGGCGGACGATCCTCTGCTCGTTCCACCCGAGTCAGCAGAACACATTCACCGGCAAGCTGTCGGAGGCGATGCTTGACGGCGTGTTCGCGAGAGCGCGGGAGTTAGCCGGAGTAGCTACTCCGGGAACGTGACCAGCGAGGTCGTGCTCTGGATGCCGGGGATCGGCCGAATGCGGTCGCCGAGGATGGGCGGGATCTCCTGCAGACTGTCCACGTTGAGCTCGACGACGATGTCGTAGGGCCCCATCACCTCGTGAATCTCGGCGATGCCCTGGATCTTGTGGATCTCGCTGAAGACCTGCTTCGTCTTACCGGGGTCAGTGACGATTAGCACGTAAGCCTTGATTGCCATGTTGGGCTCCTCCTCCGGAATCGGGCGGCGGTGTGCGGCACGGGATGGCGACATTATACGGAGGAAGCGCGAAGAGGGTCGAGCGCGTGGCTTAAGAAACGCATAACGTTTGTGCTTAGCCGCGCCCGCGATAAGATGAGCTTATGGACGACCCTTTTGGCGCGCTCACCCCACTCGACACCGCTGCGGGTGCTGTTAAGTACTACAAGCTCGACTCACTGACCAGGCTGGGCGTGGCGGACGTCGGCCGGCTCCCGTTCTCGATCAAGATCGTGCTTGAGAACCTGCTCCGGCGCTGGGACGCGGAGATCGTCACGCAGGAAGATGTGGTTGCGCTGGCCCAGTGGTCGCCGACGAACCCTGCCGCTCCGAGGGACATGCAGTTCCTGCCGGCGCGCGTGCTTCTGCAGGACTTTACCGGCATCCCCGTTGTCGTCGACCTCGCGGCGCTGCGCTCCGAGATGGCGCGGAAGGGCGGCGACCCGCTGCGCGTTAACCCCGACCTCGTCGTCGACCTGGTGATCGATCACTCGGTGCAGCTCGATGAGTTCGGTACGCTGGGCGCGTTCGCCCACAACGTGGACCGCGAGTACGAGCACAACCGCGACCGCTACGCCTTCCTGCGCTGGGCTCAGAACGCCTTCCGTAACTTCCGGGTTGTGCCGCCGGGCGCAGGCATCGTGCACCAGGTCAACCTCGAATTCCTGGCCAGCGTTGTGCAGACGCAGAACAAGGACGGCGTCACAATCGCGCTGCCCGATACGCTCGTCGGCACCGACTCCCACACGACGATGATCAACGGTCTCGGCGTCCTCGGCTGGGGCGTGGGTGGTATCGAGGCCGAAGCCGCGATGCTCAGCCAGCCGGTGGCGATGCTCGCGCCGGACGTCATCGGTGTGCGCTTCACGAACGCTCTGCGCGAAGGCGTGACGGCGACGGACCTCGTTCTCACCGTCACTGAGATGCTCCGCAACTACGGCGTCGTGAACAAGTTCGTCGAATACTGTGGGCCTGGCCTCTCGAACCTCAGCCTGCCGGACCGCGCGACGATCGCCAACATGTCGCCCGAGTACGGCGCGACCTGCGGCTACTTCCCTGTGGACGCCGAGACGCTGCGATACCTGAAGATGACCGGCCGCCCGGACGCGTTGATCGACCTTGTCGAGCGCTACACCCGCGCGCAGGGCCTCTTTCGTGAGGACTCGACGCCCGATCCCATGTTCACGGACCTGCTAGAGATGGACCTCTCGACGGTTGAGGCGTCCGTTGCGGGGCCGCGGCGGCCGAACGACCGCGTGCCGCTAGCCAGGGTGAGCGAGAGCCTCCGTACGGCGTTTGTCGACTACTTCCCTGAGATCATCCCGACAAAGAGCGAAGAGCGCTTCGACTGGGAGGGCGGTTCCGCTAACGAAGACGAGAAGCCCGAAACGATGGTGACAACTCCAGTAAAGCCGAACGGCGTCGAAGTGATGGTGCACGGCCAGAGCGCACATATCGACCACGGGAGCGTCGCCATCGCCGCGATCACGAGTTGCACCAACACCTCGAACCCGTCTGTCATGCTGGCGGCCGGTCTCCTAGCCAAGAAGGCGGTGGAGCGCGGCCTGACCGTCTCGCCTGCCGTCAAGACGAGCCTCGCGCCCGGTTCGCGCGCCGTCATCGACTATCTCGAGCAGGCGGGGGTGATGAAGTACCTCGACGCGCTGCACTTCAACCTGGTCGGCTTCGGTTGCACGACTTGCATCGGCAACAGCGGCCCGCTGGACGAGCCCGTAGCGCAGGCGGTCGAAGAGAACAACCTTGTCGTCGCCGCGGTGCTCAGCGGCAACCGCAACTTCCCGGGCCGCATTCACCCGCAGGTGCTCGCGTCCTACCTCGCCTCGCCGCCGCTGGTGGTGGCCTACGCGCT
>JBGPBZ010000124.1:0-6909 GCA_041481535.1 Dehalococcoidia bacterium | reverse complement strand
GACATTTCGGACGAGATGCTGGCCCGGGCGCGTGATCGCTTCGCTGGTATCGAGAACGTCAGGATCGCCGTGTCGGACTACTCGGTCGAGCCGCTGCCGGGGCGATTCGACGCGATCGTCTCCGCGCTCTCGATCCACCACCTCGACGATCCGGGCAAGGCGGCGCTCTTCCGCCGCATCTACGACGCGCTCAAGCCGGGTGGCATCTTCGTCAACGCGGAGGAGGTGCTCGCACCGACCACGGCGCTCGATCAGATATACTGGGACGAGTGGGAGCGGCAGGCGCGGGCCACCGGGGCCCCCGAAGAGGAGTTCGCCGGCGTAGAAGATCGCGCGCAGTACGACAAGCCTGCGAAGCTGGATGACCAGTTGAGGTGGCTGAGCAAGGCGGGCTTCGCGGACGTCGACTGCTACTACAAGTACCTTATGTTTGCGGTGTACGGCGGGCGTCGCCGCTAGGGCAGTTATCGACATAACGTCATACGTTAGATACAAATCACCCCCTCGGCTCGTTGACCCGCGTTCGGGCGGGTGTTACCGTTCGGGCAAGCTACCTTAGCACTCGATAAGCAATGGTCATCGAAAAAGCCCCCAAACCTGCCGCCAAGCGCACACGTCGAGGTCCGTACACACGGCAACAGATCCTCGACGCTTCCCTGCGCCTGTTCTCTGAGCGGGGATTCGCCCGCACGACCGTGCGTGACATCGCGCGCCAGGCGGGGATCACGGACGCCGCCATCTACTACCACTTTGACTCGAAGCGGGAGCTACTGGAGGCGCTGGTAGAGGAGCGCGGCTTCCTCACGAGCCTCGAGAACCTCGCACAGGTCGAGCCGCACCTGCCGATCTCCGAGATGCTGCTCTGGATGGCCGCCGGCGCGGTCAACATCATGGACGAGAACCGCGATTTCCTGCGTCTGATCATCATGGAGGGCCTCGGTGGGGACGATGCGGCGCTTGAGCAGTACAGCCGCCTTCTCGACCTCTGGGAGCACGCGCTCATCACAGTGCTGCGCCGTTACGAAGACAAGGGCGCGCTGCACAAGGGCGCAGCCGAAGACCTGGCGCGACACGTCATCTACACCATCCTGATGGCGTTCCAGGACAGCCTCCTCGGCCGGCACGGCTTCGCGGCCCCCTCTCCGGAGCAACGGCAGACCGCACTGCGCTCCTTTCTCGGGCCCAGCCTGCAGCGGATGCTGTCCCTGGCCACCGCCGCCGTTTAGGGCGGCGATGACGCTCAACGTCGCCCTCATCGGCTGCGGCCTCAACGGGCGCTTCCACTCCACGGCCATCCGCCAGATCGCACGGCGTGGGATGCTCGACATCAACTACGCTGCGGTATGCGATCTCGACCCCAAGCGCGCCCGCAGCTTCGCGGACGTGACGGGCGCCGAGCCGTTCACCGACCCCTCGTCTGTGATCGACTCGCCGGACATCGACGCCGTCTACATCTGCGTGCCGACCGCCTATCACAAAGACCTAGTCGTGCGCGCGGCGGAGCGAGGCAAACACGTCTTCTGCGAGAAGCCACTCGCGACGACGCTGGCAAATGTCGAGCTGATGGTCGCGGCGACGGACAAGGCGGGCGTGAAGACTGGCGTTGGTCTTGTTCTGCGGCACTCGCCGATTCTCACTGTGATGAAGGAGCTGATGGACGACGGGTCGCTCGGCCGCCAGATGGCCATCATCTTCCGCGACGACCAGTTCTTCCCGATCACCGGCCACTACGCGAGCGAATGGCGCAAAGACAAGTCGATCGCCGGCGCCGGCACACTTCTCGAACACTCGATCCACGACGTTGACGTGTTGCACTGGTTCGGCGGGCCCGTCAAGGCCGTGCGCGGAAGCACTCGCAACTTCGCCGGCTACGAGGGCGTCGAAGACCTCGCCTTCGCCTACGTCGATTTTGAGAGCGGTGCGCAGGCAGACCTCATCTCGATCTGGCACAGCGTTCTCGGCCGCCCGTCGACGCGGCGGCTGGAGGTGTTCTACGAGAAGGGCTTCTTCGCTGTCAACCAGGACTACATGGGTGCGATCGACTACCAGGTGCACGCCCAGAACGCTGCCCGCATCAGCGCGGAAGAAGTGCAGAAGCGCTACCTCGCCTCGCTTGACCTGCCTGACGACGTGTTCGAGGGCCTCCTGCGCCACTCACTGGAGGACTACATGTTCCTGAAGTCGGTGATCGAAGGCCGCGACCCGTTCCCCAACTTCCGAACCGCCCTCGAAGCGCATCGGGTGGTGGACGCGATTTACAGGTCGGCGGAAGCGGGCGGGGAGTTGGTGGGGCTGTAGCGGCCTGTCTGATAAATCAACCGTCAGCTTAATCGACTACGACAGAAACTGATCCACTATCGCCTGTGCGATATTTTGCTCTGCGGCTGGTAGCGTCACCTCGATCTGCTCGAATCGAGCAGAGCCATTGCCAAGTCCGTCAAAGTCCTGCGCGTCAGAATAGGCAGCGCCGTATTTCATCAACCCATCCGTGCTTTCGTATTCGTACCGAACGACATGAGCCGTCTGATCGATGATCCCGGGAATAACGGTCGGCAGCGGTTCGTCGCCGACTAAATCCTGCCAATGATCACGTACCCACGAGTTGTAAGGCCCGGCGGGAGCGATCGCATTAAGCGTGCCAGATGATGCAAAATACACCGATACTCCCTCGCCACCGTCTGAGGAACCCCCAGGAGGATGAACCTCTATGGTTCGGTTGCCGTTTGCACCAACCAGGGCATCGCCCGTCCAGTCTTTCGGGGCCAGAATGGTGCCGGCGCCACTCCGGTAGGCGTTGAGTGCGCCAGCCACTGAGGTCGGCAAAACAACAGTTTCAGTCGAAGGCAAAGCTGGCGTAACAGAGGGTTGGTCAGGTTGAGCTCCGAAAGTCGTAGGCAGATCGACCACGGGGATATCTTCCACCACGGAATCTGCGGACGGTGAAGCAGCCGCGCTCTTCTCAGGGCTCGCTCTGTCGTGCCCTACTCGATAGCCACCGTAGGCCGCGCCGACTAGAGGCGGCAGGAAGATTGCTAGCAAGAGTACTGCTTTCATTCGTCAGCCTCACTCACGTACGACCCCAGCTCTTCGCCCCGCGACCAGTCCAGCATCAGCACATCGATCTCCTCACCCGGTTCGACGACGTCGACGTTCGCGGGGATGATCGTTAGGGCGTTGGCTCGCACCATCGAGGTGAGGATGCCGGAGCCTTGCTCGCCGGTGAGTCGGGCGTAATAGCGGCCCTCTCGCTCAGTGACGACGCAGCGCGCTAGGTACACCCGCGGGTCTCCGCGATTTTCGATGCGCTCTTCGGCGATCGCGCGGACGATCGGGCGGCGGTAGTCGGTCTTGCCCATCATCTTGAGGATGGCCGGCCGCCCAAACAGCTCGAACGCGACCATCGAACTGACCGGGTTCCCCGGGAGGCCGATGTGCGGGATGCGCCTGCCGTCCTTCTCGAACGCGCCGAACGCCAGCGGCTTGCCCGGCTTCACGGCGACGGTCCAGAACGCGACCTCTCCTTCGCGCGCGAGCACGTCCTTCACGACATCGTAGTCGCCCTTCGAGACCCCAGCGGAGGTGACGAGCATGTCGGCGTCGAGCCCTTCGTGGATCTTGGCGGTGAGCGCTTCGACTGTGTCCTTCGCGATACCGAGAAGCTTCGGCACGCCGCCGAACCGCTGGACAAGAGCGGCCACGCTGTAGGCGTTTGCGTCGTAGATGCGAGCGCCTTCACGCGGCTGTCCGGGCTCGAGCAGCTCGTCGCCCGTCGAGAGCACGGCGACAACTGGCCGCCGGATCACGCGCACGCGGTCGCGGCCCACGCTGCCGATGACGCCGATCTCCTGCGGCCGCAGCACCGCGCCACGCCGGACGACGACATCACCGGTGCGCACGTCCTGCCCCGCGGGACGGATGTTTGCGCCGGGCCGCGCCTCCTTGAAGACGCGGACCGTTGCGGCGACTTCGCGCCTCTGCTCGGGCGCGCGGTCGAACGGCTCGTCCGTCTCTTCGAAGGGGACGACGCCGTCTGCCCCGCGCGGTATAGGCGCGCCGGTCATGATGCGGACCGCTTCGCCCTCGCGCACCTCGCCGTCGTAGACGTACCCGGCCGCGACTTCACCGATGACGCGCAGCTCTCGCAGCGACGATTCACTCGCGCCCGTCGTGTCGGCAGCTCGCACAGCGTACCCGTCCATGCTCGTGTTATCGAGCGGCGGGATGTCGAAGCTCGCTACGATGTCTTCGTCCAGCACCTGCCCGAGTGCCTCCAGCGGGTGCTTCTCCTCCGCCGGGAGCACGCTGACGTAGCCCAGGATGCGTTCGAGCGCTTCTTCGATCGTGATCATCTCTGCCAGCTAGTCCGATATGAAAATGGTGATCCGCCTGGGCGGACCACCATCGTCCAGTCCGTCAATCTCCTGGTGTCACTCTCTACAGTTCGAGAATTCCCCCTCCAATTCGCGAGCCATCGATTTTGGCAAACAAACTGCCCACCTGGGCTTGAACGCCTTCGTTTAGCCCAGCTTCACCACCAGGCACGTCGTCGTCCGCTGCACGCCGTCGACGCGCTGGATGCCGTCCGTGATCGACCGCCCCAGCTTGTCGAGGTCATCGGACTCGAGGACGGCGATGACGTCAAACGGTCCGGTGACCGCCTCCACGCCGACCAGCTTGGCCTCGGAAAACGATGACTTCTGGATGCCGCGGGCGATATCGCTCGCTCTACCAACGGCGGCTTCGATGAGAACGTAAGCTCGCATGGGGTGCCTCCTCTTTGTAACAGGGGTTGCTAAGCCAGCATACAAGCGGGCCGGAAGGTGTCAAGGCAGGGCGTCGTGATAGGCTGCGGGCATGAAGACTGTACCTTTCGGAAAGACTGATCTCAACGTCTCCAACCTCTGCCTCGGCACGATGCAGTTCGGCTGGACAGCGGACGAAGCCGCCGCCTTCGAGGTGATGGACGCGTTCGTCGAAGCGGGTGGCAACTTCATCGATACCGCGGACATCTACAGCCGCTGGGCCAAAGACAACGCCGGCGGCGTCTCGGAGGAGATCATCGGGCGCTGGATGAAGGCGCGCGGTAACCGCAAAGACCTTGTGATCGCCACGAAGGTGCGCGGGCAGATGTGGGAAGGCCCTGACGGCGAGGGCCTCTCGCGCAAGCACATCGCGCGCGCGGTCGAGGACAGCCTGCGCCGCCTGCAGGTCGACACGATCGACCTCTACCAGACGCACTGGCCCGATGAGAAAGTGCCGATCGAAGAGACGCTAACCGGCTTCGATGAGCTGGTGAAGTCGGGCAAAGTCCGCTACATCGGCCTCTCGAACTACACGACAAGCCAGATGGAGGAAGCAATGCGCGTCGCAGGCGATAGGTCGCTGCCGGCGTTCGTCTCACTGCAGCCGCACTACAACCTCGTCTGGCGTGAGGAGTACGAGGGCCGCAAGATGCAGTTCTGTGAGACGAACGGCATCGCAGTGATCCCGTACAGTCCGCTGGAAGGCGGATTTCTCTCCGGCAAGTACAAGCGCGGCGAGAAGCCCCCGAAGAGCCAGCGCGCTTACAACGCCGGCAAGTTCATGACCAACGAAGGCTTCGCGGTGACCGACGCGCTGGCGGCGATTGGCGCGGATAAGGGCGTGAGCGTGTCCGCCGTGGCTCTCGCCTGGCTGCTGCACCGGCCGGCGATCACGGCTCCGATCATCGGTGCGAACAGCCCCGCCCAGCTGGCGGAGCTGCTGCCGGCGTCCGAGTTGAAGCTTTCGGACGAGGATATGCGGCGGCTCGACGAAGCGAGCCGCCCGTTCACGTTCAAAGATGCGGTCTGATTGGCGATGAGCATTCCGGCACGATCGAAATATCGAGTGCTTGGCAGCGTAGGCCCGCAAAATGGAATTCGCATGTTCTGGCTGTGTTTCTTCCTCTTGTTCTTGGGCCTATGGTTTCTGCGGAGCGGAGTGACTATCTGGCTGCCCGTCGGCGTGGCGGCCTATGTGTTGATCTTTGCTGCACTCTCGCTGGGCCGTAGAGCGGCCATGATCTCGTGGTTCATCGAAACAGAAGATGAAGGCCTGACGCTCAACCTTTTCGGCGCCTCGTATATACGCTACGCCGAACTTGAGTCCCTTGACAGGCACGGTGATGACATCACGTTCCATTTCACGCAGCCCATTCCGCTCAACATTATTCCTGGCTTGGTATCGCGTCGGGTCATATTGAAGCTCAAGGTTGAGAATGCCCAGGCACTCGAAAGCGCGCTCAGCCGCCCGTTCACGTTCAAAGACGCGGTATAGAGGGTCGCGATGAGCAAGCTCATCGTCTGGATGAATCCCAGTATCGACGGCTATATCTCCCGCGAAGACGGCGCGCTCGACTGGCAGATCGTCGACGAGGAGATCCACCGCTACTTCAACGAGAAGGCGCGGCAACTGAGCGCCTTCCTCCACGGGCGCAAGATGTACGACCTGATGGCCGCGTACTGGCCTACTCCGGAGGCTGCCTCGTCCGATCTCGACTACGTGGTAGAGTTCGCGAAGATCTGGACGGAGAAGCCAAAGGTCCTGTTTTCGCGGACGGTGATAACCGCGGACTGGAACACGCGGGTCGTCAACAAAGGCGTGGCTGAGGAAGTCGTGCGGCTGAAGCAGCAGCCGGGCGGCGACCTGGCGCTGGGCGGAGCGAACATCGCCTCGTATCTTCAGAAGCTGGGGTTGGTCGACGAATACCACCTCTTCGTTCACCCGGTCGCCCTCGGCCGCGGCGTGCCTCTCTGGCCCGCCGACAGCGGGGACGTGCGGTTGCGGCTCAGCGAGACCCATACCTTTACCTCCGGCGTAGTCTTCCTGCGCTACGAGGTCGTCGACCGCAAGTAGTGCCGGCCATACGGCCATGTTTGCCGCTCCTTC
>JBGPBZ010000123.1:0-7013 GCA_041481535.1 Dehalococcoidia bacterium | reverse complement strand
CTCGCCTTTCGGGATCACCCCCTCGAACGACGCGTACGACATCGGGTGGTCTTCCGTCATCACCGCCAGCCGCTTGTCCTTCGGATCGAACGACGGCCCCTTCGGAATCGGCCACGACTTCAGTACGTCGTCCACCTCCAGCCGGAAGTCGTAGTGCAGCCGGGTCGCGTCGTGCTTCTGGATGATCCAGAGCAAGCGCCCGCCGTGCCGCTTCGAGCCCTCCGGCCCCGGCTCCGGCGTCTTCTCGAAGTCCCGCTTTTCGCGGTATTCCTTGAGCATCCCTGCCATTATCTCGCGTCCAGCGTCGGGCGAGCAGGAAAACGCCGATATCGGCCAGGGCCACGGCCCCGACCCACTGAGAGCCTAACCTGCGGCGGCCACTTTCTTGCGGCGGCGGCGCGGCGCCTCTTCTTCCTCTTCCTCGTCTTCGTCCGCAGCGCGGCGGCCCTTCGCAGCGGGCTTCTGGCCTTTCTTCGCGGCCTCGACGCTGGCCTTCAGCGCCGTCATCAGGTCGGTGATCTTCGCTGGCCGTCCTGCCTTCGGCGTCGCGATCTCCTGGCCCTCAAGCTTCGCCTCGATCACCTGCTGCAGCACTTCACGGTACTCGTCCTTGTACTCCTCCGGCTTGAAGTCGTCCTTCAGCAAGTCGATCAGAGCTTCCGCCATCTGCAGCTCTTTGTCGGTGACCTTGGCGTCGCTGATCTCGCTGGGCACTTCGCGGATCTCGTCGGGATAGAACAGCGTCTCCAGCACGAGCGTGCCGTCCATCGGCCGCACCGCCGCCAGTACCTCCTTGTTCCGGATGGCGATCTTGGCGATGCCGGTGAGCTTCTTGTCCTTCAGCGCCTTCATCAGCAGTGCGTACGGCTTCACGCCCTTCTCCTCCGGCTCCAGGTAGTACGTGCGCTGGTAGTAGATCGGGTCGATCTGCGCCGCGTCCACGAACGCCGACAGCTCGACGGCGTGCTTGCTGGGGAGCGGCAGCTTCTCGAAGTCCGAGTCCTCCATCGTCACGTACTCGCCCTTTTCGTACTCGTACCCGCGCGCGATCTCCGCCCACTCAACCGCCCGCTCGTGCACCGGGCACCAGCGCAGCTGCTTCAGCTTCGAGCCGCACTCCTTGTGCAGGAGGTTGAAGCTGATGTCCTTGTCCTCGGTCGCGGTGTAGAGCTTCACTGGGATGCTGACCATCCCGAAGCTGATGACGCCGTTCCAGATCGATCTTGGCATATCTATTCACCTCTTACTGTTTCAAGCGCCTAATCATGTTACCGCAGGCCCCGACCCCCGCAAATGCGACGAGTTATCGCCCCGCATTTCGACACCGTTACGATGCGAGCCGGGGCAGGTTTGACCAGATTCGGGCAGGGACTGTCAACGGATTGAGAGCGGATAAACGGAGCGACCCTCGTTTCAAGATCAACGCGGGCTCCGTTTATCCGTTGCGCCGCAGGCTATCCGTTGACAGCCACCGTCTGTCAACGAAAAGCTTCCTAGTAAACCGATTAACGGGCGCGCCACGAACCCTATTCGTAAAATTCGGACTCGCGGCAAGGTCATCCGTTGACAGCCGTCCTACGCATAAGGCTAACTACCACCCATGAACCGAAACGAAGCCTGGGCCATCCTCTGCGAGTACACCAAGGGCGAAGCGCTCCGCAAGCACGGCCTCGCGGTAGAGGCCGCGATGAGGGCCTACGCGCGCAAATACGGGGAGGACGAGGAGATGTGGGGCTGCGTCGGCCTCCTGCACGACTTCGACTTCGAGATGCACCCTAACGCCGAAGAGCACCCGAAGAAGGGCGCCCCGATCCTCCGTGAAAAGGGCGTCCCCGAGGAGATCGTCCACGCCGTCCTTTGCCACGCCTTCTACCTCGACGACCTCGGCGTCCAGCGCGAGAACAACATGGACCGCGCCATCTTCGCCGTCGACGAGCTGACCGGCTTCATCACGGCCGTCGCCCTCGTCAAGCCAAACAAATCGATCGACGAAGTCGACGTGCGATCCGTCCGCAAGAAGATGAAGGACAAAGGCTTCGCCCGCGCCGTCCGCCGCGAAGACATCACCGACGGCGCCGAAGTGCTGGGAGTCGATCTCGATGAGCACATCGCGTTCTGCATCGAAGCGCTGAAGCCGGTAGCGGCAGATCTGGGGATCGCCGGGGCGGTTGCGTAGAGACGTTCCGGCGGAACGACTCGCAAAACGCTCCTTCTCGCAACAGGCGCGGCACCCCTCACTACAGGCGCCGCCCCCGACTGGTTTGTGGGTTTGCCGCCTACGGCCAGTAAGTGTCGCGCACCCGGAAGATCATCTGCACGTAGTCCTGCGTGTCCGGGTAGAAGACGCCCGCGTACGTCGGCGCCAGCCCCTGGTAGTACGAAGCGACCGCCAGGTGCTCATCCCCGCCGGTCGAATCCAGTAGCAGCTGGATGTACTTCACGCCCATCTTGATGTTGTCGTATGCGCTCCACTCTTCGTTCATCTCATAGCCGAAGACGTTCTGCTCCAGCCACTGCGCCGTGCCCGGCATGATCTGCATCACACCTTCCGCGCCCGCCCAGCTCAGCGCGCACTGGCACCAGCCGCTCTCGATCGTCGCCAGCGCTTTCACGGTGTTCGGATTCACGCCGTCTTCGTACGAGAACTCTTCGATCATCGCCTCGATGTCCGGATCGTCCGGCTTCGGCGGGAACTGTAGGGGCGGCGGCGTGTACGAGACGAACACGGGCTCCGGTGCCGGCGCGCTCACCTCACGGCCCGGTATCACCAGCGTATGACCGGCGACAATGAAGCCCGCGTCTTCGATTCCGTTGGCGGCCACCAGATCGTCGATCGAAACGCCGTACTCGTCCGCGATGGCGCTCAACGTGTCGCCGTCCTGGATCGTGTACGTGGTCTGCGTCGTCTCCGTCGTCTGGGGTGGAGCGTCGCCGCCGGTGCCGGGAATCTCCAGCTTGTCACCAATGATGATGAGGTTCGGGTTCACGATCCCATTCAGCGAGACGATCTCGTCAACCGTGGAGCCGTACAGGTTGGCGATATAAGAGAGCGAGTCGCCCGCCTCCACTGTGTGCGTTTGCGCCGCTACCGCCTGGATGATAAGCAGCGGCAGCAGCAAGCCCGTGGCCGCAGAGATGACAAGGCGCAGTAACCAGAACAATCGGTATTCCCTTACCCAGATATCGACGGGTCCGAGCGGGGATTGGTTACACCGTAGGCAGCGACAGATGCGGTTATGTACGGCGCAGTTGACAGCTTACGGGCGCTTCGGCGCTACTTCGGCAACTCGTACTGCATCACGGCCTCGCCGGCAGCAGCGTCCGCCGAAACCGTGAGAGGCAGCGCGATGTCGAGCTGATCGACAAGGCAGATCGCGTTCTCGTTCTGCCTGCAGTAGTACACATCCCCCACCGCGGAGAGGATAGCCTGCCCCGCGCTCGCCGTCACCGGGATGCTCACCTCAACCGAAGACTCGGACGTCGAGAACGTGACGTCTGTCTGCCCTGGCGAGAACGCCGTGCCGTCGGACGTCGAGAGCGTGAGCTTCGACGGTGCCAGGTTGTTGAGATCGTACCCTTCCGGCGCCCTCAGCCGCAGCCGCAGTGTCGTCGTCGAAGCGTTGATCGTCTGCGGCTCCAGCGATTCCTTGAGCGTGCGTCCCTGCAGGCCCGTCGCCGCCACCGCGAGGTTCGTAAGCTGCAGCGTCGATACGTCACCGCTCGCGAGATCGAGTACGCGGATCGAGTTGTTGTTCGTGTCCGCGATGTAGAGCTTGCCGTTCGCCGGCGAGACGCCGCCCGGCTCGTCGAACGTCGCGCTCGTTCCCGGCCCGTCCGCGTCGCCGGGAGTCGCAGTGCCGGCGATCGTCGTCACGAACCCGCTGTTTGGGTCGACAGTGCGGATCTTGTGGTTGTACGTGTCGGCGACGTAAAGCGTTCCGTTCACGTAGGCGATGCCCTGAGGGTGCTGGAGCTTCGCGCCGGTCGTCCCATCCGGCGCACCGTCCTGGTCGCCGAAGTCGAAGAGACCCGTCCCGACAAGCGTCGTCAGCTTCTGCGTAGCGAGATCGTACTTACGAACGGAGCTCGACTCCGGATCGACCCAGAAGAGGTTTGTGCCACCGTCTGTCGTGATCTCGTTCGGCTGCGCCAACGACGGATCCGTCGGCGGCACGCCGTCCGACACGCCCTCCAGCCCGCTGCCGAGGAAGTGCACGATCGTCCCGTCTGTGCTGTTGTAGACGTAGAGCATGTGAGAGCCGGCCATCCCAACGAAGAGCTTGTCACCGATAAGCTGCAAACCCCACGGCGAGGCAAGAGCCACCTCTGTCCCTGTCTGTGGAGACGTCGGCGCTGACTGCGCGCGCTCGCCGGTGCCGGCAATCGTCTTCACCTCCCCCGTGGATAGGTCAACGCTACGAAGCGCGTGGTTACGCGTGTCCGCGACGTAGAGCGTTCCGCCATCCGCGGAAAGTGCGAGCCCCTGCGGCTGGTCGAACTGAGCGACATCGCTCATCCCGTCCTTCAGGCCTTCCTTGCCGCTGCCGATCGCTTTCTGGAGCGCACCGTCCAGCCCGGCGACGAGGATGCGGTTATTGTCGGAGTCCGCAATGAAGAGCCGATCGCCCGCCTCGTCGGCAAGAACGGTCCCGGGGAACATCAGGAAATCGGAGGCGATCGGCGCCGCCTCAAGATCCAGCGGCAACGGCGTGCGAGTGACCTCACCTTTCGCGTCAAAGTCGTCGACGATCTGTTTGACGGCGGGCTCGACGGCGTCGTACACGCCTTCGCCCTCGTGCACGCCTGCGATCTGTCCCGTTGGATCGACAACGATGATCGTGGGCCAGGCACTGGCGCTGTAGCTATTCCAGATGACGAAGTCGGGGTCGTTCACGACGGGGTGTCCAAGCTGAAGGCGGATCGTCGCCTCGCGGACGCTCTCGTCCGTGTGCTCGTTGTCGTACTTGCCGGAGTGCACGCCGATCACGGCGACCGCGTCCCCAAATTCGCTCTGCAGGCGGTGCAGGTCGGGCACGATGTGCTGACAGTTGATGCAGCCCAACGTCCAGAAGTCGAGGACGACGACCTTGCCGCGAAGCTCGGTCATCGTTAGCGGGTGACTGACGTTGAACCACGTCTGGCCCGCCGGAAATTCCGGAGCTGCCAAGTCCCCCGCCGTACCCGAGGGCGCGGTCAGTTGGTCGCTGCTACCACCGCCGCCTCCGCCGCAAGCAACGACAGCGATGAGCAAGCAGAGCGGGAGAAGCAGGCGCAGCGTGAGGCCCGGACGGATGTTCACTCACTCCATGGTACGGCGCGCGGCCGCGAACGGATCAGGCGACTGCTGCTTGCGGGGCGCCTACACGCAACGTATACCGCACCGGGTACTCCACCGGACCGCGGAAGAACGGCGTCGGCCGCCAGGCGATGTGGTCCGGATCGACCGGCGTCAGCGAGGCGAAGCGGTCCAGCACCGCGTTGAGGGCGATGTCGGCCTCCAGGCGGGCCAGGTTGGCGCCGAGGCAGTAGTGCACGCCCTTCCCGAACGCCAGGTGGTCGCGGCTCGCCCGCTCAAGCTTGATCTCGGCAGGGCACTCGTACTTCTCGGGGTCGCGGTTGGCGGCGGCGTACATCACGCAGAGCGGATCGCCTCGCCGGATCTGCACGCCGGCGATCTCGACGTCGCGTCTGGCCTTGCGGTAGAAGCCCTGGATCGGCGCCTCCCAGCGCAGCGCCTCCTCGATCAACTTCGCGACGAGCGTGCGGTCCTTCTGCACGGTACTGAAGAGCGCCGGATCAACCGCAAGCGCTCGAATGGCGTGCGCAATGAGGTTGGTCGTCGTTTCGTTGCCGGCAACGAGAAGCAGTACCAGAAATGCGTGTATCTCCGAGATGTTGAGCATCTCGCCGTCCACCTCAGCTTCGATGATGCGGGTGAAGAGATCGTCTCGGGGAGCCTTGCGGCGCAGTTCCATCTCCTGCCCGAAGTAAATCGCGAGGTTCATATACGCCATTGGAAACTCGATGTCGGAGTTGTCACGCTCCGACTCAGGGATGCCGATCCGTTTAGCGAGGTTGTCCGACCACGTCTTAAACTCCTGGTACTTCGCGGAGTCAACACCTATCACCTCGGCGATCATGCGAACGGGCAGCGGGTAAGCGAGATCACCGACGACGTTGAAAATCTCCGGGCCAACGCCGTCCAGCTGCTCCTTCGTGATGCGCTGTATCCGCGGCGCCCAGTCGCGGTCCAGCGACTTCGGCGTGAACGCCTTCGCGGCAATCGCGCGCAGTTTCTTGTGGCGCGGCTCGTCGATGTTGATCATCGAGGGGAAGGACTGCACATCCTCCGCCTCCGGGTCGAACACGCTGTTCGTGGAAGAGAACGTCCGGTGGTCTTCCAGTACCGCGAGCGCTTCCTTGTAGCCGGTCACGACCCAGGCGCGCATCTCATCGTTCCAGAGAACAGGGGACTGCGAGCGCCACTCGTCGAAGTACGGGTAGGGGCACTCCTTAACTTCCTTCGACCACGGATGCGCCATGCCGCCGGTCCTCCTGACGTGAAATAAGCGGCGCTCACCCCAGCGCCGCGTGCAGTCTAGCAAGCGCTAAGTTAGTTATCAACCTTTGACACAGCCACACTCCGTTCATAACCTCACTGAAGCTATGGCTGGTGACCTACGTCTCGCCTTCGAGGCGGACCTCGCTACTTCGGACGAAGCCTTCGTAAAGGACGCGCTCGGCCGGTGGAACGTGCGCGTCACTGGATTCGCAGACTACGCACCCGCCTACTTCTTCCTCCGCGACGGCGAGGACCACATCCGCGGCGCACTGCTCTCCTACGTTTGGGGGAAGTGGCTGCACGTCGACACTTTCTGGCTGGAAGAAGACTGCCGCCGCCAGGGCTGGGGCACGCAGATGCTCGAGGCGGCGCACAAGCTCGGCCGCGAAAGAGGCGCGGAAGCGGCGTGGCTCGACACGTTCAGCTGGCAGGCGCGGCCCTTTTACGAGCG
>JBGPBZ010000122.1:0-7054 GCA_041481535.1 Dehalococcoidia bacterium | reverse complement strand
GAGAGCGGTACCGCCGTGCTGGGAAGAGAGAGAAGGGTCGGATACTGGACGAATTCTGTGCTGCGACGGGAATACACCGGAAGGCGGCGACGCGGCTTCTGGGCCGCGGCGTCAGGCTGGCGCCGGCGCGCCGAAGAACAAAGGACGGCCTGGGTACGGCCCAGCGGTGACGGAGCCTGCGCGAGCTGTGGTCCCTGAATGACAAGCGCCAACGGGCGGAGGCTGGGTAACAATCGTTTTGAGGCACCGCTGCAGTTTCGGTAACCATCACTTATGAGGCATCACGGGCGGAGGGTGCAACGAGAGATGGGCCGCAGATTGGCGCAGATTGAACGCAGATTATTTTTGGGCGCAGATGGGACTTCGACCGGCTCAGTCCTCGGGGTCGACTGAAGTCGACGGTCCTTCGACGGGCTCAGGATGAGCGGGGGGTCTCCATAACTGGTCGCTTGAGGGGCCGGTGCTACACTTATCAGAGGGATGACCACCAAAGAAGAGCAAATCGGGAGCGGGCTGCTCTCAAAGGTCGCGGAGTACCTGCCCGAGAGCGGGCAGAGGCTGGTGCGCGAGGCGCTGGAGTTCGCGGTCGCTTCCCACGAGGGGCAGACGCGCAAGAACGGCGATCCCGTCATCACCCACCCCCTCCACGCTGCTGAGACGATCGCCTCGTTGCAACTAGACGCGGCGACTATCGCCGGGGCGCTCCTCCACGACGTGCAGGAAGACTGCAACGTCAGCAATTCCGAGATTGCAAAGCGTTTCGGGCCGGAAGTCGCAGCGATGGTCGAAGGCGTCACCAAGCTCGGGCGGATCGGCGGGCAGGCGGCGGACGTCGAGACGGCGAACCGGCAGATGCAGGCGGAGAACCTGCGCAAGATGTTCCTGGCGATGGCCCAGGACCTGCGCGTCGTCATCATCAAGCTCGCGGACCGCCTGCACAACATGCGCACGCTCTGGGCACTCCCGCGCGAGAAGCAAGTACGCATCGCAAAAGAGACGATGGAGATATACGCCCCGCTGGCTGCGCGCCTCGGCATCTGGGAGATGAAGTGGCAGCTTGAGGACCTGGCGTTCCGATACCTGGAGCCGGACCAGTACAAGAAGGTCGCGGAGATGCTCGAAGTGAAGCGCCAGGTGCGCGAGGACTACGTCGAGCAGGTGAGCAAGGTGATCCGCGATGAGCTGGCGAAGCACGACATCAAGGCGGAAGTCTACGGCCGCGCGAAGCACATCTTCAGCATCTATAAGAAGATCGATAAGTACGCGACAGACGGCCGCGACATGGACGAGATCTACGACCTGCTGGCCGTGCGCATCCTCGTTGATGACGTGACGAACTGCTACACGGCGCTCGGTATCATCCATGGGATGTGGCGGCCGATGCCCGGCGCCTTCGACGACTACATCGCGAACCCGAAAGAGAGCATGTACCAGTCGCTGCACACGACGGTGATGGCGCTGAATGCGCAGCCGCTGGAGGTGCAGATCCGCACGCACGAAATGCACGCCTCGGCGGAGTTCGGGATCGCGGCGCACTGGCGGTACAAGGAGGGCGGCAAGCACGACGCCCAGTACGAAGAGCGTCTGGCGTGGCTGCGGCAACTGATGGACTGGCAGAGCGACATGGTGAAGGCGGAAGACCTGCTGGAGGCGGTGAAGACGGACATTTTCCAGGACCAGGTGTACATCTTCACGCCGAAGGGCGAGATCAAAGATTTGCCCGCCGGCAGCACGCCTCTGGACTTTGCTTATCGCATCCACACTGATCTCGGGCACCGCTGCGTCGGTGCGAAGGTGAACGGGCGTCTCGTCTCGCTCAACTTCGTGCTGAAGAACGGCGAGGTCGTTGAGATCCTCACGAGCAAGGGATCGAAGGGGCCGTCGCGCGACTGGATGAACCCGAACCTGGGGTATCTGAGGACGACGCATGCCCGCGAGAAGGTGCGCGCCTGGTTCAAGCGCCAGGAGCGCGCGGAGAACATCGCGCGCGGCAAGGAGCTGGTCGAGAAAGAGCTCGCGCGCATGGGGACGAGCTTTTCCGAGATGCAAGCAGAGCTGCTCCGCGTGTTCAAGTTTGAGGACGTCGATGACTTGTTCCTGCGCGTCGGCTACGGCGAGATCAGCACGCAGCACATCGCTAACAAGATTGCGCACGTCCTCGAAGAGACGGTCGAGCCTGCGCAGTTCGAAGCGCCGAGCGAAGCCACGTACACAACGAGCATCCGCGTCCTCGGCACCGGCGACCTTCTGACGCGCCTCTCGAAGTGCTGCAACCCGGTGCCGGGCGACAAGATCATCGGCTACGTGACGCGGGGCGAGGGTGTGTCGGTGCACCGGCGCAACTGCAAGAACATCCTGAACGAAGACGAGAAGGAACGCCTGGTCGACGTGGAGTGGGGGAAGCGCGGGCAGATGTATCCGGTCGCCGTGCACATTGAGGCGTGGGACCGCGTCGGTCTGCTGCGCGACGTGAGCACGATGGTGGCGGAGGACAAGGTGAACATGGTGGGCGTGCACACCCAGGAGGGCAGCGACGGCCACATCACGATCCACGTCACGCTGGAGACGTCGGGCATCGAGCAGCTGGCGCGGATCCTCAACCGGCTGGAGAGCATCCGCGGCGTGCTGTCCGTCAGCCGACGGCTTGAGGGCGCGCGAAGGTCGGCTTAACGCCGGCGTGGAAATGGCCGCAGATTAGCGCTGATTAGACGCAGATTTTGGTGAGGAGAGGCAGATGGCAGTCAGCAAACTGACACTGAAGGAAGGGCCGACGTGGACGCTGGGCGTGCGCTACGCGAACGGCGCCGTGCGCATCTACCTGACGGCGAAGTCAGACCGCCGCGAGTACGGCGGCACCGATGACCTCGCCCTGAGCGAGAAGGACTGGAACCGTCTGGTGAAGTGGGTGGAGTACCAGCGCGCGACGGAAGAGGCGGAAGCGCGGCCCAAGCGGGGCAGCTAAGCGCGAAGCGCTGCGTTGGTATAGCATCTGTCTCCGAGTGAGCGCTCACGCGCTGAGCGACGAAAGGGGGCAATGTGTCTACGCAAGGTGACCTTAAACTTCTGAACGATCCGGTCGCGAAGGAGCTTCTGAAGTCCGCCATACCGGCGCGGCTTGCTTACAACTGGATGGACGGGACTCCGCGTGTCGTACCGATCTGGTTCCACTGGGACGGCCAGGAGATCGTGATGGGATCGCCGCCGCGCGCGCCGAAGCTGAAGGCGCTCCGCAAGAACCCGCAGGTCGCGATCACGATCGACGACGCCAGCGCGTGGCCATACAAGGTGCTGTCGATCCGCGGCACGGCGAAGGTTGAGACGGTGCGGGGAGTGGTGAAGGAGTATGCGCTCGCGGCTGAGCGCTACTTTGGGGAGGCGGCGGGCAAAGAGTGGGCGAAGAATATCGGCGGCATGGTGTCTGAAATGGGACGGATTGCGGTGCGACCGGAGTGGGTTTCGATCATCGACTTCGAGACGCGCCTCCCGAGCGCTTTGAGTTAGGTCTTCGATGGGCCCGCAGATCCGGTACGCGCAGACGGAGGACGGCGTCAGCATAGCCTACTGGACTCTGGGTTCGGGTTCGCCTCTTGTGTTACTTCCGCCGCTCCCGTTCACGCACGTTCAGCTGGAATGGGAGATCGAACCCATTCGCAGTTGGTACGAGAAGCTTGCTACGCAACACGTGATCGCCCGATACGACGGGCGGGGTTTCGGTTTGTCGCAGCGCGAGGTTGATGACTACTCGCTGGACGGACTGGCGCGGGATCTCGAAGCTGTCGTGCAGCGTCTCGACGGAAGCGTCGCTTTGATGGCTCCCCTCAACGCCGGACCCGTCGCGGTGAAATTTGCGGCAAACAATGAGGATCGAGTTTCGCGCCTAATACTCTGGTGTACGTACGCGCGTGGAGCTCTCTTCTTCGACAGGCCAGAGACGGTTGCTTTGCGTAGCCTCGTCGACTCTGATTGGCGGACGTTCTGTCAGACGTCCGCTCACGCCCGCGAAGGCTGGTCAGAATCCGACGCGGCGAACAAGTTCGCCCGGCTGATCAACGAGGCTTCGACGCCGTCGTCGCAAGGCCTATTTATGGACGCCATGCGCATGGTTGACGTGCGCGGTGATCTCGCAGACGTGAAGTGCCCGACACTGGTGGTCCACCGGAAGAACTGGGAACAGCTTGGCCAGGGGGCGGCCCGAGAGCTTGCGGCAGGCATCAACGGGTCACGCCTGGCGATACTGGAAGGGTCGCAGGTTGCGCCCTACCTTGGTAACAGCAACGAGGCGCTACGCTGCGTGCTGGAGTTTCTCGGGAGCGAGGTCCCGCCCGCACCCGCCTCCGCTACTAACACTGCGGAGGTAAGCGTGATCTTCTTCGCGGATATCGTCGATTCGACGGCGCTAACCGAGAAGCTCGGCGACGCGGAGTTTCGCGACCGGGCAAGGTCGCTGGATTCTTCGCTGCGAACGGCGATCCGTGAGGCGGGCGGGACGCCCGTCGACGGGAAGTTGCTGGGTGATGGCGTGCTGGGAGTGTTCAGCTCGGCGCAGCAGGGGATCTACGCGGCGCTCAGATGCGCCGAGGCCGGCGACAGTATCGGTCTCCCTCTTCATCTCGGCATCCACGCCGGCGACGTGATCCGCGAGGAGGGCAACGTGTACGGCGGCGCCGTCAACATCGCCGCGCGGGTGGCGGCAATTTCGGCGGCGGGACAGGTGCTGGTTTCGCAAACGGTGCGTGAACTGGCGCGCACTTCAGCGGACGTTTCGTTCACCGACCGCGGCGAGCATGCGCTGAAGGGCGTCGGCGAGCCGGTGCGTGTCTTCGAGGTCAGTCGGGGGAGCTGAACAGGCCCAGGTCGAACTGGGTGTAGTCCTCGATGACGGCGTCCGCCTCGTCGATTGGTGAGAGCGCGGTGGATGCGGCGCGCACCTGGATGGTGTACATGCCGGCGGCCTTCGCGGACTTGATGCCGGAGGTCGAGTCCTCGCAGGCGACGCAGAGCTTTGGGTCGACGCCCAGGTTCGCGGCCGCTTTCAGGTAGAGGTCCGGCGCGGGTTTGGCGTGCGGCACTTCGCCTGCCGCGACGGTTGTGTCGAACTGGCCGGCGAGGCCAATGCCCTCGAGCGTGGCGTCCACCCAGTTGCGCAGAGATGCGGAGGCGAGGCCGACGGGAATGCGGCGCGACTTTAGCTCGCGCAGGAGCTCGCGGACGCCGGGGAGCGGTTCGACAGGCGCGGCGAGGAGCTCGAGGACGGCGACGTCGTAGGCGTGGTAGAAGGGGCCGGGCTCTTCGGCGATGCCGTAGCGCTTGAGCACCCAGGCCCAGGCGTTCTCGACGGAGTTTCCGATGATCTGCTCGTAGTCTTCAGACGTGACGACGTGGCCGCGCGGGCGGAGGACGACGTTGAACGCCTCGTGGTAGAGGGGCTCGCCGTCCCAGAGGACGCCGTCGAGGTCGAAGACGATCGCGCGGTATCGCCCCGCCATTAGCCCCGCCGCCGCGCGAATAGTGAATAGTGAATGGTGAATAGTGAAAGTGGGGTGCTCACCGGGTTGCCTTCACGCTGTCGATAAGCATCATTGAGGGGGCGCGCACGAATTCGCGGAGCCAGTCGCGCTGAGCGAGGACTTCTTCGGGCGGGAAGGGCTCGAGGATATCGCGAATCAGCAGGCCGGCGGCGCAGCAGGCGTGCGCGTATTCGCTTAGCGGCCGGTGATAGTTGATCGTCTCGACGGGCGCGGTGGGCCACATTTTGAAGCGAAGTTCGCGAGCCGGGAAGTAGTGGTCGACTTTCTTGTAACGCTTGTCTTTGTCCCAGATCGGGATTGTCCCGGGCGTGGTCGGTTCCCACTGCGCCTCGGGGGTCATGAAGCACGGATGGACGATGGAGAATTGGAACGAGCCGCCGGGCCGCAGAGTGCGCGCGACCTCTGCCAGCGCACGTTCGTAGTCCGGGACATCGATCAGTGAGAGGTACGCGACGGCGATATCGAACGAATCGTCTGGGAACCGCGAAAGGTTTGTCATGTCGGCGACGAGGTACTCGATGCCGAGCGGCTTCTCCGATTCAATTTGCTTCGCCAGCTCGATCATGCGCGGGGAGAAGTCGAACGCGGTGACGTTTGCGCCACGCTCGGCGAGCATCCGGGCGAATCGACCTTCGCCACAGCCTGCGTCAAGGACACGCTTGTCGGCAACGTCTCCGATTTGCTTGAGGTGCGCCGGGTCGAGTACGTAGAGGCGGTTGTCGTTGTTGTGTACCCACTCCGACCAGCCGTCAGCGAGGGCGTCCCATGAGCGGAGGTCTTCGCTGGTCACTGCTTCTCCCGCAACGCCGGGAAGAGGATCACTTCGCGGATGGAGGCGACGCCGGTGAGGGCCATGATCAGGCGGTCGATGCCGATGCCGAGGCCGCCGGTGGGGGGCATGCCGTGCTCGAGCGCGACGAGGAAGTCTTCGTCGGCGAGCTCCGCCTCATCGTCGCCCTGCGCGCGGAGGCGGGCCTGCTCGATGAAGCGCTCGCGCTGGTCGATCGGGTCGTTCAGCTCGGTGTAGGCGTTGCCGCACTCACGGCCGCAGATGAAGAATTCGAAGCGCTCCACCTTGTCGTCGGAGCCGGGCTTGCGCTTGGCGAGCGGTGATAGCTCGAGCGGGTAGTCGATGAGGAACGTCGGCTGCATCAGGTGAGGCTCGACGAAGACCGACATCAACTCGTCGATCAGCTTGCCGCGGCCCCAGGCGTCCTCGGCGTGGTGGCCGGCCTTGCGGACGGCGGCGCGCAGCGAGTCGGCGTCGGGGTAGTCGTTGAGGTCCAGCTCTGCGCGATCGAGGATCGCGTCGCGGAGGGGGAGGCGCGGCCACGGGGGCGCGAAGTCGATCGTGTGGTCGCCGTACTGCACAGTCGTTTCACCCAGCACATCGCCGGCGACCGTGTAAACCATCTCTTCGACGAGCGACATCATTGTGTTGTAGTCGCCGTAAGCCTGGTAGAGCTCCAGCATCGTGAACTCGGGGTTGTACTTTGTCGAGACGCCTTCGTTGCGGAAGATGCGTC
>JBGPBZ010000121.1:0-7062 GCA_041481535.1 Dehalococcoidia bacterium | reverse complement strand
CGCCTTCATCTGCTCGCGCAGGATGAACTCGCGCTGGCGCTTGTCCAGCTCGCCGCGCACGTCCGAGTGGATCTTCGACTGGACTTCGAGGACTTCTTGCTCGTGTCGCAGCAGCGAGCGCACAAGGTTCAGACGTTCGTTCACGTTGAGCTGCGCGAGGACTTCGTAACGGTCTTCCGGCTTCAGCGGAAGGTTCGCGGCGACGAAGTCCGCCAGCGCCGACGGGTCGGTGATGTCGGCGACAGCCGCGCCAAGTTCGTTCGGCAGCGTGTCGGACAGGCTGACGACGCGCTGGAAACGCTCAGTCGTGTCACGCATCACGGCTTCTAGCTCGAGGTTGCGTTCGACGTACTCGTCTAGCTCTTCGATCCTGGCGCGGATCGGCGGCCCAGTGTCCTCGATGGCGAGGAGGCGAACGCGCTTGCCGCCCTGCAGGATCGCGTGCACGGAACCGTCCGGCGACTTGGCCATGCGCACGACGGTTGCGGCCGTGCCGATTTCGCGGAACGTGCCGGCCGACTCGCCGTCTGCGGGCGCGATGCCCTCGGAAGGCATTTGCTGCGAGAAGATTGCGAGCATCTTGCCTTCGGCGTTCGCGGCGGCGTCGATCGCCTTGGTGTCCCGCTCTTCGGAGGCGAGGACGGGCATCAGCTGCTGCGGGTAGACGATGTTCGTTCCGCTGGGGATTACGAGCAGTTCGCTGAGAATACGAGACTCGACCGGACGGCTCGCCTCGGGTAGCATGGTCACCTGCTCTTCTGCAAGCGGCTCTTTGGTTGTGGGCCCGTCGTCTTCGGTCATCGAACCCCCTCGCGGTTTCGCTGAGGAGCGGCTGGTTAGCGGACTACAATGCGAAACTGCCGACCACTGCGCGCCTCAGACTTGGGAAGCGCAATCTCCAGGATTCCGTCTTTATAGACGGCGTTTAGCTTCTCGGGGTTAACTTCGGCGGGCAGCAATATCTCGCGCCGGAAGAGGCCATGGGTGATTTCCATCTGGTGGTAGGCCCGGGGCACGGGGCCGGTGAGGGCCTTCCGTTCGCCCTGAATGACCATCGTTCGCCCTTCCACCTCCACCCCGATCTCTTCCTCCGGGATGGCGGCGATTTCCATAAGCACCACAACGTGCGTTTCTGTCTGATAGACGTCTACAGGCGGCTCCATGTAGGGCGGGCAGAAGTTAGGACTGCCGGGAGGCGAGTTGCCAAAGAGGCGCCGACGGGCGCGGTCCAGGTGATCCTGGATGCGCGGATCGAACCCTGAGAACTGGTCTGCCGTTCGCCTGGCCATCTCGACCTCCGCTCTCCCTAAGAAACCTGGACGATCATCTCGACTTCGACGGCGATGTTCATCGGGAGCTCCGCCATCCCTACAGAGCTTCGGGCGTGGCGTCCGCGCTCCCCGAATAAGGATATTAACAGACTGGAAGCGCCTTCCATCACGACGTGCTGTTCGGTAAAGCCCGGCGCGCTGTTCACGAACCCGAGAAGCTTTACCACTCTCTTAACCTTTTCAAGATCGCCCAGCTCTTCCTGGACAGCGGCGAGGCCGTTCATCACGCACCACTTGGCTGCTTCCTGCGCAGCCGGCACATCGACGTCGAGCCCAACTTTACCGAGGACAGCTCCGTCCGGCCCCATCGGCCCGGCACCGGAGACGAAGAGCAGGTCGCCGGTCCGCACCGCGCCGACGTACGACCCGGCGGAGCGCCGCTTCGGAACGACGAGGCCAAGCTCGGCGAGTTTCTGGGCGACGCTCATGCTGCCGCTACTTGCCCTTCTTGCCGCGGCCGTTGGAGCCGTTGCTGCCGTTGCCAGACGACTTACCCTTACCCCCGTAGCCGGGGCCGCGGGCCTGCGTCTTAGGATCAGCCTTCTTCCCACTGTGCTTCGCCTGCTTTACCGGGATGCCGTGACCGTTCCCCTCTTCTTCGCCGTTTGCGCCGACCGGCAGCGGGAGCGTGTCGTACTCCTTGCGCATGTCGATGACAGCGATGGCCGAAACCTTGTCACCTTCGACGTCCATGAGCTTGACGCCTTGCGTTGGCCGCCCCTGGAGCGAAATGTGCGCGACCGGCGTGCGCAGCACGATGCCCGCTTCCGAAATGAAGATCAGCTCGTGCTCCGGGTCCACCATGCGCGCCGTTACGAGATCCCCGCTCTTGGAGTGCGTCTTGAACGTGATCACGCCCTGGCCGCCGCGCCCGTGCAGCGGGTAGTCGTCCAGTGGAGTGCGCTTGCCGTGGCCGAGAGCGCTGACGACGAGCAGCGCGTGATCCGGGCGCGCAATCTCCATCGCGACGACGCGGTCGCCGCTGCGCAGTTTGATACCGCGGACACCGCCCGACAGCCGCGAGGCAGAGCGCAGCGTCTTCACCTTGAAGCGGATCGCCTGGCCCTTGGCGGTGACCATGATGGCGTCATCGTTGTCGCTGCAGATACGGGCGGAGACGAATTCGTCCTTCGCCTCGAGGTCCATCGCGATAAGTCCGTCGCGGCGCACGTTGGCGAAGTTCTTCATCGGGGTCTTTTTCACCTCGCCGAGCTTCGTCGACATCACCATGAAGTCGTGCTCGACGTCCGCCGGCACGCGGATCACGGTCGTGATGCTCTCCTTCTGATCCATCATCAGGAGCTGCATGATGCTGACGCCCCGCGCCTCGCGCTTGCCTTCGTCGACTTCGTACGTCTTCACCTGGAAGCAGCGTCCGCGGTCCGTGAAGAAGATCAGCTTGTCGTGCGTGTCCGCCACGATGAGGTGGCGAATGTCGTCGTCTTCCTTCGTCTTGGCGCCGATGATGCCAACGCCGCCGCGCCGTTGCGCACGGTAGGTGCTCAGCGGGATGCGCTTGATGTAGCCGCGCGAGGAGATTGTGACGACGACCTCCTGGTGCGCGACAAGGTCTTCTTCGGAGAAGTCTTCGGGCTCCTGCTCCATGATCATCGTCCGCCGCTCGTCGCCGTACTTGTCCTTCAACTCGATCGCGTCGTCCTTGATCAGGAAGTCGATCTTGCGGGGGTTGGCGAGCAGGTCTTCCAGGTAGTTGATCTGCTTGATCAGCTCTCCGTACTCCTCTTTGATCTTGTTGGCTTCGAGCTTGGCCAGGCGGCGCAGCTGCATGTCGAGCACGGCCTGCGCCTGGAGATCGGAGAGCTCGAACGGCTTGGCCATGAGCTTCGCCTTAGCGTCCTCGGCGGAGTCGGCGCCACGGATCGTCTTGATCACGAGATCGAGCATGTCGATCGCCTTGAGCAGACCTTCGAGGATGTGGGCGCGGGCTTGCGCCTTCGCGAGGTCGAACTCGGTGCGGCGGCGGATTACGATGCGCCGGTGCTCGATGTAAGACTCGAGGATCTTCTTGATGCTGACGGTGCGCGGTTGGCCATCGACGAGCGCGAGCATGTTGACCGCGAACGCGGACTGCATCGCCGTGTGCTTGTAAAGCGCGTTCAGCAGCTGGCGTGGGTGCGCCTCGCGCTTCAGCTCGATCACGATGCGCATGCCGTGGCGGTCGGACTCGTCGCGCAGGTCGGCGATGCCTTCGATCTTCTTCGCACGAACGAGGTCGGCGATCTTTTCGATCAGCGTGGCCTTGTTCGTCTGGTACGGCAGCTCGGTGACGATGATTGCGTTGCGGTTCGCCTTCTGGCTTTCTTCGATGTGAACCTTCGCGCGGGTGACGATACGGCCGCGCCCGTCAGAGTAGGCCATGCGGATCGCGTCACGCTTCTCTGTTGTTGGGCCGCTGCCGTCCGTGCTCGAAATCCTTACGGTCTCGTAGCGGAAGATGATGCCGCCCGTGGGATAATCCGGCCCCTTCACGATGTCCGCGATTTCGGCGTTGGTCATCTCGGCGTTCTCGATGAGGCCGGCGACCGCGTCGCACAGTTCGCCGAGGTTGTGCGGGGGGATGTTCGTCGCCATACCGACGGCGATACCGGAGGAGCCGTTTAGCAACAGATTCGGCAGTCGCGCCGGCAGCGGCATCGGCTCCATGTGCTCGCCCGTGAAGTTGGGCGCGAAGTCGACGGTGTTCTTCTCGATGTCGGCCAGCAGCTCCATCGCGATTGGCGAAAGGCGCGCCTCCGTGTATCGGTAGGCAGCGGGCGGGTCGCCGTCGACGGAGCCGAAGTTGCCCTGGCCGTCGACAAGCGGGTATCGCATGTTGAACGGCTGAGCGAGGCGCACCATTGCGTCGTAGATCGGGGCGTCGCCGTGCGGGTGATATTTGCCGATCACCTCACCGACAACAGTCGCGCTTTTCTTGTAAGAGGTGCCGGGGCGCATGCCGGCCTGGTCCATCGCGTAGAGGATGCGGCGCTGCACGGGCTTCAGGCCGTCGCGGATGTCTGGCAAGGCGCGCGCGACGATGACGCTCATCGCGTAGTCGAGGTACGACGAGCGCATCTCCTCTTCGATCTTGATGGGGCGCGTGTTGCCTATGGGGAATGCTTCGAGGGTCATGGGGTCTCCTTTGAGACGAAGGAAGAGGCGTGACGAGCGAGGCACGAGTCTAGATTGGGTGGGAGTCCTCGCATATACATATTATATCGGAAAACGTTGGCTTTTGCATCATATCGTCCAGCCGGGTTAGCAGTTATTTTCGGCGAAAAACGGGGCGGTTTAGTCAGGCCGGCAAGCGGCGATGAACGCCTCAAAGAGGGGCATCGATTCGGGGCGGATTTCGGGGCGCTCCGGGTGCCACTGGACGCCGGCGACCCAGCGGTGCGTCTCGCTTTCCACGGCTTCGACGAAGTCGTCGTGGGCGATCGCGACGGGGCGCAGGCCGGCGGCCAGACGGTCGCGGGTGACGCCCTGGTGGTGCCGGGAGTTCACCTTGACGGGCCCGGCACCGTAGACGCCGGAGAGGCGCCCGGGGTCGAACGAGAGGTCGTGCCAGCTCGACTCGCCTTCGTCGGTCCAGCAGTGGGCGTTGTCTTCGATGTGCTGGAGCAGTGAGCCGCCCATCGTTACGTTTAGTACCTGGTGGCCGCGGCAGATCGCGAGGACCGGGATGTCTTTATCGAGCGCTTCCTGGAGCAGCTGCATTTCCTGGGTGTCGCGAGCTTCGTGGGGGCGGTCGGTGAAGGAGCCGGGCTTCTCGCCGTAGAGTTTGGGATTGACGTCGACGCCGCCCATGAGGAGGAGGCCCTGAGCTTCAGATGATAGGTGCTTTTCGTCGACGAGCTGGCAGCGGGCGCCGGCGGCCTCGAGGGAGTCGAGGTAGTAGCCGGTGCGTTCCCAGGTGGGGGCTTTCCAGCGGGGAATGGCGATGAGGGGCTTCACGGTCACAATGATAGCGGATTTAGCCAAGGGTGGCGTGTGCCCGCCCCTCCCCTCCCCACCAAGAAGAAGAGAGATCTGGGGGACACCCCCAGACCCCCGGTATGGCGCTGCGCGCCCTTCACCTTGGCTGCGCGCGGTGTGGAGGCCTGAAGGCGCTCCGCTACGACTCGCGGGGGCGGCGCTGAGTTCACAGGGAGAGTGGGCCGAGCCAGGGGTGGCCGGGGTGGGTGAGGGAGATGGCTTCCCAGAGCCAGTAGCGCTGTCTTTCTGTGAGGTGTGGGAGGAGGGTTTGAAAGTCGAGCTCGTCTTTGGGGCGGGGGCTCTTGGCCTTGTAGAGAAGCACGACCTCCGGAGCGAGCGTCGGAATCGACCAGGGAGACTTGACGGCGAGTGAACGCAGAGGAAGCGTGACTCGCGGGTCGCGGCGGAAGACCCAGTCGGTGCGGGTGCGCTCGTTGAGGAGGACTTCGAGCTCAAACGCCGCCGAGCGGGCCCGCACTTCGTGTATCGGCAGGTCGAGGCGCTCACCCATCCAGGGGAGGACGTCGCCGGGAGGGCCCTCGGGTCGCGGGCGAACGAAGTCGCGCGTCCAGCCATCGAGATGGTCGAACAATGCCCGCTGGTCGTCGCGAAAGACGGCGACTTCGATGTCATCGTGCTCGCGCGTCTGGCGCCCCAGCCACGCGTCCACCGCCCAGCCGCCGGCGATGTACCACTTCGGGCGGAAGGTGGCCATGATGTCGGCGACGCGGGCGATGGGCGCGGGGACAGGGTCGGGCATCGGCGCTATATCAATAGGAGGCCGAGCCAGGGATGATCGGAGTCGACCACGGCGATCGATTCGCGGAGCCAGCCTCGCTGATCTGGCGTAAGCGTCGGCAGGAGGCGTTCGAAGTCGAGGTGGTCGCGGCGGCGCAGGTAGTTGTGCGTGCCCTTGTAGGCGGTGGCCTTGTAGAAGAGCGGCACTTCGGGGAGAGCCGTTGGCAGCCCCCACGAGGACTTGGCGGCGCAGCGGTCCAGCGGGATCGTGACGCGGGGTTCGTCGGACAGGACCCACTCTCCGTGCTCGCGCGCGTTAATCACGATCTCGAGGTTCCAGCCCTGCTCGGCGAGGAGGGCGCCGGTCTGAGGGATATCGCCCGAGTCTTCGGGGCCGCGACAGTGAAGATGGGCGGGCATCGCGAGTTTGCGGCCGGTCCACTGCGCGTTCGTGTCGCTGTCAGCCAGTTCGCCGTCGTGCGGGACCATCTGCCAGTCGGCGAGGTGCTTGAAGAGCGCCTGCTCGGCGTCTTCGAAGACGGTGATGTCGAGGTCGCCGTGTTCGCGTGTTATACGGCCGAGCCAGGCGTCGACGGCCCAGCCGCCGCAGAGGATCCAGTCCGAGGGGAACGATGACATCAGCTCGGCGACGCGCGCGAGCTGTCCGGGCGTCTCACGTGAGACAGGGTTAGACAAGTGATGCTCCTTCTGTTGGGGCGCTGCGTACGCGGAGAGAACCGCGCCGGCGCTATTCGAAAACGACAGTCGGGAAGGAGCGCACCCGATGTCGAGCGGCAGGTGTGTTGCTTAGGCCGCTCGGGCGGGGCGCACCGTGGAAGTTGTTTGCATTTGGTGGCCCTCCTTTGTCCTGGTTGGACGTTGTTAGGAGTCTAGCACGGACAGGCGCTGCGCGGGAGGTGGTGTGCTGGGTCAAGACATATCGGACACCGCCTCCTTTCTCGATAGCCATTTTTCGTAGAACTGATTGGGAGTGAGATAGCCAAGCGCCTGGTGGAGG
>JBGPBZ010000120.1:0-7163 GCA_041481535.1 Dehalococcoidia bacterium | reverse complement strand
CGCTCCTCGAGGCTCATCGCGATGGCGGCGGCGCGGTGGTCACGGCTCTTGCGCGCGAATCGGGGATGTTGTCGGAAACGCAGACAGCCCGCGACCGGGCTGGCCAGCGCATCGGCCCCTACTGTCTCCTGCGCTCACTCGGCGAAGGCGGGATGGGCGAAGTGTGGCTCGCGGAGCGCGCCGACGACGCTTTTCACAAGCAGGTCGCCGTGAAACTCGTTCAGTCGGGGCTGATTGCCCGGGACACGTTCGGGCGCTTCCAGACGGAGCGCGAGGCCCTCGCGCGCCTCGAGCATCCCAACATCGTGCGGCTGCTCGATGCGGGGACCAGTGAGGAGGGCGTGCCGTACTTCGTCATGGAGTACGTCGACGGCGTTCCAATCGAGCAGTACTGCGAGGAGCGCGCCGTTTCTCTCCGCGACCGCCTCCGGCTGTTGACGCAGGTCTGCGCGGCCGTCGAGGAAGCCCATCGGAGCCTGATCGTTCACCGCGACATCAAACCCGGCAATGTTCTGGTGACCGCCGAGGGCACGGTCAAGCTGCTCGATTTCGGAATCGCCAAGCTGCTCGATCCCGCATCGGGGTCGAGCCTGTTGACGCGCACCGCAGCCACTCCCGCCACTCCCGCCTTCGCGAGCCCCGAGCAGCTGGCGGGCCGTCCCGTGACGACCGCAACCGACGTCTACGCCCTCGGCATCCTGATGTATCGGCTGATCACGGGGCAGCATCCGTACGCGCTCGATTCGGACGCCCTCGCCGAGGTGGCCCGCGTCATTCGCGACACGATGCCGAGTCGGCCGAGCCTCGCCGTCTCGACCGCGCCGATTTCGAAGTCGGCAGACAGTCGGCTTCCGCTGCCGTCGCTGGCGGCGCGGCGCTCCTGGAGCCGGGAGCTTCGCGGAGATCTCGACAACATCACGCTGACGGCGCTCCGCAAGGAACCTGCCCGACGCTACGGATCCGCGGCGCTGCTCTCCCAGGACATCGGGCGCTTCCTCGACGGGTTGCCGGTCTCGGCGACTCCGGACAGCGTGCGCTACCGGGCCGGCAAGTTCGTCCGCCGGCACGTGGCCGGGGTCGCCGCCGCGGCCGTGATCGCGGCTTCGCTGGTGGCGGGGTTGCTCGCCACCGCGCACGAGGCCCGCATTGCCAGAGACGAGCGTGATCGCGCGCGACTGGAGAAGACGAAGGCGGAACGCATCAACGCCTTCCTGCAGCAGATGCTCGCTTCCGCCAACCCGAACTGGTATTCCCCGGGCTACGGCAAGCGTGGAGACACGCGGGTCGTGGACGTGCTGAAACAGGCGGAATCGAAAGTCGACACGGAGATCTCCGAGTATCCAGAGGTGCGTGCCGAGCTGCACCAGACGATCGGCAATAGCTATCTGGGCCTGGGCCTTTTCGAGCCCGCCGAGCGGCACTTCCAGGCAGCCGTCGCGCTCTACACGTCGCTGCATGGCGAGGAACACCCGAAAGTGGCCGAGAGCCTCTACTACCTGGGGGCCGCACGGCTCTGGCACGGGGACCTGGCCGGCGCGGAAGGTCTCTTTCGCCGATCGATCTCGATCCTTCGTCGAGTGGATCCAGAGAACGCGAACCTTCCCTACATCCTCCAGGATCTCGCCAATACCAGGATCACCGCCGACCCCGGCGCTCCCGGCGACGCGGAGTCGCTCCTGCGGCAAGCTCTCGCTCTCTCGCGGGTCCGGTTCGGCGAGGAGCACCCGGCGACGCGCGCGATCTATCGCAACCTCGGGCACCTCTTCGAGCAACACGGCGACCTTGACCGGGCCGAACAGGTTTCGCGGGACGTGGTCGCAAAGAGCCGCCGCTCGACCGATCGAGGGTTGCTTGCGGGCGAGCTGTCACATCTCGGTGAGATTCTCGAGAAGAAGGGTGATTATCCGCAGGCCGAGGCGGCGGACCAGGAGGCCTTCGCGATCGTGCGCGAGCTCTTCGGGGAGAACCACCCGAATAACGCCCATGGCTGGGAGGTGCTGGCCGAGATCCATTGCCGACAGCGTCGTTACGCCCTGGCCGAGAAAGAGGCGCGTTCCGCTCTCGCGATTTGGCGCCAGATTCTTCCGGACACTCCAATGTGGCGCGTGCCGAGCTGGATGTATCTGGGAGAGGCTCTTCTCCGGACGGGACGGCCGGCCGAGGCGGCGGGCTACCTGCGGGAGGCTCGCGCTTCCCTCGGCGCCCGGAAGAATCCGGATGAGCCGACGGGGGCGACCGTCGAGGCGTTGTTGGCTGAATGTGTCGCGGCGCAGGGCCGAGCCCGAAACCGGGTGCCGGCGGTGTCGGTCCACGCAGCGAGTGCACCGGCCGGGCCAGCGTCGAGATGATCGCCGGCAAGCCGGACTGGCTCGGCGCGGACCTGCCCGAGGTCTACGACGAGCTGCGGGGGCTGGCTCGCCGGGCGCTGGCGCGCGAACGCCCCGGCCATACGCTTCAGCCCACGGCGCTCGTCAACGAGGCGTACCTCAAGCTGTCGAAAGATCCCGCCCTGAAGCTGCGAAGCCGAGCCGAGCTGCTCGGGATCGCGGCGCGTGTCATGCGCCAGATCCTCGTCGATCACGCGCGATCGCGGGGAGCGAGCAAGCGCGGCGGCAACGCCATCAAGGTCACGCTCGCCGAGGGTCTCGTCGACCCGACGCCTTCGGCTTTCGACATGGTCTCGCTCGACCAGGCCCTGACCCGGCTGGGCGAGATCGACGATCAGCAGGTCCGAATCGTGGAGCTCCGATTCCTGGCGGGCCTCTCGGTCGAAGAGGTCGCCGAGCTTCTCGAGGTGTCGCCGACGACCATCAAGCGCGAAACCGCGACTGCCGGCGCCTGGCTCTACCGCGAGCTGCGCGGCCGCAGCCGCTAGCGGACGCGCTTCCCGGTCAGTCGCAGCTGTGGGGGTTCCCCGCGTTACTGCAGGGCAGGAACTCCGGGGTGTCGATCAGGAGCCCCCCATGGAGCCCGACCTTCGGGTCAGGTCTGTGAAACTGTGGCTTCGGTCACGGATCGGCGCAACCGATCCAGGATCTCGGCGAAGAGCCGGCTGCTCTTGGCGAGTTCTTCAGTGGAAGTCGCCAGGTGAGACGCCGCCCAGACTTGACCGCCGAGCGATGGAGCGAATTCGGACAGGCGCAAAGCGGCGACTTCCCGCGCCAGATAGGCCAAAGCCAACCGTGCCGGCGAGCTTTTTTAGCGCCGGAGCTCCTCTGCTCCGATTCCAAACTCCTTCTCGACCACTCGAGTGAGATCGGCGAGCTTTGGCCGGAGGGAACCGCGCTGCGAGCGCCGATCAGCCCCGGGGCAAAGGTTGCCGGTGGCGCCTTCCTCGCGCCGGGGAAGGGGGAGGCAGGGATGATATTAGAACGTCACGTTCAAGAGAGGAGCGAAAGTCGGAACCGATATCGACTCAAGAGCGCTACCCGACAGAACGCTTCCAATAGTGCCGCGTCGTTCTCTCACGTAAATTCTACGAGCCTCGATCTTCGCAATGATACTCTCGTAGCTTCGCCGCGCAAAGGCACGGCAGTTCTGATTGGTCAGCGAGTACGCTTCGTTGCCGGTCAGGAAGGGGAGCAGACTTGCCGCGTAGTCGTCCTCGTCGGGCGTGGTTCTGTAGTGGTAGAGGCCCCAATATGGCTCCCCGTGTGCCTCATTGAATTGCTCTATCGCTTTTGCGTCCCCCGCATGGCTTTCGAGTTTCGAGACGCCGGAAAGCGGATCCCACGAAACAAACGCCGAGAAACTCACCGCAAAGATATCTCCAATTTGTCCCCATAAACCCGTCGGCGGCGGCGTGCCCAGTGGCCCAAAGGTTACGCACGATAAGCTATTGTCGGCCGTTCTGTCCACGCAGAGAATCCAATGTGACTTGCCGCCAATCTGAAACCCACCCGTGACTCTTGCTTCGATGAAGACGTCTCGTCCACTCGGATCGGCCTTGTCCACCGGATCAACCTCGGCATATAGATACCGATGGAGCGATACTGGCCGCGCCGAGTCTCCCACAAGTGGGTCGGGTGAGACGAACCGACCACTGGCTTGGTCATAGTACCGTGCGCGAAGGTAGTAGAGATTGACGTCGGCGTCGCTCTGCTCGCCGTCGTAGAGACGGCTGTTTGTAGTGGTGCCGACGGATGAAAGCAATACGCCGAAGGCATCGTAAATGTAGGCGTCCGTCACGTTTCCGGCCGGATTAGTCAGCAGCCGTGTAGAGTATTGACCGTCCGAGAGGTAAAAATGAATGCCCGTGTCGGACCGGCTTTGACTGATCACCCGATCGTTGTCATAGGTGTAAGTGCTGGACGTCGTGCCGACGGTCTCGACAAGGACCTGCGGGTTGAGACGGTTCTTGTCGAGAAGATAGTTGGACGTGACAGCGCCAGCCGTCTTGCTGATGCGCATGCCATCGGCATCATAACCGTAGCTGACTACGCCAGCCGGAGTGCTGGCGCTAAGCATGCGATTCTCCGTATCGTACAAATAAGAGATTGCCGAGCCAGGGCCGCTTCCGCGACCCGTTAGGTTCCCATTGTCGTCGTAGGACGAAAGAATCGTTCCTCCAGGTCCTGCTTCGGAGATCAGCCGATCACTCGCGTCATATGTGTACGTTGTCGGGACGCCATTGCGAACAATCTGTGTTCGGTTACCCACCCCGTCGTAGTTGTACTGAATGGGCACAATCGGTTTGCCGCTCTCCGCAATTAGCTCCTGTGTCAGGCGATAAGCATTGTCGAAAGAGTAGTTGATGGTTCGCCCAGCAGTAGCGCCGCCGGTCTCAACAGCCTGGACACGATTGCCGGCGGGTCCGAGCGAATAGGTATAGGACGAAATGAGACCGCCCGGACCGTTGTGTGCGATACTCACGAGGCGGCTGAGCGCGTCGTAGCTGTACGTTCCAGTGACAGCATTGGGATAAGCTGTCGAGCTGCGATTGCCGAGAGCATCGTAAGTGAATCGGGTCGTGCCGGCAGCGTCTATGATTGTGGCAACGCGATTCAGGTTGTCGTAGGTGTAGCTCGTCGTGCCATGCGGGGTTGTAATGGACGTCTGATTGCCCGCCGCATCGTACGTGTAGGACAGGACGTCCCCTGAAGCCTTCTGCTCTCGCACGAGATGATCGAACCGATCGTAGAAGTAGCGATCTCCGCCGGCTTGCGCCCGCCGCCCCGTAGCCGTATACGCGAAAGCTATGGGGCCGCCGGGCAGCTGTTTTTGGGTCAAGCGGTTCATTCCATCATAGGCATAGGTTGTGGTCAGTCCGTTGAAATCGGTATGGCTTACCGCGTTGCCATCTGCATCCAAGAGAAACGTCTCTTTCTTTCCCGATGGCAGGGTCCGCCCGACGACCCGACCGAGCGCGTCGTAGGCCGTTTGGGTAGTGTTGCCATTTGCGTCGGTCTGAGTCAACCGATTGCCAAGAGGATCGTACGTGTAGGAAGTCACGCCGCCTGCCGCGTCAGTGACTCTCAGGAGATGCCCGGCGGCATCGTACGCGAATTGCGTCGAGCGCCCCCCTTGATCTGTCTGGAGCGTGAGGCGGCCTGCGGCATCATAGGTTGCAGTGCTGAGAGTGCCGTCTGGAAAGGTGATCCGGGTTGGGTTCCCGCGACTGTCGTATCTAAAGGTCGTCACGCGCCCGAGTGCGTCCGTTCTCTTCACTCGATGTCCCTTGCTGTCGAACACGTTCAGCGTCGTGTGTCCCAAAGGATCGATCGTCGTCTGCTGGTTCGCAGCGTAGACATAGGTCGTGACGCCTTCTCGCTCATCCGTTGTGGTTTGCGTTCGACCAATCAGATCGTAGGTCAGCAGAGTCGTGGTTCCGTCCGGATTGGTAATTGTCCTCTGACGTCCGACTGCGTCGTATTGAACACTGGAACTCGCTCCCGAGGCATCCGTGATCGTGAGAGGGCGATTAGCAAAGTCGTAGCTCGTAGATTCAACGGACCCGTCTGGTCGGGTTTCGGTAATCGAATTACCGACTGCATCGTAGTCGATACGCGTCGTGTTTCCGTTAGCGTCGGTTCGACTGGCGACAAGTTGACCGCTCCCCTGATTGCTGTAAATGCAAGCAGTGGCCTGTCCCATCTTGTCGGTCACTGACGTGACCTGGCCGGCCGGATCAACGGTATAAGTCGTTTGCTTTCCGAGTGGATCGACTTCGGAGAGCCGGTTGCCATCGGCATCGTAGGTATAGGTGGTCGTGCTCCCCAACGGATCCTTCTTGGAGAGCCGGCGGCCCTGGGCATCGTAAGTGAAGAAGCTCATATTCCCCGTGGGATCCGTGATGGAAAGCAGATTTCCGGCGCCGTCATAAGTATGAATCGTGACACCCGCTTCAGGGTCGGTCACTCGGATGAGGTTGCCGTTGGTGTCGTAGGCATTGATTGTGGTACGCCCTTCCGGGTCGACGGTCGAAAGGACGTGGCCCCGAGCATCGTAGGTAGAGACTGTGGTGTTGCCGTCGAAATCTGCGCTCGTCAGGACGTTGTTCTGATTGTCGTAGGTCTTGCTTGCAATGCGACCCAACTGATCGGTCTGCGTGAGCTGATTATCACGCCCGTCGAACGTGAAAGTCGTCTGCCCTCCCAGAGCATCCGTTTTCGCCAAGACATTGCCGCGATCGTCATACGTATAAAGCGTCACTTTGCCGAGAGAATCGGTGACCTGATCCTGCCGGCCCGGGATGTCGTGCTGATAGGTCGTGGTGTGCCCCGCCGCGTCGGTGATCGAGAGAAGCCTCCCCTGGTCGTCGTACTCGGTACGGGCCGCCGGGATTCCCAGCGGGTCCACGATGCGCACCAGGCCGTGCTGGGCGTTGTAGAAGTAGCTCGTCGTGTTGCCGTTCGCATTCGTACGCGAGTTGAGATCACCTGTGGGCGAGGACACGTAGGTCTGTGTCTGGCCCTTCGGGTCGGTGATGCTGGTAATGCGTCCGCTGCCGTCGCGAGTGAAGACCACGGCCGCCCCGGACGAATGCGTGATCCCGTTGGGGCCGATCGTGATCTGGTTGCCGTTGGTGTCCGTGACGCTCTGGACGCCTTTCGTTCTCGCCACAACGAATTGCGTCCCGTCGAGCTGCGTGTAGAGGAACCGATCCGGGTCGAAGGTGTTCAGCGTCGTATCGTCCAGGAGCGTAATCGACCCCGGCTGTGGAT
>JBGPBZ010000119.1:0-7164 GCA_041481535.1 Dehalococcoidia bacterium | reverse complement strand
CGAGCGCGTCGCGCCCGGCTTCGTCGTCGCCACCCAGCTCGAGGAAGGCGCCCGCGTCGTCACGTTCGGCAACGGCATGACCGCGCGCGAGCTGATCGTCACCGTCGACGACGACGCCCGCCGCGTCGTCTGGGCCGTGGTCGGCAGTCCGCGGCTCACGCATCACAACGCGTCGGTGCAGGTGTTTCCCGAAGGCAAAGGCTGCCGCGTCGTGTGGATCGCCGATCTCCTGCCGAACGAGGTCGCGAGCGACATCGCGGGGATGATCGAGCAGGGGATGCGGGTGATGAAGCCAACGCTCGAGCGGGCGTAGTTCGCAGACGGCCGCGCCGGAAACGCGATCAGCCGCCCGGGCGTGCGCGCGGCAACGGGTGACCGTCACGGCGATACGCCGGCGGAACGTACAGGTTCACCGTCCGCGGCGGCGTGCGTCCGGTATTCCGAATCTCGTGACGGTCGCCGCGCTCGATGAGCACCAGCGTGCCGGCACGGAGCGCGTGACGCCGTCCGTTGATCGTCGCGATGCCGCGACCGGCAACGGCGAGCAGCCACTGGTCGGCGGCGCGATAGCGGTTCTTCGAGTCTTCGAGTCGCCTTCGGCATCGCCCGGCGAAATCACCATTTCCGCCGCCTGCGCGCGGCGATTGGCGAGCGTCGAAGAATCCCCCGAAGGCCCGCTGGCCGCCCAGCGGCCGGCGTCGGTTGCAGCGCAGAGTTAGGCGGCGCGACCGGCTCAAGACCTCTCCTCGTGGAAACGGACCCGTAGCGCTACGCGAGGCGGTCCGAGAGGATCATGAGTTCGCGGCCGCGTCTTCGCTCGTATGCGTTGTAGCTCAGCGAGAAGTGCAAGGTGCGCCGATTCGGGTAGAGCTGCAGTATCTCCTGGCGATCGTCGTACGTGAGGAGCCAGGGCGCGTCAGCGTGCGCGTTCAGCTTCTTAGCGAGACGGGCGTGATCGCGCTGCACGTAGAAACTCAGATACAGATCGGCCGCCTTTTCGTAGTACGGCGGGTCGAGATAAACGAACGTGTTCTTCTGGCGCAGGTACTTGCCGACGAGATCAACGCCATCTTCGTTCGTGACCGTGATGCGGCTTCTGTACTCCGCGAGCTCCCGGATGCGCTGAATCAGACCTTCGCGGTTGTAGCGGGCGTTCACCTTCCATTTGCCGGTCTGGTCTAATCCTCCGATTGGGCCGCCGTTCAGAATTCCGGAAACGTTCGTACGGTTCAGGTAGAACGTCGCAAAACCTCGTTCGAAGCGTCTTGCGCGTTTGTCGTCGTAAATTTCCTTTTGCTTGCGCCACTCCTTCACCGTGACAGGCGTGCTACGGATCGCTTCGATGAAACGTTCGGAGTCGAAGATTGCGGAGCGCCAGAAAGTGTACAGCGCTTTGTCGAGATCGTTGATTACGATGCGATCGACGACTTCTGAGAAGAGAAGCGCGATCGCCGCGCCGGCGCCGCCGGCGAACGGTTCCACGTAGGTGACATCGCGAAGGCTGCTCTCGGCAATCTTCTGCTCGAAGAACGGGAAAAGGATCGTCTTCCCCCCGGGATACCTGAGGGGGCTGTAATAGCGTCGTCTCCGCGTCTTAAGGATTACCTGCTGGCGCATTCGGTTTAGCGGGGTTCAGCACGAAGCGCAGAAGCGGTTCCATCGCATCCCACGCATTCTCAACTTCGGTGGACGTGACGAAGATGTCGGGATTGTGGTTGATGGCGTTCAGGAACGCCGCCGAGTAGGAGACCATGTCGCGCTTGGACCTGATGCGCTGAGCCACCTGCCGGAGTCGGTTGTTATTTGCCGCGGTCATCTCTTTGATGAACTCGTCGAGGACTTGGTCGAGGAAGACATATTGTCCTCTCCTCGGCGTGATCGTCTTGCCGGTGTCATGAAAGTACGCCTTGAGCGCGCACTCCAAGAAGCTGCGCAGCAGGTCGTGCGCGGCGTTTGAATATCGGTGGTAATCGATGCCCTGAAGCTCGCTGAGCATCCGGTGGACGCCTTTTGACTGAAGCCCGAACGCGATGTCCCTAGAGGCGAGCTTAGTCCGCGGCTTCGCCAGCTCCGGCCGGGGATTGAAGTCCCTGCTCGTCGTGACCTTGCCGGCTTTCGTCCGCTTCGGGATGGCGCTCTTCGGGAAGCTGGCGATGTACAGGGCGCGGTTCTTTTCGTTGTTCAGGGTGCGCGAATCGACGACGCCGAAGTTCGTGGCGGATTTCGTCACCACGTCTTCGATGATCTTCCGAAATCCCCTCTCGAACTCCGCCTTCGCGATCTTCACCCTCACCTCGCCGTTACCGTCGAAGTCGAAGCCGAGGAAGTCGCGAACCTGCTGGTCGTCGTAGAGACGTTCGACCGTCGTCGCCGGGAACTGGCGTTCGCGGTGAACCTTCTTTGCCACTTCGGGGTCGCTGTAGGTGAGCGACTTCGCGATCCGATGGATGTTGATGAGGCGGAGGAACTTCTCGATCTCGACCGACGGATATTCTTGCCGGAGATCGTCGACGGTCTTGCCGCTCTCCAGCTCCCCTTTGTAAAAAGCCGCCTGCCGGAGCGGACTCCACGGCCGGCGCGTAGTCTGCGTATGTTTCGCGGCGAGAAGGCGCCGAACCGAGCGCCGATCCGGAGCAAGGACGGCCTCGAGCTCGCGCGGGAAAGGTACGGCCGTCCTTAGGAGTTCCTTGATCGCCGCTTCCTTCGTGGCGACGAGCTCCGGACGGGCGAGTGCCTTCAGCGCCGCGACGCGCCGATTGCCCTCCATGACTACGAGCTTTCCCTTCTCCTTCACGACGACGGGCAGCTCGTCCGGGAAAAAGCCATTGTGCGCGATGCTTTCGAGGACCTGCATCGCGTTCTCATTCAGGAAGAGATCGTTGATGAGGGACTGCTGCGACGCCTGGACGGGCACCTCGAGCCGGATGTTTTCCGGATCGAGGAACAGTTCGGTGATCCTCGCCCTCTGACGTGGCCACTTGTGATACTCCGGCCGCCCCGCTGCTTTCGACGCCATCTCTCGTGAGGACCTATATCCGGCTATCCGAGCGGATGACCAGTGCTGAGAAGCTCTTCCATCCCGTCAGCCGTCTAACGCCCCGATGAGCCGCGGTGCGTAGCACCGTCGACTCCATCGGGTGTTCGGCTGCTTCCCTTCGCCCCTCTCACCTTGCTCGAAGGAGCTCATCTATCCGAGCAAGGAGTCTCTGTGATGGCCCGTGCGAGGCCGGACGTGTCTCATCCCTCAGGGGCTTCAGGGTCGCCTTCGCCACGTCCGGAAAGCTTACTCCCTTCGCGCGGCACACACGCCAGTAACCGACGGATGCGAGAAATCTCTGCCACCTGTCGACCTTAGAATCGGCAACACTGGCGAGAAAGGCGTCCTGACCGAGAACCACATGATCGTAGGACACGCCCGCGCATGCTTCAAGATCCAACAGTCCAGAGAGGCAATACATTACCCAATGGGGCGCCTCAGCCGAGCGGAATAGCTCGAGCGCAGTGTCAAATGCTTCCGCGTGCAACCCGTCGAACAACGCATAGCAGTCCCAGACGAGTCGCCGAACGTAAGGCCACTCAGACTCTAAATGGGGATGTCGGAGTGCGACGCCAAGCACTTCACGGAGCACGGCAATCGCACTAGTATCAGACACCATGTTGAATCTCTCGAAGCGAAGCGGCAGCTCATGCAGGCCTGATGGTCTTGTCACGCGGACTTGTGTCACCAACTGCTTGACGATCGCGTCCCGCAAGTCCCCCAGAGTCGGGTTCAGCGTTACGATCCGATCGTTGAGGGATCGCAACAGGTTCACAGCGTTCCGCGGTTCGCTGCGGGCGACCCACGGCGGAAGCACGGCGGCGGCGGGTTGCTGGAGAAGCGAGGCACGGATTTCGTATGGAAGAGTACCGAGGATGTTGGCCATGTTGAGAATGTTTCCCGAGCCTTCTTTGAAGGCCCCCCAGAAGGCAGCCGTCAGCTCGAGAGTCCGTTTCGGATTCATGGCGGTTGCCGCAAAGACTTGTGGCTCGGCACGGAACGCTTCATTCACGTACCTCGCTACCCAAGCCTCCGAACGGGTCGCGAGGAGCTTGACTAGGAGGTCGATATCAAACGGCAGCAGAATGCTGAAGAGAGTTGCGTGAGACTCCAGGTCAAGTTGGCGCAAGCGCCAGAGCAGATCCGTGAAAGCGCGGAACGGACTGCGGGACGCATTGCGGACGATGTCCACGAAGCCTTCTGTCAAGGCCTGGCGAAGAAGGACCTGATCAAATCTGAGGTCATAGCTAAGCTCCAAGAGCTTCACTACGCTGCCAGAAGTACCGTACCCAACGATGTGCCGATAAAATGGAGTCGGGGACTGCCGGATCCGATCTGCGAGCAGGCTGTCGGGTGATGTGTTCAACCGCGACAGGATCGTGCCAGGCGCGACGCGTTCGAGGTTGGCTATCCACCAATCATCATCTTGTGCGCCCGCCGGCTGAAACGCCGGCATGGCGCGCGGGAACAGGCTCTCGACGACGCAGATAGCTAAAATCAAGGACTGCGACGCACGCCTTTCGGTCGGGTAGTCATACCAGAGAGACGAATGGGATGCCCAGTTCCGTAGAGTTCGTGCCGCTGTGATCGCAGAGGTGCCCGTCGGTGGATCGTCGTAGTCGGGCAACAGGCCGACGCTCTGTGCCATGGAGATGATGGTGCCTAGTGTCTTGCCAGAGAGCGCTGCGATGTCGTACTTCCGGTCGAGTCGCAGTCGCTCTTTCAGCAGCGCTTCCACGAGTTGACCGCTTAGGCTGCTTAGCGACTTCCAGGCGCCGACGCTCTCGACATCGCGGATCTCACGCCAGAGCTGCTGTAGGTGTTTCGTATCTTTCGTGGGCAGGCTGATCCGAAGTGGATCCCACGTCTCCAGGAGTGTCCTTCTCGGAAGCGAGAAGTCCTCAGTGGGCTTCATCGGTTGACCCTCTCCGTCAGACTGACATCAGGCAGCCGAACTACAATTGGACAGTTCCAGATAATTCCACGGCCACTGCACCACCGCGCAGTCTAACACGCACCCGCGGAGACCCTGTACCGGTCGCAATCGCCGCGACGACTTGGTGTTGCACGCTGATCCATCGCTGGACATCCACGACGATAGCCCGCGCCGTCCCGCAAGATAACGCGCAAGCGGCGGCTCGACGTTCACCGTGGCGCGCGGAGTATAGGTGCCGCCTGAACGCCTCCTCAACAACATTCGTGCGCCGTCGACCCCCGCTGCTCCGAACTGACGCAATTATCGACATACCGCTCGCCGAGCAGCCACAGCATCGGCGGACCATCCGACCGCACGCCGAGCTCCCACGAGATCGCCGCCGGCGCGACGCCAGATGCGCGCACCCAGCCGGCGTGAATGCCGTGGAGATGATGCGCGGCGCAGACGGTGACGCGATTGTCGCGCGCGTTGTCGCCGCCGCGCGAGCGGAAGAGGACGTGGTGATCGTGGAGGCTGCGCCTCGCGCTGCACGCCGGCACGGCGCAGCGCCAGCCGTCGCGGGCGAAAACCGGGTCGCGGTGGCGCGGGAGGCGTTCCCATTCGGTCTTCACGTGCGCGAGCAGCTGGGCGAGGCCTGTCCACGCGGGCGTCAAAGGCGGGTGAGACGCGGCGATGGCGCTCCGGAGCAACGCGACGACGCTCGCCGGACCGCGGAACGTGATTTCGGCGGTCAGCTCTTCCTCTAGGGGCGCACGCATTTGCCGCGGCGGAGCGACGAGGGCTTCGCCGTGGGGCGGCGGCGTGATCGACGCGCACGACGGGGACGCGTCGCGAACGTCGAGCGCCCAGGCGACCTCGTCGGCGAGCCGGCGCACGGTCACCTCCGAGGCGCGCGCGACCCACGGATCGTCGTCGCGAGCGCCGACGATGGGAGCGATCGTGCAGGCGCGAATCGCCGAGAGGGTGCCGCGGCGATACGCGTCCATGAGCGCGGGCGATGCCCACGTCTTGCGCTCGAGCGCGACGAGGAGGCCGGCGGTGCGCGTGGAGATGCCGAGGCGTTCGCGAACGTACGTCGACCAGGCAGCGGAGCCGAAGAGGGGGTGGAGGCGGCCGAGCTGCCAATCGACGGCGCGGAGCGCGTGGACGGCGGCGCGCAGGCGGCGGTCGAGCGTGTAAGGACCTGACTACATCGCGCGCGAGGCGCTCGACGTCGGCGGGGAGGGCCTCGACGTTGTGGGACCAATCGATCGCGTCGAAGGCGGAGCGCGCGGTAAACGCGGCTTTCGTCTCGTCCGCGGCGGCGGCGCGCGCACATCGCCAAGCAGCACGCGGCGGCGATGCGGGCGGGCGATCGCTTATTGGCTGCGTCGGATTTCCGTGGCACCCTCGCCGTCATGAAGACCAGAATCGACTCGGCGGGCCGCGCCGTCGTTCCGAAGGCATTGCGACAGGCACTCGGGTTGCGGGCTGGACAGACGCTCGAGATCCGCGCCCGCGACGGACGACTCGAGATCGAGGCCGCTGCGACGCCAATGGAGCTGCGCAAGCGCGGCAACGGACCGGTTGCCGTTCCAAAGACCGGCAAGATGCCGACGCTCACGTCGGAGCAGGTGCGCGACACGCTCGAACGCGTCCGGCGGTGAGAGCCGCGATACGAGCTCGTCGCCGCTGCTTGCGCGCGAACACTTCTCCTCTAGACTCTCGCCTTCCGCGCAAACCTTGCTACGATGTGCGGCCAGCAGCTCGCGACCGGGTGGAGGGGAGGCCGATGAATACCGCAGCACGTCCGAGCGCCTGATCATGGCGCGAACCGCAAGCACCTACACCGCGAAGGACATCCTCGTCCTCGAAGGGCTCGAGCCTGTCCGCCGACGGCCGGGGATGTACATCGGCGGCACCGACGCGACGGGACTGCACCATCTCCTGTGGGAGATCGTCGACAACTCCGTCGACGAGGCGATGAACGGGCACGCCGACCGCATCAGCGTCACGCTGCACAAGGACGGCGCGTCGGCGACGGTCGCCGACAACGGTCGCGGCATCCCGGTCGATCGCCACGCGCAGTACAAGAAGCCGGCGCTCGAGCTGATCCTCACGACGCTGCACGCGGGCGGCAAGTTCGAGGCGAAGAACTACTACCACTCGGGCGGGCTGCACGGCGTCGGCGCGTCGGTGGTGACGGCGCTCT
>JBGPBZ010000118.1:0-7213 GCA_041481535.1 Dehalococcoidia bacterium | reverse complement strand
TACATTAAGAAGGAGGATCTCCAGGACGCACAAAACAAGCGCAACATCAACGCCGACGACAAGCTTAAGAAAGTCTTCGACGGCAAAGATATGGTGAATATGTTCGAGATGACGAAGCTCGTCTCCAAACATCTCACGTAGGGCCGTTCGCGAACCCCGCACCAAACGTCCGCTGATCGCAGACGTCTTGCGTTAGCGTTCCAGCACTTCGCCCGAATACAGCTTCCGCACCCGCACGCCACCCGGCGGCGCTGCCTGCACGCAGAGGTCGCATAGGACGCACTCGTCAAGATTCTCCTCGACGATGGCGACTTTGCCACTCGCGTCCGTCGCGAAGATATTCACCGGGCAGACCTCGGCCAGCTTCTTCGCCAGCTCCTTGTCCGCCGCCGCCTTCGCGTCGACTTCAACCTCGATGAACATCGCCATTGTCGTTCGCCTACCTGCCGTTCGCCATGCGCCAGTGCATCGCCGTGTCGGTCATGTGCTGGTAATCGATGACCTTGCCGTCTTTTCCGAACGTCCACAAGTGCCCCTCGTTCGGGATCACGTAGTGGTTGCCTTTGTGGTCCGCCTCGATGTCGACGACGGCGATTACTTTATTGCCCTCACCCATGATCGTGTGGGGGTCGAACTTGGTGAACTGAAGTGGCGCCAGCGCCTCGAAGAAGCCCGGGACGTTCGCCTTCCCCTTGCGCGGCGTCAGCCACGGCACGCCCTCCACGGTCATCGCCGTATCCCACTGAACGTTGTCGTCCAGCTTATCGAGGATCGCCGGGATGTCTCCGCGCCCGAACGCCTCGTACATCTTCTTTACAGTATCAACGTTGGTCATCTCTTCTCCTCCTGCGATGTTGTGTTCGTCGATTCTTCGCGCGCGTCGATGAGTTGGATCACTTCTTGCCCAGCGCTTTCTTGACCAGGCCTGGTATCTGCGAGATCTCCTCCGCCACCGAGATCCCTGCCTCGTTCAGGCGGAGCAACTTCTCTTCCGCCGTGTCGGCCTTGCCCTCGACGATCGTCCCCGCGTGCCCGAAGCGCATCCCCGGCATCTTGTCCATGAACTTGCCGGCCATGAACGCGATGATCGGCAGGCGCGACTTGTTCTCCTTCACCCAGAGCGAGAGCTGCGCGTCCATCGGGCCGCCCGGCTCCGTGTAGATGACGATCGCGTCCGTCTCTTTGTCTGCTTCGAAGAGCGGCATCAGCTCCGCGTACGTCGAGCCGATCATCGGGTCGCCGCCGATCGAGACCGCCGTGCTCTGCCCGAGCCCCGCCGCTGTCAGCGAGTTCGAGATCTCCGTCGTCATCCCACCGCTGCGCGACATAACACCGATCCGGCCCGGCGAGTAGGCCTGCCGCGTGTTCGCTGCCGGCCCGCCGATCCCGCCCATCTTCGATTTCCCCGGCGTGATCATCCCGAGGCAGTTCGGCCCGATCACCCGCGTCCCGCGCATCCGCGCCAGCTCCAGCACCTGCGCGACCTCATACCGCGGCGTCCGCTCCGTGACGATGACCAGTATCTTGACGCCTGCCTCAATCGCCTCGAACGCGGCGTCGCGCACAAACGGCGCCGGCACCGTGATCACCGAACCGTCCACGCGCTCCTTCGCTACGATCTCCGCAACCGTGTCGTACACGGGCACGCCGTACACATCGCGCCCGCCGCGCCCCGGCGTCACCCCGCCCACCACCTTCGAGCCGTAGTCCAGGCACTCGCGCGTCATGTTCACCGCCTCGCGCCCGGTAATCCCCTGGATGATGAACGTCGTGTTTTCGTCGATCAGAATGCTCATGCCTTTTTCCTCGGCGGCATCGTCAGGCCTTCGACCATGAACAGATGCCCCGTCGTCGCGTTCTTCCGCAGCGCGATGATTGCCTGGTAGCCGTCGGAGTCGTACCACGCCCGCGCCTGCTCCAGCGAAGGAAACTCGCCGACGATCGTCCGAAGGTGGGGGATCGATCCCTCTCTCACCTCCGCATCGTTCGCTGCCAGAATCTTCCCGTCATAGCCCTTGAGCGTCGCGAATATCTTCGATGAGTAATCGTAATACATATCCACATCATGAACGTCGAACTGCGCGATCACGTAAGCAGCCACTACACCCACCGGTCCTGCTGATTGCTGAACGCTGAGTGCTGAGCGCTACCCCGCATTGATCTTCTCCACCGCACGCTTCGCCGCCTCCGACATCGAGACCGTCCGGTCGCAGTAGTCCACGCCATACTTCTCGAGCAGCTTGAACCCTTCGCCCTCCCACGAACCGGGGATGCGAAACACCGCGATCTTCTCCGCCGGATCGAACCCCATCTCGATCACGCCCTTCACCACCCCGCGCGCAACGATGTCGACCCGCGTGTTCGAGACAACGTTCATGATCACGGCGATCTTGTCGACGCCCGGCTTGCTGAGGATCAGCTTCGTCAGCTCGCAGGCCTTCTTCACGCTCGGGTTGCCGCCGATCTCGCAGTAGTTCGCTGGCCGCCCGCCGTACTTCTGTATCGCATCGAAGATCGTGAGCGAGCCACCGCCGGCGCCGATCACCAGCCCCAGGTTCCCGTCGAACTCCACGACTCGCCCCGCGACGCCGCGGTGATCGACCTGGTCGACGCGAGCGCCGCGCATCTCGAACTCCGTCGGCGGTCGTCCCTGCCGCGTCTCGTCCGCGCCGATCCCCAGGTCGTCGAGCACGCTCGCCTGGTGCCGTTCGCGCGCCTCTTCTTCCATATCGAGGTGGCAGTCCAGCACCACAAACGACCCATCCTCCAGCTTCCCGAGCGGGTTGATCTCCGCCAGCGTCAGGTCGTAGGCGAGGAACGTCCGCACCAGTCGAGACAACACGCTCGTCAGCTGGTTCAGATCGGCGCCCGTAATCCCGAGCGACGCCACCGCCGCCTTCGCCTTGTAGTCGGTGAACGGTATCAGCGTGGAGAAGTGCACCTTCGCCACGTGCTCCGGGTGCGTTTCCGCCACCTCTTCGATGTCGATCCCACCCATATCGCTGATGATCATCAGCGGCTGCTTCGCCACGGCGTCAAACGTGACACCCAGGTAGTACTCTTTCGCCACCGCCGCCTTCGCCTCAACGAGTACATTGACGGGCAGTTGGTCCTTGATCGGCAGCTCCAGAATCTCGAGGCAGGCCTTCCGCGCTTCGTCCGGCGTGTCCGCAAACTTCACCCCGCCCGCCTTCATCCTCCCCCCGGACAACACCTGCGACTTCAGCACCACCGGCCCGCCAATATCCGCCGCGATCCGGTGCGCGTCCTGTGGCTGGTTGGCCGTCCCGCCCTGCGGCAGGCGTACGCCCTGCTTCGCAAGCAGGCGTTTGGCTTCGAATTCGTAGAAACGCACTAGCCCTCACCCCCAGCCCCTCTCCCGTGCGCGGGCGAGGGGAGATTTAGGGCGGCGTAGACCTGTTCTAGTGCGAGGTCGGGCTTGTGTTCGACGATGGCTGATGAGATGCGCACGAATCGAACACCGAAGGATTCGATGGCTCGCTGACGGTTCTGGTCAGCCTCCGTTTGGTACTCATGGATTGGGCCGTCGATCTCAACGGCGAGTCTCAGCTCCGGGCAATAGAAGTCGAGGATGAATGGCCCGACAGCGTACTGGCGGCGGAACTTCTGTCCGGCGAAACGGCGGTTGCGAACGGCCCTCCAGAAGATCGACTCTGATTTCGTAGGTGTCTTACGGTTATAACGCGCTTGCTGTCGCACGGCCGGTTGTGGTCTGGGAAGCGGGATGCCCCTCTCCCGCGCAGCGGGAGAGGGGTTAGGGGTGAGGGAACCCACGTCCGAACCCATCACAGGCCGTACTTCTTTGCGTACTCTTTGTCTCGCTCAGCAATCATCTTCGCTGTCCGAACCATCACCTGCGCCTGCTTGAACGTCGCGTCGTCCTGCATCCTTCCGTCCAGCATCACCGTCCCCGTCCCATCGCCCATCGCCTCGATGATACGCTTCGCCATCGTCACTTCTTCCACAGTCGGGCTGAACTCGCGGCGGGCGATCTCGATCTGGCTCGGATGCAACGTCCACGCGCCGACGCATCCCATCAGGAACGCGGCGCGGAACTGGTACTGGCACGCGACCGGGTCTTCGATCGCCCCGAACGGCCCGTAGAACGGGAGAATCCCCGCCGAGCAGCAGGCGTCCACCATGCGCGCCATCGTGTAGTGCCACGGGTCTTGCTGGGCCGCCACTCGCGGCGCGTCCGCGTCGTCCGAATCCGGGTCGGCGATCACCTGGTAAGACGGATGCCCGCCGCCGACCCTAGTCGTCTTCATCCGCCTGGATGCGGCGAGGTCCGCCGGCCCCAGGCTGATCCCTTGCATTCGCGGACTGGCTGCGCAGATCGCCTCAACATTCGAAACACCGAGTGCCGTCTCTAGGATCGCGTGCACCTGCAGCGATTTCTTGATTCCGTGCTTGGCCTCCAGCTGCGCCAGCAGGCGGTCGATGTAGTGGATGTCCCACGGGCCTTCGACCTTCGGCACCATCACCACATCCAGCTTGTCGCCGATCTGCGGGATCACCGTGAACAGGTCGTCCAGCACCCAGGGGCTGTCCAGGCTGTTGATGCGCGTCCAGAGCGACGTCCCGGCGAAGTCGTTGTTAAGCGCGACCTCGATCAGTCCGTTCCTGGCGTTTTCCTTCTCCGCCGCCGGGATCGCGTCCTCCAGGTTGCCCAGCAGCACGTCCACCTGCGGGATAAGCTCCGGTATCTTCGCCCGCACCTTCTCCAGTTGCGGCGGGAAGAAGTGGATCATCCGGTACGGCCGCGCCGGCACCTCCATTGGAGGCGAGGGCGCGCCGACCGCGAGGGGTGTGTAGAAAGCTCTGGGATTTCGCATGCGAACGAACGTGAGTATATGAAGCGCGTATCTGGGGGGTCAACTTACGCCCCGTGCTAGCATTTACTTGATGAGCGAGGCGCCGCTGGACCACATCTCGGGGCGGTTCGCGCTGCCCGTGATGCGCAGCGTCATGACCGTGCCCGTCATCGTCGAGCGCTTCGTAGAAAAAGCGCCGTCCTCCGGCGCCGACGTCATCTGCCTGGACCTCGAAGACTCCGTCCCGCCCGACGAAAAGCTCGCCGCCCGCCCACTCGCCCGCAAGGCAATCGAGACGATGCCCCGCGCCGGCTTCCAGGTGTACACCCGCGTCAACGGCTTCTGGAGCGGCCTCATCGAAGGTGACCTCGAGGCAATCGTCCGACCCGGCCTCGACGGCGTCGTCATCTCCAAGGCCGAGTCCGCCGACATGATCCGCGAGATCGATTCCCATCTGTCGCGCCTCGAGAACGAGCGCGGCATCGATCCCGGCACCGTCGCCATCATGCCGCTGATCGAGACCGCGAAGGGTGTCGCCAAAAGCTACGAAATCTGCGAGGCCTCCCCGCGTCTGACCGGCGCCATCTTCGGCGCCGAGGACTATGCCACCGACATGGGCGTCGAACGGACGACCGAGGGCGCCGAAATCCTCTTCGCCCGTACGCAGATCGCCATCGCCTGCCGCGCCGCCGGCATCGAGGCCATCGACACGCCCGACCCCGACTACACGGACGCAGACCACCTCCGCCGCGAGATGCGCCTCGCCAGGAGCCTCGGCTACCGTGGCAAGCTCTGCATCCACCCGCTCCAGGTACAGATCGCCAACGAAATCTTCCGCCCCGCCGAAGCCGAAGTCGCCGAAGCTCGCCTTATCGTCGAAGCTTTCGAACGAGATGGCCTCGCGAAGGGCCGCGCGGCGATACCGCTGGGGGGTAAAATGGTGGACACGCCGATCTACTGGCGGGCCAAGCGCCTGCTGGAGGCGGCGGAGAGTGCGAACCAATGAAGAAGCGCTACGCTATCGTCATCGAACAGGGAAAGAGGAATTGTAGTGCTTTTGCCCCTGATGTCGATGGCTGCATCGCGACGGGCAAGACTGTCCAGGCCACGGCCGAAAATCTGCGGGGCGCTCTCGAGTTCCATTTCGAGAGCATGGCCGAAGATGGTGATACGATCCCCGAGCCGACTTCTGTCGTCGACTATGTGGAGGTGGAAGTCCCCGAATCAGCCGCAAGGAAATCATCGTGACCACCAACGGCAACTCCCCCAACGGCAACAGCGACCACATCGCTGAAGAAAAGCAGCGCTGGCTGTCCGGCGCCTACGCCAAAGCTGTCGAGAAGGGCGGCGAACGCAAGGACACCGACTTCCGCACCAGCTCAACCGACACGGAGCCGCTATACACGCCTGCGGACGTTTCGCACGTCGACTACGATCGCGACATCGGCTTCCCCGGCGAGTACCCGTTCACACGCGGCGTGCAGGCCAACATGTACCGCGGCCGCCTCTGGTCCATCCGCCAGTACGCCGGCTACGGCACGCCCGAAGAAACGAACGAGCGCTTCAAGTTCCTCCTCAAGGAAGGTCAGCCCGGCCTCTCCGTCGCCTTCGACCTGCCGACGCAACTCGGCTACGACTCCGACGATCCGCTTGCTGAGGGCGAAGTCGGCAAAGTCGGCGTCGCAATCGACACCCTCGCCGACATGGAGACGATGTTCGACGGCATCCCCCTCGATCGGATCAGCACCTCGATGACGATCAACGCGCCGGCCTCCGTCCTCGTCGCGATGTACGCCGTCGTTGGACAGAAACAGGGCGTCCCGCAGGACCAGGTATCCGGCACCGCGCAGAACGACGTCCTCAAGGAGTACGTCGCGCGCGGTACGTACATCTACCCGCCGAAGCCGTCGCTGCGTCTCGCCGCAGACCTCATGTCCTACTGCGCACGCGAGCTGCCGAAGTTCAACGCGATCAGCATTAGCGGCTACCACATGCGCGACGCCGGCTGCACCGCCGTCCAAAAGATCGCCTTCACCTTCGCCAACGCCGTCGCCTACGTCGAAGCGACGATGGAGCGCAACGTCGCCGTCGACGAAATCGGTCCGCGCATCAGCTGGATTTTCAACACCCAGAACAACTTTCTCGAAGAGATCGCCAAGTACCGCGCGCTCCGCCGCATGTGGGCCCGCATCATGAAGGAGCGCTTCGGCGCCAAAGACCCGCGCTCGATGATGCTGCGCACCCACGTCCAGACCGGCGGCGCCACCCTCACCGCCCAGCAGCCGGAGGTGAACATCGTCCGCGCGTCACTGCAGGCGCTGGCCACCGTCCTCGGCGGCGTCCAGTCACTCGCCCTCTCCTGCTACGACGAAGCCCTC
>JBGPBZ010000117.1:0-7255 GCA_041481535.1 Dehalococcoidia bacterium | reverse complement strand
CTCCTTGATCACGCGCTGATCGCTGAGCCCGAAAGCCCCGAAGACGCAGACCATGATCGCGGCCGCTGCGGTAATCACGCGCGTCGTGGCAGCGAGTCCGCGCGCCACCGCCTCCGTGTTGTCGCCCGTCGCGATGTACTCTTCGCGGATGCGGCTGACGAGGAACACCTCGTAGTCCATCGAGAGCCCGAACAGCACGGCGAAGAGCATCATCGGCAAGAACGACTCGACCGGACCTTCGCGCGAAACGCCGAGCACGCCTCCCAGCCAGCCCCACTGGAAGACCGCCACGAGGATGCCGAAAGATGAGCCGATCGAGAGCAGGTTCATGACCGCGGCCTTGATCGGCACCAGGATCGAGCGGAACACCGCCATCAGCAGCAGGAAGCTGAGCGCTATCACCGCGCCGAGGAAAATCGGCAATCGCGAGTCCACGTGCTGGCCGACGTCGATGAACAGCGCCACGGACCCACCTACCAGCGGTCTGGCGCCGGAGCCGGCGAACTCCTGTCGCAGATCGGTGCGCATGTTCTGGATGAGGTCGACGGTCTCCTGGTCTTGCGGCGCGGACTTCGGAAGCACGGTTATCACGGCAGCAGTGTTGTCGGGGTTCATGCGTACGTCGGAGACGCGCGCGATGTCCGGTAGGGTCCGGAGGTGGTCCGGCAGAGTCTGCACTTTGTCGAGAGCGGCGGGGTTGTCGATGATGACGCCGACGATGATCGGGCCGTTCGTGCCTGGGCCGAAGCCCTCGGTCAGCAGGTCATATGCGCGGCGCGACGTGAACGACGGCGGGTTGTTGCCCGCGTCCGAAGTGCCCGTGCGCAGGTCGAGGACGGGCGCTGTGAGCGCGAGGAGGAACGCGAACGCCAGCACCATGCAGAGCAGCGGCCGCGCTTGCACAATGCGGCTCAGCCGGTAACCGAAACCGCTCTTGCTGCCGGCGGCGGGGGCGTGAAGGAAGGGCAGACGCCAGCGATCCACGTATGGGCCGACGTAGCGCAGAATCGCGGGCAACACGCCGACGGCGACAAGGACCGTCATGAGGACGAGCACGGCGCCGGCGGTGCCAACCCAGCCGATGCTGACAATGCCGGATGCCCAGAGGCCGAGCAGCGCAATCACAACGGTGCCGCCGGCAAAGAAGACCGATCGTCCCGCCGTAGCCGCCGCGGCCATCGTGGCCTCTTCGTTCGACATGCCAAGCGCCTCGGCCTCGCGGAAGCGGTTCACGATAAGCAGCGCGTAGTCGATGCCGACGCCGATCCCGATCATCGCCGCGAACTGCGCCGTAAACGATGGCATCGGCACAAACCGCGCGCCGACGCCGATGATGAAGAATCCAGATGACAGCCCGAGCAACGCCGTGAGGATCGGAAGGCCCATCGCGACCAGCGACCCGAACGCAATCAGCAAGATGATGATCGCTGCCGTGATGCCGATCGCCTCAGTGCCACCGGGAGGCTCCCGCTCGGCGAGCGAGGCGACGCTGCCGCCGGCCTCGACCTGGAACCCGGGCTGGGTCAACTCCTTGCGCAGGTCGAGCAACGCCTGCGGACTTGAGTCGGGGAGTGCCCTAGATGTCTTGTCGTATTGCACCGTGATGCGTGCAATCGTGCCATCCGTGGAGACGTCGCCGGGGTTGTCGGTCAGCGATGAGACATCGACTACATCCGGCAGTTGGGCCAGGCGCGCCTGGAGGTTATCGATCTGGGGCTGAACCGACGCGATCCCCTCGGGTGCTTTGACGACGACCGTGGCTGTATCGCCGGCGCGGGCTGGGAAGCGTTCCTCAAGCAGGTCGGTGAGTATCTGGGATTCGGCGCCGGGAATCGTGAAGCGGTCGCCGTACGAGCCGCCGGCGAACGCGTAGAGAACGCCGAGTCCGATGAAGATAAGCGCCGTCACGGCCAGCACCGGTCGCGCGTGCTTGTACGCCAGGCGTGGCCAGCGCTCGAAGAGGAACGACTTACCGTTCAGCTACTTGCCTCTGGATGGAGGGCGACTGTTACGCCGGCCTCACCACTGATCGCGATGTTCCTCGCTCAGTCCGCCGGGACGACGAACTCGCCGCCGACGGCCTGGTGGCTGCCTTGCTTCTTTGTCGCGACGCCTTTCGCCTTCCAGAACGCCTCGGCGAACTGGTTGACGAGGTCGAGCAACTCTTCAGCGGCAGCCTTGTCGATGTTCTGGCGGGCCTTCGACGCGCCCTTCATGATCCCATCGACGAGTGTGCCGAGGTTGTCCGGGCTGTTGTCGGGCTTGAAGAAGTCGCCGCGGATGACGCGGACTTCGTGCTTCACGAGTTCGGCGTGGTCTTCCTTCGTCTTCGTGTATCGGGCGAGGTTGTGCATGTACTTGTCGCGCGCGGTCTTGTCCATCGCCGGCGCTTCCATGCCTTCGATTAGCTGGACCATGCGCAGGACGGTGAGCGCGCCGATCTGGGCGTTGTGCGGGTCGTAGATGCCGCAGGGGATGTCGCAGTGAGCGTGGGCGTCCTCGTGGGGGAAGAGCCGGTTGACGAGGGCGAATGCCTTCTGGGATAGCATTGTTGGGGGCCTCCTTCTTTTTCCGTAAAACGGGCGACTTGCCAATCTAGAATGTAGCAGAGCCACCCATGAGTCGAAAGAGCCTCCGCGGACTACTGCGCATCATTTCCAGAGCACCGGGCCTGTATACGGTGCTCGCCTTCCTGCTGGCCCGCCGCACGACCGTGCGAGGCCCGAGTATGATGCCGGCCCTGCTATCTGGTGAACGGCTGCTGTTCGACCGCCTGGCCTATGTGAGAGACCGGCCGCAAGCGGGCGATATCGTGCTGGTCGCGCACCCGCTGCGACCGGACTTTCGGATGGTGAAACGCCTCTCGGGCATGCCCCGCGACGTGATCGATGGCCAGACGCTCGCGCGAGGCGAGTACTGGGTGCTCGGCGACAATGAGGGGAAGAGCACGGACAGTCAGGAGTTTGGGCCGGTGCGTCGCCGCGATCTGCTGGGCCGTGCCTGGGTGCGTTACTGGCCGACGGACCGCTGGCGGGTGTTCTAGTAGTTGATGTGCGGCGGGAAGAGCGACTCGAGCTCGGTGCGCACGGGGTCGCCGTCCGGGAGGTAGCGCGAGAACTCGCCGGCCGGCTGCTTGACCTGGCGGCCGCCGAAAAGCTTCTCGTGCTTGATCTTCTCCTGGAGAAGCATCAGCCCTTGCAGCAGCGACTCCGGGCGCGGCGGGCAACCAGGGACGTACACGTCGACAGGGATGATGAGGTTCACGCCGGGGAGAGTGCTGTAGCCGTAGGCGAAGGGCCCGCCGATCGTGGCGCAGCTGCCCATCGAGATCACGTAGCGCGGCTCGGCCATCTGCAGGTAGATGCGGCGGACAGGCACGGCCATCTTCCAGGTGACGGTGCCGGCGACGATCATCAGGTCGGACTGGCGCGGAGAGGGGCGGAACAGCTCGGCGCCGAAGCGGGAGATGTCGTAGCGGGGCATCGCGGTGGCGATCATCTCGATCGCGCAGCAGGCGAGCCCGAAGGCAGCGGGCCAGAGGGATGAGCGGCGCGCCCAGTTGACGACGCCCTCGAGCGAGGTGAGCATGAGGTTCTGCTTCACCGACTCTTCGATTGAGGCGTCGGCGGTGTCTGTGACGCGGATCAGGCTCGTCTCGGCCATAGCAAGTGAATCGTATCACTAACCAATCCCCGCGACGAGCCGTTCGCTGAAGACCGTGTCAATAGGCAAATGGCATCGCTCGGAGACCCGTTTTGCCAAACAAACTCCGGTCGCCTAGGCTGCTGAGAGTCGCCCAAGAACGGCCACGATCTTGTCCGGGAAGTTAGAGCACACACCGTCCACGCCGAGGGCCACTAACCGCTCGATTTCTCGTGTGGAGTCCGGCGTCCACGTGTACAGCGCGAGGCTGCGGCGGCGGCAGTCTTCCGCGACGGTCTCGTCGACGCTGGGGTTGAAGATGCTGACGCCCTGCACGCCGAGCTTGATGGCGGAGGCGCGGATCTTCTCCCACTTCGGCATCGACTCGCCGCCGATTAGGAGCGCGCGCGGGACTTTGGGCTCGGCCGCGCGCATGCCTTTGAGTGCGTTCGGGAAGAACGACCAGGCCATGACGTCGTCCAGCGCTTCCATATCATGTACGACGCGCGCGATGTGCTCTTCGATGCCGGGCTGCTTGATCTCCATGACGAGCAGCACCTTGCCCTTCGTCAGCTCCAGCACCTCGGCCAGGGTTGGGATGGGCTCGCCACTAACGTCGAGCCCGCGCAGCTGCTCAAGCGACAGGCTCGCGACGGCGCCGGAACCGTTCGTCGTGCGGTCGACGGTAGGGTCGTGCATAAGCACCGGCACGCCGTCAGCGCTCGCCTGCACGTCGATCTCGATCGCTTCGGAGCCGAGTTCGATCGCCTTGCGGATGCCGGCGAGGGTGTTCTCGGGTGCGTGCCCGCCGCAGGCTGCGTGCGAGATGATCAGTGGCCGCATGCGCGCAGTATAGCTTTTGGAGGTGGGAATTGGAGTAGGAGCAGCTATGACGCGCGCGGGAAAACGGGCGTGAACATCGCCGAGCGCTTCTCCGTGATGGCGGACGCGAGGTCGCGCGCCACGACGGCGAGCTCGAAACGGCGCGGCGACATCGCCAGGCGCTTCGGGTCGACGTTCGAGAGTCGTGAGTAGACGCTCTGCGCCATGAAGCGTAGGGCGACGCGCCAGTCGATCGCGTGCTCAGACTCCGGGTCGACGTCGTTGTCTTCGCAGTAGAAGCGGCAGGCGCGGTCGATGTCAGAGTCCAGGTGCATGGCGACGATGCGGTGAATGGCGACGAAGGCGTCGGGGTCGTTCCGTGCGCCGGGGATCGGCAGAAGCGACATCGCCGTAGCGAGCAGGCTCGTATCCGGCACGAAGGCGTCCATCTGCAGGTTCAACCGGCGCTGCTGGGCCAGGAACATCGAGAAGATGTACTTCTCGTCGTCGTTTAGCGACAGGCCGCGGGGCAGGACGCTGAGGACGGCCTGCGCCCAGCTGCGGACCTGCTTTTCCAGCTCCTCACCCTTGCGCTGGACGCGGCGGAGCTGGCTGTCGCTGGTCGGTATGTAGAGGTCATCAAAGTCGGAGTCTCGGATCAAGCGGTGTTCTCCTTCTCCCGGGGCGTCTTGTTCAGGCGCTCCACTGAGTAGGAGGAAGAACGAAAACCGTACGTTACCCATGGTCATAGGCAAGGGGGTTAATGATGCGTTGAAGCTTCCTAACAGTTCGGTGAACGGCATTCCCCTGCTAGAATGTGGCGCGCGGTCCCACGCCCGTTTACGAGGCCCCGCCGCACTAGAAGGAGACGCTGAAAATGGCTGACGACCTGCGCTTTCCCAAGGGCTTCTACTGGGGCACGGCGACCTCGTCCCACCAGGTGGAAGGCAATAACAAGAAGAACGACTGGTGGCGCTTCGAGCAGGAGCCGGGGAACGTTAAGGATGGGACAACGTCCGGCCCCGGCTGCGACCACTACAACCGTTTCGACGAGGACTTCGCGTTATCGGAGCAGTACGGACATAACGCCCATCGCTTCTCGATCGAATGGAGCCGTATCGAGCCGGAGGAGGGCCGCTGGGACGAGAAAGAGGTGGAGCACTACCGCCGCGTCGTGGAATCGCTGCACAAGCACAACCTCGTGCCGTTTGCCACGCTACATCACTTCACGCTACCCGTCTGGTTCGCGGACGAAGGTGGCTGGACGAGCGATCGGGCGCCCGAGTTGCTGGGCCGCTACGCCGGTCACATGGCAAAGGCGCTGGGCGACGCGGTGCCGTTCTGGTTGACGATAAACGAGCCGCCGGTGCTCCCCGCCGCGAGCTACATCGCCGGCGCCTTCCCGCCGAAGAAGCGAGACATGGGGCTGGCGATGACGGCGATGCGCAACATCCAGCGCTCCCTCGCGACGATGCACAACGCGGTGCGTGAGAGCGCTCCGCACAAGCCGAAGATCGGGCCCGTGATCAACATGACGTACGCGATGCCGGCCAGCGACTCGGATGAGGACAAGCGCGCTGCTCAGATGATGGACCAGTACTGGAACGCCTACTGGCTCGACGGCTTCCGCGACGGCGTTAGCGGCGCGCCCGCTGGCAACGGCGAAGAGGTGCCGGGACTAAAGGGCGCGTGGGACCTCGTCGGGCTGAACTACTACTCGCGGTCTGTTGTCGCCGCCTCGCGCGGGATCATGGGGCTGCGGCAGGTCTCGCCGCCGGAGGGCTCGGAGTGCAGCACTATGGGCTGGCAAGTGTACCCGGAGGGGTTCTACCAGTGCATGATGCGCCTGAAGGGCTACGGAGTGCCCGTCTACATCACAGAGAACGGCATCGGCACGGATGACGACGAGCAGCGCATCAGCTACCTGGTTCGGCACCTCTTCCAGGTGGACCGCGCGATCAAGGACGGCGTTGACGTGCGAAGCTACCTGCATTGGTGCCAGCAAGACAACTTCGAGTGGGCGGAGGGCTATCGACAGAAGTTCGGCCTGTTCGAGCGTGAGGAAGGGACGCTGAACCGCATCCCCAAGCCTAGCGCATCGGTCTTCAAGGAGTGGGCACAGAACAACGCCGTCTCCGGCAAGCTGGTCGAAAAGTACGTGGAGGCGTAGCGTGTTGCGTTTTGTCTCGGCGCTGCTGGCGGCCTTGCTCCTGGCGATCTTTGCTTCCTGTGGCGGTGACGATGCGAGCAATGCGTCAGACGTGTCGCCGCCCGATCCGCAGGGTCTGCCGCAGATTGCGCTGACTGGCGCCTCCTTCGAAGACGGGGGAACGCTGCCGCCGGAGTACACGTGCGCTTCGCAAACCGCAAAGTCACCGAACATCCTCTGGCATGGCGTGCCGGAGGCAACCCAGTCTTTGATCGTCTGGGTGAGCGATTCGGACGCGCAGAACTTCGTGCACTGGCTGGTCTTCGATATCCCACCGGGGGAGTCTGGACTAACCGCCGGCATCAGCGAAGAGCCGATCCTCGGGGATGGCGCGCACCAGGGTAAGAACGGCTTCGGCCACTTCGGGTACGGGCCGCCTTGTCCGCCGGAGAACCAGACGCACCACTACGTATTCCGGGTCTACGCTCTGGACGCAACGCTGGACTTGACGCCGGGCGCTTCTGCGGCAGACGTGTTCGGCGCGATACGTGGTCACATCGTCGGGTACGGCAAGTTGACGACGACCTACTTGCGTCCCAAAAGCTGAAGTGGCGCCGGAATTTACGGCGCCACATATCTCAT
>JBGPBZ010000116.1:0-7284 GCA_041481535.1 Dehalococcoidia bacterium | reverse complement strand
CTCCAGCGCCGCTCTGAACTCGCGGCTGGGAGCCAATCGACCCTCGGCACGGGCGACGTAGATCTCGGCGGGCTCCCCTTCCGTCGAAGGCTGCTGCTCGAATTGGTACCGCATCGTGCTCTCCCTACTTCAGCCTATTGAAGGATACCGCAAGAAGCTGGGCTGCGACAAGGAGATCATCGAGAATAGGCTCCAAATCGTCCTGCGTCTTCGATTGGACGAGGCCATCTACGTTGAACACCCCTAACACGGCGCCGGCGATGTCCGGGTCGGGGATCGGCGTCGACACGATCCACTTAAGACGCGGATCGACCTTCGCCAACTCGGTTCCGGGGAGGGTGTGCTTGCCCCAATCCGCCCGCATGACGGCAACTGTCTGCTCGCGCCTCTCGAAGGCGACCCCGCAGCAGCCGGTTCCCGGCATTATCGTTACCGTCTGCTCTGCTGCGTTCCACATGTTGTGGGTCAGGCCGTCTGGGATGCGGAGGCGCCTCGCCTCGTCGGGAACGAAGATGTTCGAGCGGACGAGCTGCTGTCCGATGTTCAGACGGGTCGCCACCACCTGACACGTCACGTCCAGAAGGTTGGTCAGCTCCCACCGTTCGTCCTGGGCGACCACGACACGCATCAGGGTCGGGATCCACTCCCGCTCGAAGTGGGTTCGATGGAAGTAGTCGCTGTGGCGATATGCGGGAAACGATTTTCCGAAGAGCCGCGGGTGGTTAGTCGTGAACCCGCTGGTGCCTGAGTTGCCGGAATCATGAACAAGCCATCGGGACATCCGCGGCCAGGGATCCAGCGCCCCGAAGTCGTTCCGCACCAGGTTCACCTGTCCCGATTCCAGAACCCTCGGCCAACCGAAGTCGGAGGCGACGATGCTTCCGGCAAAGATCACCTTGTCAAATCGAAGGCCGTGGTCGATTGCCCCTTTCACGAGGTAGGTGCCGAAGCTGTGCGCGATGATCGAAGGCCTCCGTGATTCTGCGTCGGCTGTGACGTGCCCGTACTCTTCGATCAGCCACTTCAGCTTGTTCTCTCTGGCGCGACCGGAAGCGAACGAGAACGTCGAGAAGGTGCCGTAGTCGAGCGCGTAGGGGATGAATCCCGCGCGAGCGAGGACCGGCACCAGATCTTTCTGCCACACGCCACGCGTGCGGATCCCATGCAGGGACATGACACACCGAAACATGGCGGGCCCCTCTGCGGTTACCTCGCAGGCAAGGCTACCGTCAAGACAAGTCGGTGCGAGTGCGGTCAGCTCGCCGGGATGCCAGATAGCACCGTCAAACGGCCGTTCGCTCGGACGCGGCCTACAGTTCGCGGGTGGTCGCAAAGGGCATCCGGCGCGACGGGCCATGCTTTCTCCGAACGAGGCCTTCCCGACGCCGGGAAGGCGCGGTTCGCCGCTTACCTGCGCGCGAGCGGAGGCGACTACCGTTCCACGGTGCTGCACTGGACGTGGGTTGAGACGCAGCCAGTGGGAGAAGGGACCACGGCACGGCCGGCAGTCCCGTGACGGCCACACCACCGTCACGGCAGCCGCGGAAGACCAGCATCTGCAAGGAGTTACCCCGCCGTCACGGATAGAGAATTCGTCGCGCGCTACCTTCGACGTGGTGGCCGACAAATGGACGCGCGCTCCTCACCAAAAGTGCGCTTACGCTAAGATTCGTGCCTCAGACATTGAGAATGGGATCTTCCCGCCTAGCGCGGTCGCACTGACGCAAGGTACAGGAGGGCCTCATGAACTGCTCAAGGTCGATCGGCAAGCGACGGCAGTGCACTCTGCCGGCGGATACGTCGGGCGTCTGCATCCTGCACTGCGCGGCACGCGGCAAGAGCCCCGCAATCTTCATGGAGGCGATCCTCAACGTCGCTGAGGGCGCGGACTACCCGCTGACCGGGTTGCACTTTCCCGCCGACTTCTCCGTCCCGGAGATGCTTGGGCTTCTTCGGAGTAGTCGCCTATCGCTTGCGAACAGCGTCTTCCACTGCCGGGTTGTCCTCGACCGCCGAGAGGTCGTGACTGGCCTAGTCTTCACGTTCACTCAATTTCGCGCGCCGGTCAGTGCAGCTACCGCAGTGTTCTCGGGGGGCTCCGTTGTGTTCGCCGGTTGCCAGTTCAGCGAGCTCGACTTCGCGAACGCCGGTTTCAAATGTCCCGTCGTGTTCGATACATGCTCCTTCGCGGAGGCTGCGAGTTTCAACCATTGCACCTTCGACGTCACGACCTTCCGGAGCGTGACGTTCGGGGCGAGGGCGGATTTTGCCGCCGCCGAGTTCCGGGGCCCCGCGCTATTCGAGGGCCTGTCGCTGTCGGCGAGCATTGAGTACTCCGGCGCGAGGATACTTGATACCTTCGAGTTCAGACAGGTGTTCTGTGGGTCTGCCGAAACCACCTGCCATGTCAGCTTCAGATCGGTCGACGTCGTCGGCCGGTTGGTGGTTCGGCGTCTCTACCCCTCCTCGTCGCTCGTGCTCGACCTCAGTCACGTCGTCACCGAGCGGGGGCGTGTGTTGCTCCGCGACACGAACATGTCGACGACTTCGCTGCACGCATCCGATCTCAGTAGGGTGATGTTCCTGTCGTGCACCTGGCCGATCTACCGCGGGCGTTTCGCGTGTTTCGACGATCTCGCCGGGGAGAACACGGCGGGCCTCGAGGACCAATATCGCGAGCTCCGGCGGGCTTACGAGCGTTCCGGGCATCTTCTGGAGGCGAGCGACTTCTACTTCCGCGAGATGGATGCTGCACGCATGAAGCTCGGACCGCTGTCGCGACACTTCTCGTTGCTCGCGCTGTATGGGCTCATCAGCTCGTACGGCGAGAGCTACCTGCGGGCTACTGCTATGTTGATTGGATTATGGGTACTTGCGACCTTGGCCTTCGCCGTAGCGCTCCCCCTGCGGCCAGGCAGCGGCGTCGTTGAGGGCGTGGCGCGAGGCGCGAGGGTTGCGACACAGGCGATGATGTTCGCCCCGGTCGGAGAAGCCAAGCGCGCGGTTGGTGGCGAAATCCTCGTTGCTCTGTTCCGGCTGCTCTCCGCGGCCCAGTCGGCGTTCGTGGCACTAGCGGTTCGGCGCCGCTTCAGGAGGTAGTCACTTGAAGAAGCTGACGTTTACGACCATAGCATGCTTTAAGGTCGACGAGATACTCGACGTTATCGAGGCAGCCGTCCAAGGGTCGGGACTCGGGGTTACGGTGACGGAGTGCAACGTGTTCGACGAGCGGTTGTTCGCCAGCCTCAAGACTAACTTGACCGAGGGCCTGGACGCCGACGAGGCCCTGTGGTTCCGGCCTGCCATACGGATCGAGACTGTCACAACTGACGACGGAGCGAGCAGTATCCGCGCTGCACTCAATCAATGGCTTGAGAACTATGCAGCCGACAAGGGCTGGTATCGCTATGCCGATCTCGTCGTGCAACCGGTAGAGCGGGCCGTACGAGTCCGCACGGGTGAACGGGACGCTGAGGCGGTCTGGAACCGGCCACGCGAGACCACCCACTAGGGTAGCTAGCCAGGTTACGGCGCCGTGGTCTTCTGTGGCACCGGCCTACTGGCCGACGCGGGAGGGGAGCAGCGGATCGGTCTCCTGATCATCGAGCCCGCCATTGTTCGCAGCATGACGAGATTGCGGACGTCCTCGATCGTGAGCCACGCGGCGTGGCCTTCGGCGGTTCGGCCAGGGGAAGAACTCGATGGGACGCAGCGGCTCCCGGCAACAACCATCCTCGACGCCGCTTGCAAGCGATGTCTCCATCTACGTCCGAAGGGTAGCGAGAGCAACCGAAAATCCTCGAAACACCGGGCCTCCGGGGCGGCTCCAGTCGGTCGCTCTAGGTGGTCTTTCGGTAGGCGTTCACCGACAGAACCCCGACAGTCGCGTGCTCGCCTCGGTGTCGCGCGCGGCGCGACGTAGGCGATGGCCTCGCACCCTACCCATTCGCCACTCGAGGCTCGGCGACCTGAGCTCCGGCTCGGCCCGGTGGGCGCGAAGCCACCCGGCCCGCGACCGTGTCGTGTCACCTTCACGAGGTCGCCCGCAGTCGCCCATCCGTTGCCTCCCGGTTGCGCCCCACCGACGCCCAGGACTAACTTCCCGGGCACTCGACCAGGCGCCGAGCGTTCTCGGCGTCCTAGCCAATAAGCGGGCCTGCCAGGGGGTCGCATGCCAGACGACGGCACTAACGTTCTGATCAGCGAACAGACGTTCGCAAGCGGATCCCTCATGGCGGAGCGCTGGGATGACCTCGCGACAACTATGGCGATGAAGCTCGCCGCAATGAGGTTTCTCCCAAGACGCGACATGGCTACCTCTGTACCGTTCGAACTCGGGACGATCCTAAGGATGTTCCGGTTTATGGAGACCTTGTGCTTACATGATACTATCCTCGTGCCGCATCCGGGTGAGTCGCAACAGGACCCGGTCTGCCAGGGCGCGGACAGTCACATCGGCGTCGCACTGGATGTGTGCATTGGCTATAGTGACAGCTTGGCGGCCATTCTTGATGGCGCTGTGAAGCTAGCCTACAGACGCGATCTGGCTGATCGCGCGCGAGCGTTTATTGCAGCTCAATCAGACTCGGGCGCGCAATGCTCGGCGGAAACGGCTGTGACGCGGATTCCGACACGACAGGGTTCGAGGCTGTGGGGGGTTCAGCTTTCGGCGGCGACGGGCCTATCGTACGTTACGGATCCAGTCGACGGCGACATGCGGAAGGCATTGGACTCGATCCCGATGCGCGGAATGCTCCGCCGCTTGTACGCGGCGGCCTCCCGGCAGGCGGAGAAGCAGATCAAAGAACTCTATCCCGGTGGCACCACGCTTTTCATTCCCCCAATTCCGGCGCTTGTCCTCTCTCAAGCGTCACGCCCGAGAGACGTGCCGGATATTTTGCTGAGCATCCGGGAACGCATGCGTCCGCTTCGGAAGGCGCTCCGTGAGTACGAAGCGGTACGCGCAGACGAGAGCCTCCCGCTGAAGGAACGACTTGACGTCGTGACTCAACTAAAGGACGTCGGAAAGGACTTGGCCAGTGGGGAGGGAGAGCGGAGCATCCTCTCCATCGCTGAGTGGCGTGACGCACTCGATCTGTTGCCCGATCCCGAGAAGGGATTCAAATATGGCGGCCTCGCGAAGTTCTTGCTGGATCGACCGCTTCGACTGATCGTAAGCACAGTAAAGCGGCGTAAATTCCTTTACCTGTTTGGCATGAGCGATGCATTCCTCAAGATCAAGGAGTATGGCGCACTGCTTCGCAAGGTTTATGGCGTCGACCTGAAGGCCAGTGATGCCTACACGTTGTCGATTTTGCGAGAGGGCGCCAACGTGTACGTAGAGAAATTCGGTATGCCGTAACAGCGTCAGGTCTGGGCCGAGTTAGAGATGGGGCTGCGACGTTTCCGCGGGCGCGCGGCCCTCTCCAGATCATCCAGGGGGAGTTGTCTTCACATCTCGAAGGCGTTGGAGAACGAAAACGGGTAGTGATAGCGGCTGAGATGCCTCGCTGCATAGCAATGACTCCGTCGGATAGCAGTCTGTGACGAGAGGCCGCATAACCGAACGCGGATACGCCGTGGTCGCCCGGTAGGAGCGGGTCGGGTCAGCTCAAGGGTTCGTCGACTATGGTGACTCAATCCGCGTCAGCTTCGGGCTGCAGGGTAGTGGCCACGTCGGACGCAATAAGCCGTAGACCGCTTCAGGCTGCCAGGAGGTCGATCTGCGCATCGAAAATGCGCTCGTCGAGCTCAGTGGATCGGTCAGGCGGATCGCCGTCGAGTCCGTAACGCCGACTCAGACGGTCACGCAAGTCGATTACCTTCGTGATTCGAAGACTGCTGGCTGCCTCAAGGTGCTCCTTTGCAGCCGCGAACGCGCCGTCCTCCGCAAGGGCGTTGGCAAGTACCAAGTTGCGGGTTGCACGTCCCAAGGCGTCGGCGGGCTCTCGGCGCGCCGTGAGCTCTTTCGCGGCCCGTCGAACATCTCCCTCGCGCAGGAGGACGACAGCGACTCCACTCTGGAACTTTGTTCGGTCCTCGGCGAAAGGGCACATCGTCGCTCCATTCATGAATATCGCCTTCGCCTGCGAGAGCTCGCCTGTTCGCAGCGCCAAAGTCGCCCACCACCGCCGCTGAAACCATTCCGCCGCGGCGGCCCCTCCAGCTTCAAGCGTTGCATATGCTTCACCGAAGAGGCCCAGTTGCATCAGTATGGACGCGAGCCCGCTGCGCGGAAGCATCTCTCGCGGGTACTGTCTAACAGTGTCCTCGTAGACTGCACGAGCCTCGTCGAGGCGCCCGAGCATTCTAAGAACATCGGCGCGCCCCGTGCGGGCCACGATGTTTGTGGGGAACTCCTGAATCGTCGCCTCATAAGTGGCGAGGGCCTCGTCGAGTCGTCCGAGCGTCTTGAGAACGTCCGCACGCCCCGTACGGGCCACGACATCGGCGGGGAACTCATCAATGGTCGCCTTGTAAGCGACGAGGGCCTCGTCGAGCCGGCCGAGCATCTTGAGAACGTCCGCACGCCCGCTGCGGGCCATGACGTCCGCGGGGAACTCATCAATGGTCGCCTCGTAAGCGGCTAGAGCCTCGTGGAGCCGCCCGAGTGTCTTGAGAACGTCCGCATGCCCGTTGCGGGCGACGACCGCCCCAGGAAAGTGTTTGATCGTCACCTCGTATGCGACGAGTGCGTCATCGAGCCGGCCGAGCGTCTTGAGAACGTCCGCCCGCCCAGTGCGGGCAAAAACGTCCTTGGGGAATTGCTCGATCTTCGCCTCGTAGGCGGCGAGGGCCTCGTCGAGGCGGCCGAGCGTCTTGACAACGTCGCCGGTGCGGGCGACGGCGTCTGCCGGGAAGTGCTCAATCGTCGCGTCATAGGCGGCGAGGGCCTCGTCGAGGCGGCCGAGCGTCTTGAGGACCTCGGCGCGCCCGGTGTGGGCGACGACGTCCGCCGGAAACTGCTCGATCGTTGCATTGTACGCAGCAAGGGCATCATTGAGTCGGCCCAGCGACTTGAGGACCTGGGCGCGCCACTCCGGCTCGGCGAGCGCCCTTATCAGCTCGCGCTCCGCGCGCTCCACGGCGCTCGGGCCGCCAGGCGCTATCGGAGTGGGCTGCACGGGACGAGCCGTGTCCCTGCCTTGATCCCGCCGCCATGGCTTTTCCGTCAGGCTGCCCGATTGTCGCGAGCACCGTCGGCGGCATCCCCGATGTAATTACCGACGGCGTCCACGGGCGGCTGGTGCCGCCGAACGACAGCGCGGCGCTGGCGGCGGCGAT
>JBGPBZ010000115.1:0-7302 GCA_041481535.1 Dehalococcoidia bacterium | reverse complement strand
TACGAAAAATGGCTATCGAGAAAGGAGGCGGTGTCCGATATGTCTTGACCCAGCACACAAGCTAGCCAAACCCTAACGTGCGCGTTAGAATTGGGCGCGAGATACGCCCTGCGCAAAGGAGCACAGATCATGGACTTTCGAGATTCACCGGCTGAGACAGTGTTCCGCACTGAGGTGCGGGAGTTTATTAAGCGCGAGCACAAGGCGGACGCGGGGACGGAGGCGGCGCAGAGCGCGTACCAGGCGGCTTCGCAGGGGGGCGCGGCGGCGATGGAGAGCTACAAGGGCTGGATGAGGAAGCTGTCGAGCAAGGGGTGGGTGGCGCCGGCCTGGCCGAAGGAGTACGGCGGCGCGGGGATGACGATTATGGAGCAGTTCATTTTCAACGAGGAGCTGGCGCAAGCCCGAGCGCCGAGGCCGGGCGGGATCGGGATCGCGATGGCGGGGCCGACGATCATTGTGTACGGCACGGACGACCAGAAGACGCAGCACCTAACCGGCATGCTCTCGGGCGAGATGACGTGGTGCCAGGGGTTCTCGGAGCCGGGCTCGGGGTCGGACCTGGCGTCGCTGCAGACGCGGGCGGTGCGTGACGGCGACGACTACGTGGTGAACGGGCAGAAGATCTGGACGAGCGGGGCGCAGTACGCGGACCGGATGATCCTGCTGGCGCGGACGGACCCGGAGGCGCCGAAGCACAAGGGCATCAGCTACTTCCTGCTCGACATGAAGTCGCCGGGGGTGACGGTACGGCCGCTGGTGAACATGGCGGGGACGTCGGGCTTCAACGAAGTGTTCTTCGATAACGTGAGAGTGCCTCGCAAGGACCTGCTGGGCGAAGAGAACCGAGGGTGGTACGTGGGGACGACGACGCTGGACTTCGAGCGGTCATCGATCGGGACGTCGATCGCGCAAGGGCAGTCGGTGGAGGACTTGATCGAGTGGGTGAAGACGAGCAAGAACGGGCCGCTTCACCCGACGGTGCGACTGGAGCTGGCAGAGCGGGCGATTGAGGCGCACGCGGCGCGGCTGATGTCGTACCAGGTGATCTCGATGCAGAACCGGGGGCTGGTGCCGAACCACGAGGCGAGCGCGGTGAAGATTTACGCGGCGGAGCTGAACCAGCGGATCACGAACACGTCGCTGAAGGCGGCGGGGCTGTTCGGGCAGCTCGATCCGGTGCGCAAGGACGGAGACAACGCGACGTTGCGCTACTCGGCGAAGAAGGGGCGGTTCGTGCGAACGTATTTGCAGGCGGTGGCGTCGACGATTGCGGGCGGGACGAGTGAGATCAACCGCGGGATCATCGCGACGCGTGGGTTGGGGTTGCCGCGAGGCTAGGCTAACCGGGTAGTTTGACGCGCTCGGGAGCGTGTGCTACCGTCGCCATACCCTGACTCAAGGAGATTACGATGGCCGGGCGACTGCCCTGGCTTCTGCCTGTCCTGGTCTTGCTCGCTACCCTCGCCGCATATGCTGGATCGGCGAGCGCCGAAACACCACCCCCGTCCACACCAACGCCGACTCTGCCTCCCTGCGATACGCCAACGCCGACGCCAACACCGGGAGCGATCACGGCGACGCCCGTGCCCACGCCCTGCGCCAGCGGAACACCTACGCCATCACCGACACCTACCGGTACTCCGACGCCAACGCCACCCCCCAGTCACACCCCACAGCCTACTCCACCCAGCGGGACGCCACCGCCGCCTACACCATCACCGACTGCCACGCCGCAGCCGACGCCGCCACCGCCCACACCATCACCGACGCTTCCTCCAACGCCAACGCCGACTCCGCTTACCTCCGACGCCAACACTGCCCCCAACTGATACACCAGCGCCTACGCCCACAATTACGCCAGCACCGACGCCATTACCGACATCTCCACCCACCGCGACGCCGACACCCGGACCGCTACCTTCAACTGGGCCCTCGGCTACTCGGAGCCCGACCCCCGCCTCTGCGACGCCGCCAGCTCACACTCCTTCGCCTGGTCCAACTCTACAAACGCCGACGGCAACTCCAACAGTGGTGCCCATCTGCTGCAAACCGTCTTCGACATCGAAGGTAGCGGACGTATTCGTAGGGCTAGACGACAGCATTGAGCAAGAGGGGTCGACGTCGCTGGACGTCGTTCTTTCGATGCCGATAGATCAAGTAAGTGTGCCTCCCCTGCGTCCGAACATCGATGCTTCGTTGAAGAAATTGGAGACGAGGGACGGACAGGCGATCTCGATCTACTTTGCGCCACCCAGACTGACTCGACTTACGCTAAACGTGAACGCACCCAACTTTGAGGTGACCTGGGTCAGCAAGCAGGTGCAAGAAGTCAACATCTCCGATGAAGAAGTCTCCTGGACGGCGACGCTGAAGGAAAACGCCAACGCGAGCGGGAGGCAAACGATTATTCTTTCGATCAGCCAGGAGATCCCCGGCGAAACCCTTCCGACAAATGTTTCGAACTACACGCTCGCGAATCGTTACATCGATGTAAAGTCTCCGACGAGCAAGTCGACAGGTGAGCAGGTGTTCTCGATCGCGCAGTGGGGCGTGCCCGCCGTGCTAATTCCGTTGATTACGATTGTCGTCGGCGTTGTGGGTCGAGAGTCGATCGTCAGATTCGCAAGGCGAACTTACAGGCGTTTGCGAGGAAAGCCACGCGCCTGAGATCGGCGTGTCGAGATCACCTAGCCCGCAACCCCTCAAGAAGCCGCAGCAGCGACGCCCCCACCTCGTCTCGTGCCGCTTGGACGTCTTGGGAGCGGGCGATGGTCAGCCCCGCTTCGTTGACCGCCGCCAGCAGCAGGCGGGCGAGGGGGACGACGGGCTGCTTCGCGATGAAGCCGTCGGACATGGCGCGGGTGAGGCCGGCGTTGACGAGGGCGAGGCCGTACTTTTCTTCGATGGAGCGCCACTCTTCCCAGCCGAGGACGGAGGGGCCGTCGATGAGGATGATCTGGTGGACGTCGGGCTGAAGGCAGGCGTCGAGGAAGGTGCCGCAGGCCTCGACGAGGAACGTCCAGGCATCGGCGCCGGGCGTGGCTTTGGCCATGATCATCGGGCCGAGCTCTGATTCGACGGTCTCGGCGACGGCGCGGAAGAGGTCTTTCTTATCCTTGAAGTGGTGGTAGAGGGCGCCTCGGGTCATGCCGGCTTCGCGGACGATGTCTTCGGTGGGCGTGTCGGCGTAACCGCGCTCGGCGAAGAGCTTGCGGGCGACGGCGATGAGGTCGCCGCGGGTGGCTTCGGATTGTTGTGCTTTACGGGTTGACATGCATACTGTCTGTATGTAAGATACCGGCTGTATGTAACCATAGTAGCGATCCGAGCCTCCCTTCCGCAAGCCCCGCCCCGAGGAAGAGGGAAGAAGGAAGGAGGAAGAGCCAAACGCCATGCAAGCAGAAAGGACAGCGGAAATGGACGCGAAGGAGTTTGCAAGCCTCAGGAAGACGGTGACGACTCCTTACGGGGAGATCGCTTACGTGGAGAAAGGGAGCGGGCCGGCGGCGCTGTTCGTGCACGGGGTGCTGCTGAACGGGTACCTCTGGCGGGACGCGATCGCGGCGCTTTCGGACACGCGGCGGTGTATCGCGCCGGACCTGCTCGGGCACGGGGCGACCAAGGCTCCGGCGGACGTCGACTCGACGTTTGCGGGAAACGCGAAGATGCTGAACGCGTTCGTGGATGCGCTCGGGCTGGACCAGGTGGACATCGTCGGCAACGATACTGGCGGCGGCATCTCGCAGATCTTTGCGGCGGAGCACCCGGAGAAGGTGCGGTCGCTGACGCTGACGAACTGCGACGCGCACGACAACTACCCGCCGGTCGCGCTCGAAGGTCTGGTGAACGTGGCTCGGGCGGGCGCGCTGGGTGCGGTCGGCAAGCAATGGCTGGGCGACCCACAGACGGTCCGCAGTGCGTTCGGGGTCGCTTACGAGCACCCGCAGAAGGTGTCGGACGAGACGATAAAGACGTACCTGGCGCCGATCTTCGAGAACGAGGAGAAGACGGCGATGCTGGGGCGGCTGATCCTGACGCCGAATAGCCAGAACGTGAGCATCGAGAAGCAGCTGAGGCAGGTGACGGCGCCGACGCTGATTATGTGGGGCACGGACGATGTGTTCTTCGACAAGAAGTGGGCGTACTGGCTGAAGGACACGCTGCCGGGCGCGCGGGATGTTGTCGAGGTAGAGGGCGGGCGGCTCTTCTGGCCGGAGGAGCGGCCGGCGTTCTTCGCGGAGCAGGTGCGGAGCTTCTGGAAGTCGCAGGTGCCGGTGGCGGCGTAGACAAGCCGCGCCTGCCTGCCGGCAGGCAGGGATTGGCGCGGATTTTCGCAGAGGAGAATGGCCGCAGATTAACGCAGATTGAACGCAGATTGTGTGCGAGCTGGCGCTCGCGTGGCCCCCGGCCAATGTGATGGCTGAGCGCGATGCTGTGGCTCCGCTCGTCCTTCGAGAGCCTCCCTCCGCGGCGGGCAGGCAGGATGAGCGGAAAGCGACGGTGTCGTTGGGCGAGCATAGTGGCCTTCGCTTGGTTGGGGTGATGCGGGTTGCGCCCCTCTCCGCCAGGTTCCACGCTCCGCTCTGAATGACAGGGCTTGGATGTGAGCCAACCGATTCCCCACCACGCCACCTCACCGACAGTTGCTAAAGACGCTGCAGCTACGAGACCCGATGCGTTAACCGGTTGTTATCTTGTTACACATAGTTCGGAGGGTCAGGTTAAGAGCCTGGCCCTCCGTGCGTTACGGAATGCGGTGGGCGGCGTCTTATCTTGCGATGAGAAAAATTGTTGCGCCTGCCATTATTTCCGTTTGTCTTGTTACGGTGCTGATGCTGCACTTTGTGGCGTCGGCCTCGAACGAGACGTTGCAAGTGACGCGCGCGGATGACCCGACGCCGGACGCCTGCGCTCCGGGCGACTGCAGTTTTCGGGAGGCCGCGAACGCGGGGAGCGCGACGGCGGGACAGCAGACGATTGACGTTCCGAGCGGGATGACGGTCTCGCTGACGAGCCCGGTGACGATTTCGGGCGACGTGTCGATCGCGGGGCATGGAACGTCAAGCGCTATCACTTCGACCGGCAGCCAGATCATCGTCGTCTCCGCTTCGGGCGACGCGATCATCCAGGACGTCCGAATCTTCGGCGCGGTCGCGGGGACTGACGTCATCTGCGGAGGCGGGATCCAGAACGACGGAACGCTCCAGGTCACGGACGCCCTGATCGACAGCAACAACGTGAACGGCAAAGGCGCCGGCGTCTGCAACAACGGGACGGCCGACTTCAACGGAGTGACCGTCGATACGAACCACGCTGTGACGGGGCCGGGCGGCGGCCTTTACAACACGGGGACGATGACGGTTGAGAACAGCACGATCAGCCATAACAGCGTCGAAGGTGTGTCGGGCGGCGGCGATGGCGCGGGCATCGGGAACGCGGCCACGGGCACGCTGACCGTCGATTATTCGACGATCAGCGAGAACACGAGCAGCTCGTCGGTGTGCGCGGACTGTTCGAGCGGCGCGGGGATCAAGAGCCAGGGGACGCTGACGGTGACGCACTCGACCCTCTCGAACAACCACGCGGACGACAGCGCGGCGATCCAGGCGGGCGGAACGTCCACGATCAGTTACAGCGCGATCATCAACAACGACTTCGGGAGCATAACCAACCTCAAGAACAGCACGATGACGATCGCGAACAGCACGATCAGCAACAACCTGGCCGGCGAGTACCCGAAGTCCGGTTACGGCGGCCTCCACAACGAGGGCACCCTCTCGGTGTACCGGAGCACGATCGCGGACAACACGGCGATCGGTTATCCGTACGGCGGGATCTACAGCTCGAACCAGTCCGTGCAGACTCTACTGCGAGGGAACCTCATCTCGAACAACGGGACGAAGAGCTGCTCGAGCGGCGGCAACGTCGTCTCGCAGGGCGGGAACGTGATGACCGACGACAGCTGCAATCCAATCGCGGACGACGACATCGTCGCCGATGCGAAGATCGGGCCGCTGGCGGACAACGGCGGGCCGACGAAGACGCGGGCGCTGCTGAGCGGCAGCCCGGCGATCGACAACGGGAGCAACTACCAGTGTGTGTTCGACCAGCGCGGAGCGCCTCGGCCAGTGGGCGGGACGTGCGACGCGGGTGCGTTCGAGTATGGAGGCGCGGTGCCCGGGGTGACGGCATCGCCAAGCCCGACGGCGGCGCCGATCGCGTTCCCGATGGGCGACGCGGACTGCAACGAGCACGTGAACCTGCTCGACGTCACGGCGGAGCTGCGGCTGGCCACGAAGCTGGACCAGCCGTCCGACTGCGGGCGCTCGACGATACCCTGCATGAACTTTGACGGCGCGTGCTTCCCGGTCTGGACGAACCCGGACTGCAACGAGTCGGTGGATGCGGCGGATGCGCTGCCGATCCTGCTGTACCTGATCGGCGAGGCGGTCCACGGATCGTGCGCTGAGGTGGGGAACTTACCGACGCCGTAGCGGCGGAGAATTGGCCGCACCTGCCCGCCGGCAGGCAGGGATTAACGCAGATTCTGCGCAGATTGAGAGAGCGAGGCTAGCGCCTCGCTCTTTGCTCTTTAGTTGGGTGGAACGGGCGTTGCGGCGTGCAGAAAAGCGCTTGGCGTAGGAAGAGGCGTTCGAGACGTCCCGGCTGGAGCGTCTCTGGCGGCGCGTTGCCCGCCGCTCGCGTCGCGTGATAGCGTAGGACCGCGCCGTTTTGGGCGCAGTCCGCCATTGGCGGACGCCCATACGAAGCGTTTGAACGGAGGTCGCGGTGGTTACGACACGAGACGTTTATGAGATTGGGGAAGTGCCGCCGGTTGGTGAGATACCGAAGTACATGTGGGCGCAGGTTATCCGGCCGGAGCGGTTCGGGGACCCGATCCAAGCGTTCCAGCCGGAGAAGATTGAGACGCCGGCGGAGCTGAAGCCGCGCGAGGCGCTGGTGATGGTGATGGCGGCGGGGATCAACTTCAATAACGTGTGGGCGGCGCGCGGCATCCCGGTGAACGTGATCAAGGCCCGCGAGAAAGAGGGCGACACGAGCGGCATCCACGTCGGCGGGAGTGATGCGTCGGGGATTGTGTACAAGGTTGGTTCGGCGGTTACTAACGTTAAGGTGGGCGACCGGGTTGTGATCCACTGCGGGATGTGGGACGAGGACTCGGCGTTCGTGCAGACGGCGGGGAACGACCCGATGTTCGATCCTTCGTTCAAGATCTGGGGGTACGAGTCGAACTGGGGGAGCTTCGCTCAGTTCACGAAGGTGCAGGCGCACCAGTGC
>JBGPBZ010000114.1:0-7344 GCA_041481535.1 Dehalococcoidia bacterium | reverse complement strand
GATAGTGATCGGCGGAGACACGCCTGCCGTCGACTTCGACGACATCGAAATCAGCCACAACGTCATCTCCGGAAACGGAACGAATGGGATACGGCTTTCGCCCTGGCCTGACAGCCAGGTCAGCGGCGCCCGCATCCGCTTCAACACGATCGGCCTCAATGCCGCGGGCGATAGCGCAGTCCCCAACGCGGGCGCCGGTATCTTGCTGACCGGCGAGCTGGGCGGCGACGTGTCCAACAACGACATCGGTGACCGGTCTAACGGCGGCGTCACGAACGTCATCTAAGGCAACGGGGGCCATGGCGTGGAGCTTGTCGGGAACCACGTTTATTTCAACGAAATACTCGATGCCTTGATCGGCACGAACGGGGCCGGCTCCGCTGCCATCGGCAACGGCGGCGCGGGCGTCCGCATCCACGCCGAAGCTGATGAAACTGACATCCTGTCCAGCACCATCGTGGGCAACGCAGTCGGCATTGAGATCATGGACGGCTCGACCCGCAACGAGGTCACCGGAAACTACATCGGCACGAACGCCGCGCTGAACACGGGACTGGGGAACACAGGATTCGGTATCCACCTCATGGGTGCGGATACCACCATCGGTTCTACCGGCTTCGGCAACGTCATCCGCAACAACGGCGCCGCGGGAGTCGCGATCCAGGGCCTCACATCATTCCACAACAACCTTTCGGAGAACTCGATCGACAACAACACTGGCCTCGGCATCGACCTCATCGATGGCGCCAACGCCAGCCAGGCCGTTCCGGCGCTCGCACTGGCCGACTCCACCAACGGGGCCGACACGCAAATCGTCGGCACGCTCACGAGCCTGCCGAGCACCGCCTTTCATATCGAGTTCTTCGCCAGCCCGAACTGCGACCCGTCCGGCTCCGGCGAAGGCCGTGACTTTATCGGATCAGACGACGTGACCTCGAGCGGCGCCGGCCTCGCCACGATCAACAAAACTGTCTCCGTCGCCACCGGCACTCAGTCGATTACGGCCACGGCGACCGACCCGGCCGGCAACACGTCCGAGTTCTCGAACTGCGTCACGGCCAGCGGCCCGCTGGTCACACCGAGCCCTACGCCAACAGCCTCGCCCGCTCCCCCCAACAAGGCCGGCGACGCAGACTGCGACGACGACGTCGACATCGATGACGTTATCGCCGCCCTCGAAGACGCCGCCGGTGTGGAAGAAGCCCCCTGCCACAGCCTCGCAAACGTCGACTGTGACGGCGACGTGGACGGGAACGACGCCCTGCGCATCCTGCTCTTCGTCGGCGGCACACCAAAACGGCCCCCGATCGGCTGCTTCGAAGTAGGCCAGCCGACAAACTGAGGCACCAGCTAAACCTGGCGTAGCTGCAGGCGTTTCAGACCTGCCCGGCCAGCCCCCTCACTAACCACGCCATCAGCCAGGCCGACGAATCGTCCGCTCACCCTGCGCCCGCCCGCGGAGGGAGGCCGGGCGCCTCCGGCCGTCGAAGGGGACGCATCGGCCCGGCCACCTCCGCGCTTGGAACTACGCCGACGATGCCTGGTAGCTTTATCGTTCCCCCCGCTGAGGTAGGCTTGGTTGCGCGACAGGAAAATCACGAAGGTCACCCAAAGTTATGCGCTGCCGGAGCCAATTCTCGCGGGACCGAAAGCGGCGTAAATCGCTGAGCAGCCACGTTGATCGTCCCATCGCGGCGTTCCAGCGTGCCGTGCACGATGATGAACGGCTCACCGCGAACGAGCGCGCGGTTCGCTTCGTAGAGGTCCGGGCGGACGATTACGTTAGCCAGCCCGAACTCATCCTCCAACAGCAGGAAGACGAAGCCTTTGGCGCTGCCCGGTTGCTGGCGCACCACCACCATCCCGGCCACCTGCACGGGCGCGCCGTCCGGTAGGTTGGCGAGCATGTGCGTTGGTGCAATCGCTTCGTACAGACCGGGGCGCAGGAAAGACATCGGGTGGTGGCCGGGTGACATGCCGAGGATGGTGTAGTCGGCGGTCATGCGGTCCCAGTCGGTCATAGGGCGCAGAGGCACCATGTCCTGCTCGGTGGGCAAAGCCAGGGCGAGCTGGCGCTGTGCGGTGCTGCGACCTTCGGAGCGGTAGAGCAACCCGAGCTGCCACAACAACTCGCGGCGCTCCAGCCCGAACGCATCGAAGGCGCCGCAGGCGATCAGGTTGTCGACACCCTCGTGTCTGAGGTGCGTGCGCTCAAGGAAGTCGAAAAGCGAGCGGAAGTCTCCGTGCGCACGTCGCTCCGCTTCCACGGGTAGCCCTGTTTCGCGGCTCAGGCCGCGGACATAGCGCATGCCGATGCGCACGGCGCTGCCTTCCATCGAGCAGTCGGCGCCGCTGCGGTTGATGTCCGGCGCCAGCACCTCGATGCCGTGGCGCTTGCCGTCGTTGAGGAGGACGTGTGGACCATAGAAGCCCATCGGCTGTGCGTTGAAGAGCGCACAAAGGGACTCGGCAGGGTAGTATTCGCGCAGCCAGGACGTCTGGTAAGCGAGCAGGCCAAACGCTGAAGCGTGCGATTTTGGAAATCCAAACCCTGCAAAGCCAATGATCTTCTGGAAAACTGTCTCGGCTTCCTCAACAGAAGCTCTATTGGCGATCGCTCCCTCGATGAACTGCTGCTTCAGCCTGGTCATCGCCTCGTGTGAGCGCTTTCGGCTCATTGCGCGGCGTAACTCTTCCGCCTGACCCGCGCTGAAACCGGAAAAAGCCATCGCTACCTGGAGCACTTGCTCCTGGAAGATGATGACTCCAAGCGTTTCTCCAAGCACAGGCACCAGCGACGGGTGGTCGTACGTCACAGGCTCGCGCCCCAGCCGCCTGCTGATGTAAGGATTGACCGCGCCGCCGATGATCGGTCCGGGCCGAATGATCGCAACCTGGACTGTTAGATCGTCCAGGCTGCGCGGGCGTACACGTGGCAGTGATTGCATCTGCGCGCGCGATTCGATCTGAAAGACGCCCATCGTCTCGGCGGCGCAGATCGAGTCGTAGACGCGTGTATCTTCGAAGTCGATGCGCGAGAGGTCGATCCGCTTGCCGTGCTTCTCTTCGATCAGGTCGAGGCATTCATCTACTGCGGAGAGCATGCCCAGTGCGAGGAAGTCGATCTTGATCATGCGGGCGTCGTCCACGGAGTCCTTGTCCCACTGCATAAGAACCCGGCCTTCCATCGCCGACTTCTCCAGCGGGACGAGTTCGATCAGCGGCTGTGAGGCGATGATCATGCCTCCGACGTGCTGACTGATGTGCCGCGAGAAGCCAGCGATCTGTTCAGCGAGATCAGCGAGATGCCGCCAGCCACCCGCGCCCATCTTCTCGCGGAAGTGCGGCGAACGGCCCATCGCCTCGCGGATCTCTTTCGCTGAACCGTAGCCGTCGCTCATCTTGGCCAGCCGATCGAGCTCCGCCGGCGGCAGGCCCAGCGCCTTACCCACTTCGCGGACAGCGCTGCGGATGCGGTACGTCGGGAAGGTCGCCGTCAGGCCGACATGCTCCCTGCCGAAATATTCGTAGACGCGCAGCATCAGCTTCTCGCGGATATCGCGCGCAAAGTCCAGATCGATGTCTGGAACGGTGGTCAGCTCTTCATTGAGGAAGCGGCCAAGGAAGAGGTTGTTCGCGATCGGGTCGATGTGGGAGAGACCGATCAGGTAACAGATGACCGATCCGACGGACGAACCACGCCCGCGCCCCGGCGGCCCGTGGTACGGTCGGCCCTTCACCTCGTCTGCGACCTGCTTCGCCAGCTCCAGAATCTCGCGGTGGATCAGGAAGAAGCCGGCCAGCCCGTGCTTTTCGACCAGGCCCAGCTCTTCGTTCAGGCGCTGCTCGACCTGCGTCGTGAAGTGCGGATATCGCAGTGCTGCCTCGTGGTAACAGATCTTGCGCAAATAAGACTGCTGCGTCTCGCCCTCCGGCACCGGCGAGTCCGGGAACTGGTAGTTCAGATCGCGCGTTAGATCGAACTGGCAGCGCTCAGCGATGCGCTCCGTGTTTGCAATCGTGTGAGGCATGTCGCGGAACATCTCCGACATCTCTATTGCCGAGCGCATGTAGAATTCCGAGTTCGCGCGACGCTGTCGGTGCGAGCCGTCCAGGCTGGTGCGATTCTTAATCGCGACGAGCACGTCCTGTAGGCGGTGGCGTTCCCGCCGGTGGTAGTGGACATCCCCCGTCGCGACGATGCCTACGCCGATGTGCTCCGCCAGATCGGCGAGCACTCGGTTCCGGCGCTGGTCCCCGTAGACGAGGTTGTTCTGCAGCTCGAGGAAGAAGTTGTTCTTGCCGAACCACGCTTCGTAGCGCCGAGCCACTTCCTCCGCTTCGCGGTGGTGACCGGCGGCGATCAGCGATGGCACTTCGCCATCCCGGCAGCCGGAGAGCGCGATCAGCCCCTCCGTATGCTGCGTGAGGACGTGCGGCTCGACGCGTGGCGATCCTCGCTCGTGGTCCAGGTGCGCGTGCGTGAGCAGGCGGCAGAGGTTAGCGTAGCCGCGCTGCGTCTCGCAGAGGAGCGTCAGGTGATGGCCGCTTGCGAGCGTGACCTCTGCGCCGGTGATCGGCCGCACCCCCCAGGCCCGCGCGCACTGCGCGAACTCCATCGCGCCGTGCAGTCCGTCGTGGTCGGTCAGGGCCAGCGTCTTCTGCCCGAGCTCCGCCGCGCGCAGCACCAGCTCCTCGATGTGCGACGCGCCATCGAGGAACGAGAAGTTGGAGTGGCAGTGCAGCTCGACGTAGCTCATCCTGAGTACGCTTGCCTGTACCAGCGGTCGCGCACGCTATCGCAATAGACATCGATGGTGCGTCCGTCTTCCAATAGCAATCGCCAGTAAGCCCGGCTCACCGGCTGCGTGCGCCACCACTCCTCTTCGATCCGCCATGTTTCGAGGACCGCTTCGACGGCACGGCGTTCGACGGATAACGGCGTGCCGTTTGCATCCGCTTCGACGACGACAGGCCGAGGCCGGTTTAGTTGGCGAAGTCTTCCAGCGCCGCTCGTCGCTCGGGTATCCGCGACCACGGTTCCACCTCCACGATTCTCCCTATAGACGGCCTTCCGTTCGTGTTCAGGTGGCGCGCAGCCTCCTCTATTTGCTGCCAGAGCTTGCCTTTGCTCTCGAACATCGGCGTCTGTTTGCCGAACTCGCCGCTCAACCCGAGCAGCTCGATCTCCAGCTCTTCGACCGGACGCTCCGGCGGGTGCCGTGTGGTGGCGGCGTTAACAGCAAACCAGGCTGCCTTCGGATCGGCCAGCGCCTCGCGGAAAGAGACAGGCAACTCCCACGACCCGCCGCCATCGAGTAGTCCACGTACCACCACCTTGCGGACCCAGTGGCCCTGTCGCGCGCGGTCGTTGTAGGCGGCGAAGAGCAGGCGCTCCAGATTGGCGAGTATCGCCTCCAGTACAACGGCTGGCGCTGGTAATTGCATCCGGCGGACGATCGTACTCTCCGTCACGCGCGGAACTAACGGCTCGTTGTCGATACCGTTCGCCAGATCCCAGCAATGCTTGCCCTCCGGCCCGAACTGTTGCTGGAACGCTCCGAGCGGCAGCCGCGCCACATCCCCGATCGTCTCCAGGCCGAATAGTTTCAGCTGCCAGAGCATCGCTTCGCTGACGGGGAGGTGAGCGCACGGCAGCGGGGCTAGGAACGCAGCCTCGCCGCCGCCGTCCACTGTCTTCGCTGTGCCGGGGCGAGCAGTCGTAGCCGCGACTCGTGCAGCGAACTTGCCGCCAGCGATCCCGACACTGGCCATGAACCCGAGCCGACGGTGCAGCGCGGCGATCAGTCCGTCTGCGAACGCTTCCGGTTCGACATCAAGTCCGTCCAGCGAGACGAACGCCGTGCCAGCCTCTGCTGGCTCAACCTCGGGGCTCAGTTCATCCAGCAATCCCAGCACTTCGTCGAACAGGCGCTGGTAGTGTGGCGCGTCCGGCGCCAGCACCACTGCCCGCGGACAAAGAGCGATCGCCTCAGACATACGCATCCCGCGCCCCACGCCCAGCGGCTCAGCTCCCAGCGAGCAATCGAGCACGGTCGCCTCGCCGATCAAGATGAGTCGCGCAGCGATATCCGGGCGGCGCTGCCGCTCAACTTCGACGGCGAAGCGTGGGATGCGTACGGAGGCGATAAGCATAGGAGCAGGTCACAGCATAGAACATTAGTTCTATTTGTCAATAAAAGAGCGACCCTCTCTGCCCTGCTTGCCCGCCGTGGAGGGCCTGCCCGCCGTGGAGGGCCCGCCCGCCGTGGAGGGCCTGCCCGCCCGTGGAGGGCTCGCCCGCCGTGGGGGGAGCCCGCCTCCGTGCCTGTTCTCGTCGCGATCAGATGCGCGCAGGTGCAATCGCGTCGTCGCTGCAGGCCACGACCGCCAGGGGCAGGCCCCCCTCGGACGAAGATATTCCGGAGGATGACGTCCTTAGAGTCCAGCTCGTCCGCACCTTCCCACCAGCCGACCAAATGGCCCTCATCCTGCGCTACGAAACCCACTACCACCGCCTGCTAATCCAGACCCTCCACGAGCTCGAATCCATCCAGATCCGCCGCAAAGGCGGCACCAGCCCGCTCGCCAGGCTGGATATCACGGGTGCTCCAGGCTGACAAATCCCCGCTCATCCTGAGGCGTGTCGAAGGGCTCTGGAGGAGGCAATCCGTTGTGAGCCCCGTCCCTCAACCCTCGACCCTCGACCCACGTCCCTCAACCCTCACTCTCACCCTCCCACTTCCTATTTCCTATTTCCTATTTCCCGCGTCCCGAGCCGCAGCGAGTGACGCCGTATAATAGGTACCGTGACCACCATCGGCGTTCTCGCCCTTCAGGGCGATTTCAGCGAGCACGCGGCCATGCTCAGTCGACTCGGCGTCGAGCCCCGCGAAGTGCGCACGGCTGAGCAGCTCAAGGGCCTCGACGGGCTGATCATCCCGGGCGGCGAATCGACCACGCTCGGCCGCCTGATGGACGACTTCCGCCTGTTCGAGCCCCTCTCCGCCTTCGTGCGCTCCGGCACGCCCACCTGGGGCACCTGCGCCGGCATGATCGTCCTCGCCCGCCACGCCAGCGACCTCCCCTTCCCAACGCTGCAAGCGCTCGACATCGAGGTCGACCGCAACGCCTACGGCCGCCAGGTCGACAGTTTCGAGGCGGACATCGACGTCCCCGCGATCGGCGCCGAGCCGTTCCACGCGATCTTCATCCGCGCGCCCGTCGTCGCGAGCGTCGGCGACGGCGTCGAGGTGCTCGCCACCTGTAGTCGCAGCGACTCCGAGCCCGCGAAGCCCGTCGCCGTCCGCCAGGGCAACGTCATGGCCACCTCTTTCCACCCCG
>JBGPBZ010000113.1:0-7415 GCA_041481535.1 Dehalococcoidia bacterium | reverse complement strand
GTGCCCCTTTTGCCCGCTTGGGGTGGTCTCGGGGGGGTTGGGGGGGGGCCCCCGCAACCTCTCTAATTTTTTGTGGGGGGGGGGGGGGGGGGGGCGGCGAACCAACCTAAACCCGGTCCCCTCTCCTCCACCGAAAGTGCCGCCCCATCTCTGACGTATACCTCTGCCCAACCGTCCCCGAGTTCGCCTCCAGCCAATCCGAAAACCGCGTCCCACAGTTCGGCGCCTGCGGCGACACCAGCAGCTCCTGCATCAGCCCCGCCAGCTCATCCCGAGTCAACACCTCATCCCGCACCGCCAGCCCGATCACCCTCCCGCCAAGTAACCCCAGCGACGGCGGCACATGCACAAACCGCGTCTTCTTCCCCATCTTCTCCGCCATCAACCGCACCGCCTCCTCGAACGTCACCGTCTCCGGCCCGATCGCGTCCAGAGTCACATCTCCCGTCGCCGACGCCTGCTCCACCGCCACCCGTGCCACGTCTTCGACGAACACCGGCTGCACCCGGAACTTCCCGGAGCCAAAGATCGGGAAGACCGGGAACTTCCTGATCAGCCACGCCATGTTGTTGACCAGGATGTCCTCTTTCCCGAACACCAGCGTCGGTCGCACGATCGAATGTTGCACCCCAACCCCCGCCAGCATCCGTTCCTGCGTCGCCTTCCCCCGGTAGTACGGCAGCCGCGACTCCATCGAAGGATTCGTCACGCTGATGTGCACGATGCGCTTCACTCCCGCCGCTCGCGCGCACTCGAACAGCGTTCGCGTGTTCCGCAGCGCCGACTCAAACGTCTGCCCGTCCCGCTCGAAGCGGATCCAGTACGTGTTGAACAGCGTCTCCGCGCCCGCCAGCGTCTCCGTCAATCGTTGCGGACTATCGAAGCTGTAAGAAAACGCCTGCACCGCCGAGCCAAACGGGTTCGGCTTGTCGGGGTGCGTCGTAATCGTCCGCACCTCCCGCCCCTCCTCCACCAGCAGCTTCGCGATATACCTCCCGATATACCCAAACGCCCCCGTTACAACATCCATCAATCTGAACAGACAGAGGCGCTCAACCGAACCCCGAACTCAACCAGATCGCATCTGTGTCCCATCTGTGCTCATCTCTATCCGTAAGCTAATCCGCGTCCAATCCGCGCTAATCCGCGGCTAGATGATCTGCGTTCCGCGCTAATCCGCGGCCAATTCCGACGCAAACTCCGCGATCACCTTCGCCAGCTCCTTCGGCCGCTGCACCGGCACGTCATGGACCGTATCCTCCATCCGCACCACGCGGATGTCCGGCCGCACCTCGCGGATCGCCGACAGTCCTCGTTCCCGGTACTCCTGCCAGCGCTTCTCTTGCTCGCTCTCCCCCTCGCGCACCGCCGGCACGATCAGCACCGGCGTCTTCACATTGGGCAGCAGCTCGCTCGGTCGCTGGTCGAAGATGGCGCGCGCGATCTTCATGTGGTTCGGGATCGCCAGCGGGCGGTACACCTTCCCGTCTCGCACGATGAAGTTCGAAAGGATCATCTCCTCGAACTTCGCCGGATCGATATCTTTCGCCGCCGGAAAGTTCCGCACGTATGAAACAAACCGCTCCACCGGCGTCCCGTCGATGTCCGGCGGCCGCATCTCCTTCTCCGCCTGCTCCCACGTCACGTCCTTCGACCGCTCGATGAACCCCCCGTCCACTAACACCACCCCACGCACCAGCCCCATGTAGTCGTGCGCCAGCTGCAAAGCCACGTTCGCCCCCCACGAGTGCCCAACGACCACCGGCCGTTCCAGTCCCAGGCTCCCGATCAGCGCCGCCACGTCCGCCGTCGTGCTCGGAAAGTCGTACCCGTCGTCCGGGCGGTCGCTCTGCCCGTGCGACCGCTGATCAACGGCGATCACGTGGTACTTGTCCGTCAGCAGCGGCGCCATCAAGTCCCAGATGCGCGCAGACGAGCTGAGGCCGTGCAAGAGCAATATAGATATTCCGCTCATCCTGAGGCCGGCGCCAGCCGGAGTCGAAGGGCCCCACTCAATGTAGTGCAGCCGCAGTCCCTCCCGCTCCGGCAGGGAGACGTAAGCGTCTCGCGGTTCGGGCATCAGCCCTTCTTCAGCTCCTGCACGATGAACGCCAGCCGCTCGTGGTCCTCCGGCGTCCGGATCCCGAACCCAAAGTCGAGCGTGTTCACAACGCCGTCGTAGCGCGCCTTAAGCTTCGGCACTAGCTCGTCGTACGTCCCGATGATCGCAAACTCCTGCAGCATGTCGTCCGTGATCGCCTTCGCCATGTCCTGCCACTTCCCTTCCATCGACAGGCGAAACAGCTGGTCCCCAACGTCCCAACCCATCACCTCCAGCACCGGGTGGTACGCCCGCGTCGAGGCGTAGAACGAAAGCTGCTGCCGCACCGGCCCCTTCGCGCGCTCCACCTCCTCCTCGTTCTTCCCCGTGATCACAAACGCCCCGCCGACAATGTCGATGTCGGAGAGCTTCCGCCCCGCCTTCGCGCATCCCTTCTCGATCTCCGGGATGATCACTTCATTCGTGTACTTCTCCGTGTTGAACCCGTGCATCCGGATCCCGTCGCACACCTCGCCCACCAGCCGGCAGTTGTACCGGTTGACCGCCGAGATATAGATAGGCACGTGTCCGTCCGGGTTCGGCCCGGGCGAAAAGAACGGCGTAATCAGCGAGAACTGATAATGCGGCCCCGTGTAAAACGTCGGCTTCGATCCCGCCTCCTGAAACGTCTTGAAGATCGCCTTCATCGTCAGGATGTAGTCCTTCAACCGCGGTCCCGGCGGCGAAGGCCACGCCGTCGAGTAGCGCCGCTCGTTGTGCCCCTTCACCTGCGTCCCCAGCCCCAGCATGAACCGCCCGTTCGAAAACCGCTGCAGGTCCCACGCGATCTGCGCCGTCACCATCGGGCTGCGCGGAAAGGCGATCGCCACCGCCGTCCCGAGCTTTATGTGCTGCGTGTGCTCCGCGATGACCGTCAGCGGCAGGAACGGGTCGTGCCCGGCCTCCGGCGTCACCACGCAGTCGTAGCCGATCTCTTCCAGGCGCTTCGCCTGTTCAGCGTACGCCGCGAGGTTCTGGGCGATGATCGTGGTCTCAACTTGCATCAAGCGTTCCTTTCGAGGCGTACAAGCGTGCGCCCCGAAGTCTATTTGTTGATATCCGCCGTGTAAACCCGCGCCCGTCCCCGCGATGCGAAATAATCGTCCCAGTGACCCATCGCCTCCCCACGAGCCGCCGTCCGGCAGCCTCGAGGGTCCCGTAGCCGATGCTGCGCCTTGAGCTGTCCTACCGCGTCATCATCGTCGTTGCGCTTCTGGTCCTCGGCATCTGGGCGCTCATCAACGTCTGGCCCGTCATCGTCATCGTCGTCACATCCTTCATCTTCATGGCCGCGCTCCTGCCCTACGTGGAGTGGCTCGTCGACCACAAAGTCCCGCGCATCGCCGCAGTGCTGATGATCATGCTCGCGATCGTCGCCGTCCTCGCCGGCCTCGTCGCGCTCGTCGGTGCCGCAACCGTTGACGAGTTCCAGAACGTAAGGGACAACCTGCCCGAAGACGCCAGAGACGCCGAGGACTTCCTCGACAACTTCGGCATCAAGGTCGAGCTCCAGGAACGCGCCCGCAACGTCGATTGGAGCCGCATCATCTCCGGCGAAGCCGCCATCAACTACGGCCAGAAGGCCCTGACGATCGTCCTCGGTGTCGTCACAATCTTCGTCCTCACCGCCTACCTCCTAGCCGACACTCCCCGCATGAGCCGCTTCATGTACCAGTTCGTCCCCCCCGGCCGCGAACCGCAAGTCGAGCACTGGATGCAGGCGCTCCGCACCGTCGTCGGAGGCTATATCCGCGGGCAGGTCATCACTTCGTTATGTATCTCTGCGTTCACTTTTGTCGTTCTCCTAGCCGTCGGTGTGCCCAACGCCGTCGCCTTCGCCGTGCTCGCCGGCTTCGTTGACATCATCCCCATCGTCGGCGCCGTCATCGCCGTCTTCATGCCCACGCTCGCCGCCTTCCAGCAATCGACCGCGCAGGCGATAATCGTTGTCGTAGCGCTGCTCGCCTACCAGCAGTTCGAAGACCGCTTCCTCACGCCGCGCGTCTACGGACAGACCCTGAACCTGCCGCCGGTCATCGTGCTCGTGGCTGTGCTCACCGGCGGACAGCTCTTCGGCATACCAGGCGTGCTGCTCGCGCTTCCCGCGGCCGCCGTAGCGAGAGTGGTGCTGGACTACTACCTCGAGCAGCGCCGCAGCATGAGCTTCGCGACGCCGGGCTCGCTGACTGACGAAATCGCCGCACCGGACACACAGGACTAGCGAAAAGGAGACGAATGCCCTCTGAGCGTGGCGTCGGAAAGTGCGAGAACAACCACACCGGCTCGTTCGGCTACCCGACGCGCCCGCCCGAGCCGTACCCCTTCTGCCACAAGTGCGGCCGCGCCATGGTCTGGACCTGCCCCAACTGCCAGGCCCCGCTCCCTGACGACTCCAGCGAACTGCTCGAAGCCCGCTTCTGCCGTTACTGCGGCACCCCCTACTTCGCCAACGGCGACCCCGCACCGGCCTCCGCCTAACGTTCGCGTACCCGAGTCTTTCCAGCCTCGGCCCCAACGCCACCCTCAGCCCAACACCGCGCCCGTAGCGGAGCGCCTTCAGCCCTCCACCCATCTATAGCCTGGCGAAGACTGATCGTAGCTGCAGCGTCTTCAGACCTGCCTCCCACGCCGCGCCCAACGACCAACCTCACTCATATCACCAAACCCCAAAGGTGCCCGCTAACCTACTTCTCCGTCTTCCCCTTCCTCCCAAACACAATCCCGGCGCCCGTCGCCAGCAGCACCGTCGCCGGCGTCAACAGCAGCGAGATCCCCGTGTCCAGCGGCGGGATGAACGTCGCCAGCGCCAGCACCAGGCATAGCCCCGTCTCCGCCCTGAGCACTGCCTCCCGCCGCCGCGACTCGACCATCGAAAACACGATCGCCGGCACAAACGCCAGCGCCACCACCCCGTACAGCACCGCCAGGATCGACCGGTGCTCGTGGTCGCTAACCGCCGTCAGCACCGCCGTCAGACCAAGAGCAATCATCGCCCACAGCCCCCCCGCAAGCCCCGTGTACGACATCCGGCTGCGGGCGCTGGCTTCCGGCTGGCGCTGCGCCTCGGCCGGCGTTTCCGGTATTCCCGCCGCAAGTCGCTCCTCCCGGGCCTCTCGCCGGGCGGCGCGCGGAACGCGGGTGCGTCGTTTAGGCGCCGCTCCTGGCCTCCCCGTGTGACTTGCGCAGGTCTGTCTTCAGCACCTTGCCCAGGTAGTTGCGCGGCAGTTCGTCCACGAACGTGTAGTACTTCGGCGCCTTGAAGCTCGCCAGGTGCTCCTTCACAAACGCCGTCAGCTCCTCCTCGCTCACCTTCGCCCTCGCCTTCTTGACCACGATCGCCTTCACCTCTTCGCCCCACTCCACGTCCGGTACGCCAATGACCGCCGCGTCCTCGACTGCTGGGTGCTGCTGCAACACCGCCTCGATCTCTCCCGGAGCAATGTTCTCGCCGCCGCGAATGATCAAGTCTTTCGTTCGCCCCGTTATGTACAGGTACCCGTCGTCGTCAATCCAGCCCACGTCGCCCGTGTGCAGCCACCCGTCATGTATCGCGGCCGTCGTCTCCTCCTCGCGGTTCAGGTATCCCGCCATCACGCGCGCCCCTTGCGCCACGATCTCGCCTTCCTGGCCCGCCGGCAACAGCTCGCCCTGCGGGTCCATGATCCCAACCGCGATGTCGTCCATCGTCTTCCCCACTGATCGCAATCGAGCCAGCTTCCGTTCACGCTCCGGCCCGGAGTCAGGGATGCGATGGTCTTCCGGCCCCAGGAACGTCAGCGAAGACGTGCTCTCTGTCTGCCCGTACGCGTTCATCAGCCCGCACTTGAACTTAGCGACCGCCTTCGTCACCACCTCGAACGGCATCGGCGCCGCCCCGTACGCCACCAGCTTCAGCGAGCTCAGGTCCGTCTTGTCGAAGTCGGCGTGCTCCATGATCCGCTTCAGCATCGTCGGCACCACGAAGCTGTGCGTCACCTTGTGCTCCTGCACAGCCTTCAGCCACGCCCCCGGCTCGAACTGCGGCAGGATCACCATCTTGCGCCCCGCCCACACCGCCGAAAGCATCGTCGTCGCGCCCGCCACGTGGTAGAACGGCACGCTCACCAGCAAAACGTCGACGTTCTCCGCCCCCGGGTCCGCCGGCTCCACCGTGTTCGTCACGTACACCGACATCCCCAGGTTCGTCAGCATCACGCCCTTCGGCAGAGCCGTCGTCCCGCTCGTGTAGATCACGATCGTCGGATCGGTGTCCTGCACGTCCGTGAAGATCTCCTCCGGATCGTACTCCCGCATCAGGTCGTCGTAGAACGCCTTGCCGTCCCCCGCCGCATCCACTCCCACGAGGTGCTTCACCGTCTCGAGATCGTCCCGGATCCCCGCCGCCAGCTCGAAGTACCGCTCACTTACAAACAGGATGCTCGCCGACGAGTTATTGCACATGTACGTCAGCTCTTCGCGCTTCGCCCGGTAGTTCAGCGGCACGAAGACGCCGCCCAGCTTCGCCGTCGCGTAGTAGATCTCGACGTACTCCATCGAGTTCAGCGCCATCACCGCGATCTTGTCGCCCTGCTGCACGCCCATCGCCTGCATTGCATTCGCCAGGCGGTTCACGCGTTCCTGCATCTGACCAAACGTCCGGGTCTTCGCATCGCTCGCCATCGCCGTACGGTCCGGCACAACGGACGAGGCAATCATCAAGAATTCGGCGGTATTCATATGGGCCTCCCTCGGGGCAGTTATCTCTCGATCCGGGCGAGACGCCAATCCCGGCGGATTCCCCCCGCTCGCCCGGCAACCGCGTGCACCACGCAGCCGACAGTGTGTAAACGTACCTGAAACTAAGCCCCGTACGCCAGTCCCAGCTCTCGCCCAGCCCGCGAATGCTTAGGTATTGCCCAGGCGCGGCGTCTCGGACTTCTTCTTACGCTTCCCCGTCCCGTTCGCCGACGGCTTCCGCTTCGGGTCGTGCGGGCGCAGAAACACCAGCTCGCTCGTGTCGATCACCGCCCGCTTGCAATCGCAATAGAAACACATCCCGCCAAACAGGTGGCGTTCCAGTTCGTGTGAGCACGCGATGCAGTTTCCCATAGTGATGACCTGCTAACCGGGGTGTCCGGTGGGCCTCTATAATAGCCGGACGTTCGCCCGTAATGGCAAGCCGCAGCCAAACCGTGGTAGCGTAACGGGCTCTGTGTAAAAGCGAGGGGGCGTACCCTTTCCAGCAAGCAACGAACAAGCTGAGAAAGGAGAACGCCCGATGCAGAGCGTAAAGGCTCTGGACGAACTAACGCCAGCGGACCTGTGGTTGGAGGTT
>JBGPBZ010000112.1:0-7440 GCA_041481535.1 Dehalococcoidia bacterium | reverse complement strand
GTTCTGGCAGAAGGACATCCCGGAAGCTTACTGGTCGCTTGATGGCGCGGCGCTGACGGAGCGCATCCGGATCGCGCGCGAGAGGCTGGGGACGCGGTGCGTCGTGCTCGGCCACCACTACCAGCGCGAGGACATCATCCAGTTCACGGACTACCGCGGGGACTCGTTCAACCTGTCACGCTGGGCGGCGGAGAAGGCGGAGGCGGAGTACATCGTGTTCTGCGGGGTGCACTTCATGGCGGAGTCGGCGGACATCCTATCGGCGGCGCATCAGAAGGTGGTCCTGCCGAACATGTCGGCGGGCTGCTCGATGGCGGACATGGCCGATCCCGAAGACGTTTACGCCTGTTGGGACGAGCTGCGAGAAGCCGGCATTGAGGGAATCGTGCCGGTGACGTACATGAACTCGGCGGCGGCGTTGAAGGCGTTTTGCGGCACGAACGGCGGCATCGTCTGCACTTCATCGAACGCGCCGAAGGTGTACGACTGGGCCCTTCGACTCCGGCTATCGCCGGGCTCAGAACAGGCTCCCCCCTCCCCGAAGGTGCTGTTCTTCCCCGACCAGCACCTGGGGCGGAACACTGGACTGAAGAAGGGCATCTCGCTGGACGAGATGGTTGTGTGGGACTACACGAAGCAGTACGGATCGCTCGGCGGGAACACGCGCGAGGCGATCGAAAACGCGAAGGTGATTTTGTGGCGAGGATGGTGCTCGGTGCACCGGCGGTTCTCGGTGAAGCAGATCGAGAAGGCGCGCGCGGAACACCCCGACGTGCAGGTGATCGTCCACCCGGAGTGCACGATGGAAGTGGTGCAGGCGGCGGACATGGACGGCTCGACGGAGTTCATCACGCGCACGATCACGGAGGCGCCGGCGGGTTCGACGTGGGCGGTGGGGACGGAGATCAACCTGGTGTCGCGGCTGGCGCGGGAGAACCCGGACAAGACGGTGTTCTGCCTGGACCCGGTGGTGTGCCCCTGCGCGACGATGTTCCGCATCCACCCGGCGTACCTGGCGTGGACACTCGATGAGCTGGCGGAGGGCCGCGTGGTGAACCAGGTGGTGGTGGACGTGGAGACGGCGCGGGACGCGAAGGTGGCGCTGGAGCGCATGCTTAGCGTGCGGTAGGGAGTAGGATTGTAAGCATGGCGCGAGCAGAGAAGCGAAAGAGCGATTGGGTTGAAGAGTTTCGGAAGAACTTCCAGGAGCCGACGGAAGAAGAATTGAAGCGCTTTCGAGAAGTACTCGAAGAGGCAGATGAGCTGCGGAAGAGGCAGAACATAGCACCGCTTACCACGGGGGAGCTCGTACGATCGATCCGCGAACGCGCCGGCGAGGAATACCAGAGCTCGTAGTTGACACGTCCGTCGTCGCGAAGCTTTTGCTCGACGACGAATCCTATGTAATTGAGGCGCGTGCTCTGTTCGCCGCCCATGGGCTAGGCCAGATCCGCCTCATCGCTCCGTTCACGATTTACTATGAGATTCCGAGTACGTTGTTGGGCGCGGTTCGGACTGGCCGCCTGACGATTGAGGGAGCGGAACGCTCGGTTGATGTCTTTCACCGCATGTCGTTCCCGATCATTGGGTTTGATCGCGCGACGCTAGCGAGTCTAAATCGGGATGCGATTCTCGTTGCACATCGCGTTGGATGTAGCGTTTACGACGGGACGTTTTTGGCCCTTGCTGAACGTTTGGACACGCAGGTTGTTGTCGCTGACGACAAGTTCTACAACCGTGTGAAAGACAAGACGCAAAGAGTTGTTCAGCTTCAGAACATCGAACTACCATGACCACTTCCTACGACTACATCATCGTTGGTTCCGGAATCGCCGGCCTTTACGCTGCCATCCTTGCTCGTGAGCATGGATCGGCATTGGTGCTGACGAAGCGGAGCACCGACGACTGGGCTCTTCGATGACCGATCTCCGGGACTCCGCCTCCGCACAGGCAGCCCTCATCGAACGGGCTCGGGAAATCCTCCAAGCGGATGAGCGGGTGATCGCGTGCTGGCTTGAAGGGTCGTTTGCGCGTGGAAATGCGGATGCGTGGTCGGATGTCGACTTGCATATCGTGGTGGCGGATGAGGACGCGGCAGCGTTGCGAGCTGAGCGCAAGGAAGTCGTTGGACGGATTGCGCCGATTCTGGCGCTGGATGATGCACCTCTGCCCTGGGGGGCGCATCTGCTCGTTGTGGCGCTCAAGGGACCAGCTCGGCTCGACCTGTACATCGAGCGGGAGAGCAGGTTGAACGATGCGCTCCGGTTCGAGACGCCGCGCGTGTTATTCGATCGCAACGGAGTAACCAGCACTCTCAAGTTGACGGAGGACATCGAGCCGCTGGTGCGCAAGCGCTTGGCGGATTTGATGCGGACGTTTTTCTTCGGAGCGATGTGGCCCGGGCGGCTGCTGGGGCGACGCGAGTGGGGAACGCTGTTCACGAACGCCGGCACGGTGATCTTCCAGTTCATGGTGCCGGCGATGTTGATCCAGGACTCGCCTCAACACTTCTATCGGCCCCCGTTTCACAACGAACGCTTTTTGAGTAAACCGCGGCGCGTAACAATAAACAGCCTTGTCGCGGAGGTGGCTCGTTCTTTCATTGATATCGATAAGGGTGACCCCGCGGTGGCACCGATCGTAGCCGTGTACGAGCGGCTGCTTGAGACCGTGTGGACGGAGTTCCGCGCGGCCTGTGAGAAGTACGGGATCGAATACATGGAAGCGGCTGAGCTAGAGACGCGGGCATACCTCGGTCGCGAGCTGGGGATGTTCGCCGATGAGTGATCGCTACGACTACGTCATCGTTGGCTCCGGGATCGCCGGGCTGTAGGATCGCCGTGTCCTGGGACGACGTAATACCGCCTGATCCTGCAAGCGACGACCACGGCTTCTCGCGAGGGACCCCGCTTGATCGATGGTATATCGAACGGTTCCTGGCGGCACACAGTGATGCGATTGCTGGATCGGTTCTGGAAGTGCAGGACTCTCAGTACACGACGCGATTTGGCGGCGATAGAGTATTGGCAAGCGCGATAGTCGATGTTGATCCCTCCAACGAAAGGGCGACGGTGATCGCGGATCTTGCGTCTCGCGGATCGCTCTCGGACGCCGCTTACGATTGCATCATTCTGACTCAGACTTTGCATCTGCTCGCCGACCCCAACGCTTGCGTTGAGAATTGTTGGAGCACGCTGCGGCCAAAAGGTGCGCTGCTGGCGACTGCCCCCGTGCTGAGCCGGGTCAGCCCTACGTATCCCGATTCGGACTACTGGCGGTTTGCGCCGGCGGGCATGCGCCGGCTGTTCGAGACGCACTGGACCGGCCGGTTCAGCATCTCCTCGTTCGGCAACTTGCGGACGTGCGTTGGGTTTCTACTGGCGCGGACCGTTGAGGAGACACCGAAGGACGTTTTCGAGACAGATGATCCGCGCTTTCCGCTGACCGTCGCCATCCACGCCGAGAAGGCCTGACGTGACCACAACCTCCTATGACTACATCATCGTCGGCTCGGGCATCGCCGGGCTCTACGCGGCGATACTCGCGCGGGAGCACGGGGGCGTGCTCGTGCTGACCAAGGGGAGCATCGACGATTGCAATACGCGGTGGGCGCAGGGGGGGATAGCGGCGCCGATTGGACCGGGCGATTCGGCGGAGCAGCACTTGCGCGACACGATTGCAGCGGGCGCGGGGATTGTGGATCAGGACGCGGCGCGGGTGCTGACGTCGGAGGCGGCGGACCGCATTCGCGACCTGGTGGCGCTGGGTGTGAAGTTTGATACGCACGAGGGGCAGATCTCGCTTGGGATGGAGGGCGCGCACTCGGTGCCGAGAATCGTGCACGCGGGCGGGGACTCGACGGGAGCGCAGATCGAGCTGACGCTGTCATCGGTGGCTCGGTTGGAGGGGATTACGGTGCTGGAGTGGACGCAGGCGGTCGACCTGCGGGTCGAGGGAAATGGGAAATGGGAAATGGGAAATCGGATCTCTGGTGTCAGGGCGATGGACGTGCGGACGAGGGAGACGACGGATTACTCGGCGCGGTTTGTGGTGCTGGCGACGGGCGGCGCGGGTCGGTTGTACTCGGTGTCGACGAACCCGGAGGTGGCGACGGGCGACGGGATCGCGATCGCCTACCGGGCGGGGGCGGAGATCACGGACATGGAGTTCATCCAGTTCCACCCGACGGCGCTGCGCTTGCCGGGCGTGCAGCCTTTCCTTATAAGTGAGGCGGCGCGCGGCGAGGGTGGACTACTGATCGACACGAGCGGGCGGCGGTTCATGACGGAGTACGACTCGCGGGCGGAGCTGGCGCCGCGGGACATCGTGGCGCGGGCGATCCTGGAGCGGATGCAGGCGACCGGATCGGATCACGTTCTGCTCGACCTTACGCATCTCGAGGCGGGTCACGTGGCGGCGCGCTTTCCGCAGATCTACCGGTTCTGCCTGGACGCGGGCCTCGACATAACGAAGGAGCCGATACCGGTGTCACCGGCGGCGCACTACACGATGGGTGGGATAAGGACGAACGTGTGGGGCGAGACGACTGTGCCCGGTCTTTACGCCTGCGGAGAGTGCGCGTGCACGGGCGTGCATGGGGCGAACCGGCTGGCCTCGAACTCGCTGCTGGAGACGGTGGTCTTTGCGAAGAGGGTGGTGGAGCGGACGGTGTCGTCGCCGGGGACGAGTGCGGAGGTGTCGCGATCGGTGTGTGAGCTGAGTGAGGCGGAAGCAGGTGAGGCGCCACTGCTGACGAAGACGGCGCTGCAGGAGTTGATGTGGCGGGACGTTGGGATTGTACGGGACGCTGATGGGTTGCGCAGGGCGAAGGCGATTCTGTCAGCCTGGGCGTCGCGAGCCCTCACCCCCAGCCCCTCTCCTCCTCCGCGGCGGACAGGCGCTGCGGCGGGCGAGGGGGGCGCGTTGTCGCAAGATCGGGAGTCGCTGGAACTCGCTGACATGCTGGTGTGCGCGCGGCTGGTGACGGAGGCGGCGTTGATGCGGGAGGAGTCTCGCGGGGCGCACTTCCGGAGTGACTTTCCTCTGCGACGAGACGAGTGGAGGCGGCGGGTGGCGTGGCGCGCGTGATGCGCTGATCGGGGCGGCGTTGGGCAGTTCGCGCAGGGCGTGGTCGCGGTCGAGTCGCGAGCGTTGGTGGTCGGGAGATGAGGTCGCAGCGACAGGTCCCTTCGCGAAGATGAGTCGGGCTGCGAGCGGATGTTTCGGCGCTCAGGATGACGTGAGTGTTCGTTTGTGGAGGGTGTGGAGAAAGGGGTTGGCAGGGTTTCGGGGGTGGGTGATACTCCCGGCAGCTTCTCGAACTGAGTCGAACTGTTCAGGGACCGGACTCGACAGGGACCAACGGGCGACCGAAGGCAACCCGGACGAGCGCCACCCGGAGCGCGCGACCAGGGCGAAGGGACTCGCCGAGCCGCTGGGCAACCAGCCGTTCCGGCGCAGACCCAGAACCCAGGACGCAAGGTAGGCCGGCCGAGAAGCTTTTGTTTTTCAATAACGTCCTTCGGCCGCAGCTCGAACGGCCGAGGGAGCCCTCATCCCCCTGCCCCTCTCCGCTGCGGCGGGAGAGGGGCGAACTTTGTGCGGCTGTCAACGAATGGCCTTCGGCGGAGCGAATTGACGAATGCGTGGATGCAGAAGAGCGCGTCGCCCCTGGGCGTGGCGTTTGGGCGCAGCATTTGGTTGAGCGAGAGTGTACGGCCTGCGGATGCGTGCGATGGCTGTCTGTGGCTCCGGCTGCGCGGATGCTGCGCCCCTACCATTTGCATCTCGCGTCTTGCGTGGTGTTAGTGCTGGCGGTGAATCGGGGGCTCCGATCTCTTGCCGGGATCGGGGACTTTGCCGAGGCAGATGTCGCAGGCGAATTCGAGGGCGAGGTATTGTTCGTTAATCCAGACTTCGCCGCAGTCAGGGGAGGTGCTGTCTTCTCGCTTGCGGAGGTGAAAGGGGCGTTCGCAGTTGTTGCAGGTCTCGATCTCGACGATCAGAAGCTCGCCGCAGACGTGGCAGGTTGCCGAGGCGGCTTCGGCGGGCTCAGTCCTACGAGTCGACTGCGTCGACGGTCCTTCGACAGGCTCAGGATGAGCGGGAGCGTTAGTCAAGGCCGACGAGCTCTCGCGCGAGATAGGCATCGACGAAGCTGACTTCGTCTTCGCGGGTGGTGACTTCGCCGTCGAGGCGGGCGGCGCGCAGGTCAGCGAGAACGTTCGCGACTTCGGGACCGCGGGGGACGCCGAGCTCGACGATGTCGTCGCCGCGGAGGATGGGACGGACGGTGCGATTGCGATCGAGGTAGTCGCGGATGCGTTGGGCGGCTGCGGGATCGCCGGCGAGGGAGCAGGCGATCAGGGCTGGCTCAGGGAACGGCGACAGGAGTTTGGCGAGCTCGCTGGGCCGGAGGTCTGGCGTTAGTTGCGGGGCGAGCGCGCGGAGCGCCGGCATCGCGCGAACGGCTTCGGACTGTTTGCGGGTAAGGGCGAGGCGGCGGATGAGGGCGGAGGCATCGGACTCGCTGGTGTTGGAGGCGAGGAGCGCCCAGGCGGTGGCGGGGTCGGTGCCGCGGATTGATTGGAAGGCAGCGATTTGTTTGTCGTTGGGATCGAGCGCGGGATGGATGGCGCGGAGGACGCCGAGGTCGCGGAGCTGGGCGACGGCGCGCGCGGGATGTTCTTCGGCGAAGACGCGGGCCATCTCCTGGCGTAGGCGCGTGCCGCTAATCTTTTCGAGGAACGAGAGGTCGCGGGCGATGAGGTCGAGGGTGGATTCTTCAATGCGGAAGCCGAAGCGGGCGGCGTAGCGGACGGCGCGGACGATGCGTGTGGCGTCGTCCTGGAAAGAGCGTTCGTGGAGGACGTGGACGAGGCCCGTGTGGAGGTCGCGGACGCCGCCAGTGGGGTCGAGGGTCTTGCCAGGCGCGGGGCCGGTGAGCTCGACGGCGATGGCGTTGATCGTGAAGTCGCGGCGCAGGAGGTCGTCGTCGATTGTGGAGGGGCGTACTTTCGGCAGGGCGCCGGGGCGAGCGTACGTTTCCGCGCGGGCGGTAGCGAGATCGAGGCGGAAGCCGCTGGTTGTCAGCGTGGCGGTGCCGAATACCGTGGTCTTGGCGAGTTTGGCGCCGGTGGACGCGGCGACAGCTTGAGCGAGGGCGATGGCATCGCCTTCGATCGAAATGTCGACGTCGAGGGCTTCGCGGTTGAGGAGGAGGTCGCGGACGGTGCCGCCGACGAGGAAGGCGCGGAGGTCCTGGCGGGCGGCTTGTTCGATGACAGCGTCGAGGAGGACGCGGGCTTCAGGTGTGAGTTGAGCCTGCAGTTTATCGATAAGAGTGTCGGGCATGATTGGTCATACCTATTGTAGGGTCTTCGTGATTGGGGTCAGATAGATATCGGACACCAGCATGATCAATGAGAGGACGATACGCTG
>JBGPBZ010000111.1:0-7486 GCA_041481535.1 Dehalococcoidia bacterium | reverse complement strand
GGGATGATCATGGCGTTGGTATCGGCCATGAAGTGGTAGAAGGGGGCCGTCGGTTCCTTGGTGGTGATTTTGATGGTGTAGTCGTCCACCTTCTTGATCGTATCGATCGTCTCGTACTGGCTGCTGCGGTAATAGTACGTGCGCTGGTAGCTGTCATGGTTGCGCTGACGCTCGTAGCTGTAGATCACGTCGTCAGCGGTCAGTTCCCGGCCGGCGAGATTGGGGAAGTTACTGCGGATCTGATCGGTGTCGTGGAACTTCACGCCCTGGCGAAGCTTGACGATGTAGGTGAGGGGCGGATCTTCAACCATCTCGGGAGCGGCGGTCGCCAAATCAGGCAGGATGTTCTCCCAGGTCGGATCTTCGTGGCTGGCGTACATGTAGAGCTTGCTGAAGACGGCCGACTGGTTGGAGTACATCGGCCCAAACTGCGTCTGGTGTGGGTCATAACGGTCGAGGACGACCGGGTCGAAGCCGATGTATGTGAAAGTGCCGCCGCGGGAGTCAGCCGGCGCAGGGATGTATGTCTGTCGCGCGTCGTAGGGCTCTGTCGGCGGATGCCCTGGGAACAGCTCGTCGCCCGTCGGGGAACTGCTTCCAGACAGCGTGCCGCTCTTGTTCTCGTCGCTGCCGCAACCGACCAGCGTCGCGCTGGCTAGGCCGGCGGCGCCAACAGCGGCTCCGGCGAGGAAACGGCGCCGTCCGATCCGACGCTTGCTCCACTTTGTCCAGTAACCTTGCTCGTCCATGTGACCCCTCCGTCTTTGGGCGTGCTGGCTCAGGCGAATCTTGCGCCGAAACGGGCGGCAATGCAACCAGCCGGAAAGGTTTGTCTTGCCGCGCCGCGCCGCGTGTGCCTACAATCGGCGCGTTCTGCGGTAACGTTCCGAAGGAGGGGTCATGGCGGGTCCGCTTACTGGCATCAAGGTCGTCGAGATGGGGCTCTGGGTGGCGGCACCCTCGTGCGCGGCGATGCTGTGCGACTGGGGGGCCGAAGTGATCAAGATCGAGCCGCCGTCCGGAGATCCGTTCCGCGGCCTGTTCGCGTCCGCCCTCGGAACGCAGGCTGCACTGAACCCGCCTTTCGAGCTGGACAACCGTGGCAAGCGCGGCATCGTCCTCGACCTGGAGAAAGAGGAGGCGCGCAAGATCGCCCTCCAGCTCATCGAGCAGGCGGATGTGTTCATCACCAACAACCGTCCGCGCGTGCTGGAGCAGTACGGGCTGGACTACGAGACGCTGCACAAGAAGTTCCCGCGCCTGATCTACGGGCAGGTGACTGGTTACGGCCCGGACACGGAATCGCGTGACACGGCGGCCTACGACATCGGCGCCTTCTGGTCACAGGCGGGCGTCGCAATGTCGCTGACGGCGCCGGGCGGGGCGATCCCGCAGCAACGCGGCGGCATGGGCGACCACATGACGGGACAGGGGCTCGCGGGGGCCGTGTGCGCCGCGCTCTATCACCGGGAGCGGACAGGTGAGGGACAGCGAGTCTCGGTGCCATTGGTGCGGGTGGGCGTATACATGATCGGCTGGGACGTGATGCTTTCGATGCGGATCGGGATACCGATCCTGACGTACGACCGCGAGCACGCGATCAATCCGATCATCAACTCGTTCAAGGCAGGCGATGACAAGTGGTTCTGGCTGTTGCTCCTCCAGTCCGATCGCCACTGGCCCGACCTCTGCCGCGCGATTCAGCACGACGAAATTCGAGACGACCCGCGCTTCGGCGACATCAATATTCGGCGCGTGAACGGCACGGCTCTCGTCGAGGCGCTGGATGCGGTGTTCGCGGAGAAGCCGTTCGAGGAATGGGTGAAGATTTTCCGGGCGAACAACGTCTGGTACGCGCCGGTGAACATGGTGCACGAGGTGCCGAACGATCCCGTTGTGCAAGAGGCGGGCGCGTTCGTTGACGTGCCGGGGCCGGACGGCCCGGTGAAGATGGTGGCCACGCCGGCGGACTTCTCGGAGACGGTGTGGGCGCCGCGCGGCATCCAGCCGGAGCTGGGCCAGCACACGGAAGAGGTGCTGCTGGAGCTGGGCTACGACTGGGACCAGATCATCCCGCTCAAAGAGCGAGGGGTTATTCCGTAGCTGGACGTCCCCTTACCGCAGATCACGCGGATAGCCGCAGATTTGACGCAGATTGTTTGGCCGCGGATTAGCGCGGAATATTTCGCGGGCTATTCGTAACGCAGCGCTTCGGCGGTGGGGACGCTCGCGGCTTGTCTCGCCGGGATCCAGGTCATCGCGAGCGAGGCGACGATTGTGAGCACGGCGAAGAAGGCGAGCTGCAGCCAGGGAACGTGGAACGTCGCGTTCTGGGCAGGGAAGTCTGAACTGGTGACGAGGAAGTACGCCAGCCATAAGCCGAGACCCATTCCGGACAAGACGCCGAGCACGGTGACGAACGACGATTCCATCAAGAAGCTCAGCGCGACGGTGCTACGCTTGTAACCGATGGCGCGAAGCATGCCGATCTGCTGCCTGCGCTCCACGACGGTGCGGAAGGAGATCACGCCGATGGCCGCGATGCCAACGACAAGGCCGAGACCCATGAACGCCTGCATCAGGTAGAGGAAGTTGCGGGAGAGGGCATTGTTCTCCTCCGCGATCTGCTCCAGGGAGTCCGCCTGCACGCCGGTCACGACGAGGGTGGACTCGATCTCCTTGGCGACGTCCTGGGAGTGGCTGGGGTCATTTAGCGTGAGGAAGTGAATCGAGGCGACGGGCGGGCCGAACGTCTCCTCGAACGAGCGGGCGCCCATGCCGATGCCCTGGAAGTTGTTGCTCGCGCCGAAAGCGATGACGCCGATGATCCGCACCTCGCGCGTCTTGCCGGAAACGGCGTCGCGCACCGTCACCTTCGGGGCGTCGTACTTCTTCTCGGAAATGTCCGAAGGAATGCCCTCGATTGTGATCTGATCGCCACCGAAGCCGCCGCTTTGGATTGTGAAGCCGTCAGTCACAGCTGTGTCCGGCTCGTTCTTCAGCGCCAGCCAGACATCCTGCTGCGTGTTGTAGCCGTTCGCGATCTTGTCCAGCGGCACCGTACCTGCCTCGAGGAAACCATCCGAGAGCCCGTGTACCGGATAATCGCTCCAATCGACGCCGTCCTGGCTCACCTCACTCGCGCTTACGTCCAGACCGGCGAGCTCGATCGTGCCCTCTCGCGCGATGTTACCGGCAACTGGCGAATTCTTCTCCTGCAGCGCCTGCTGGATCGCGGGGATCGGGTTGTTCGGGTTCTCGACGACCTGCACGTCCCAGCCGCCGCGTGACTCGTCCGCGGCGAAGAGCTTGTCATAGTTCAGGTTCATCGCGGACATCATCGTCAGGGCGAAGACGACGAGCGAGATCATCGCCAGCGTCATGCCGGTGCGGAAGCGGTTCGCCATCGGGTAAGCGATGGCAGTTCGCAAAGCTGGCAGGAGCGAGCTGAAGAGGCCGCCGACCCGCTCCACGATGCCGAGAAAGATATCGCTGTTGTAGATAATCGCGAAGGTGCAAGCGGTGACCATGGCGACGCCGCTGAGGAAGAACATCTCGGGGCCACCGTCCAGGTGGCCGAAGATGCTGTTCAAACGATCGCCCGCCGCCAACCCCCAGAACACCAGTAGAAAGATGCTCATCGTAGTGAAGGCGGGGCGCGGAGGCGCGCCGAAGTGCGTGGCGAGCACGACGATCGCCATGCCGCAGAGCGAGAATCCAAAGGCGAACGGAAACGCCAGCCCCGAGCTCAGCCCGAGCCAGAAATTCAGCGCCCCGAACAGCAGCGCCAGGATCCAGAACGTGAGCCCGCGCCAGCCCATGCGCTTGCCCGGTGGGTCCGGTGTGTCGCGGATGGCGCGCACGATGTTGAGGTTAGAGATTTGCCAGGACGAGAACAGCACCGTGAGGAACGTCAGCACGACGCCCAGGCTGTACGAGATGACGAGTGTCCGCAGCGTGGCGTGTGGGACGAACTGCAAGCCGAACGAAGAGAACAGCGCCGAAGCCGCCGTAGCCAGAGCGAACGCCACGGCTACGCCCAGCAGGACGCCGACCATCGCCGACATCAGGTCGTAGCCCGTGCCTTCAGCGATGAACATTTCGACGAGGTGCCGCCGTTTCGCGCCGATGGCGCGCGCCATCCCCATCTCGGTCTTGCGCTCCGCCGCCAGCATCACAAACGACATCACGATCAGCAGCATCCCCGCGCCGATCGAGAAGAGACCGAGCAGCAGGAAGAACGTGGCGAAGACGTTGCCGATTTTCTCCGCATCGTGGACGGAGTCGGCCTTGGTGTCGCTCACTTCGAGGGCGAGGCCATGATGGATGAGCAGCGTCTGGACCTCGGTCTTGACGCTGTCCACCGTGTCCAATGTCGGCCGGTCACCTCCGGTCACGGAGATGAGGATGTTGTCGAGCCGCTCGAATCCGAGCAGGTTCTGCACGGTCGAGAGCGAAGCGACCATCCCCTTCTTATTTTGAGCGCTATGGGCGCCACTGAGGGCGTTGGTTTTCACGATCGCCTTGATTGTGAGTGTGTGCTGCTTGCCGGCGATGTAGGTGTTGACCGTCTCGCCGGCCGTGGCGTCGAGCTTGTCTGCGGCAGAGCGGTTCATGTAGACCTCGTTTTCGCCGAGGTCGGCGAGGTTCAGAACGGCGCCTGTGTCGTCGTCGAGGATGTCGGGTAACGCTTGCATGCGAGACTCGTCGACGCCAGTCAAGATGACGTCCGGCTCGCTCAGGTTCGTCGTCGTGTTGAACGCCGGGACGGGCGCGAAGATGATTCCGGTGTAGCCGTCCACGTCCGGCAAGTGGGCCGCGTCCGCCGCGGCGAGGAAGGCGTTGTACTGGCCGGCGGAGACGCTATGTCCGCCGGCGTCGTCACCGGAGGGCTGGACGGGCGGCTGCCCGGGCAGCTCCTTGACACCGGCGGTCTGTCCGTCCAGCACAACGTCGGAGTGGCCGAGCAGGTCGTAGACTTCCTTCGTGATGCTGTAATCGACGGTGTCGCCGGTGGTGAACGCGGCGGTGATGATCACGGTGCTCAGCATCAGTCCGACGATGATCAGCACAGTCTGCGACACCCGCCGCGGAATGTTGCGCAGCCCGATCATGAAGATGATGCGGTCACGGAAGAGGACGATCAGCGAGACCGCCAGCGACAGGGCAAGCAGCCCCAGCAGCACGTACATGATCAGGTTCATCGAGAGGCCGAAGAGCGAATCCACTACGGCACCTGCGCCGACGCCGTGCCTGCGGGCTCGACGCGCTCGTCGGCGATGATCTGGCCGTCTTGCATGCGGATGATGCGCTGAGTGCGCGCGGCGATGCCGTGGTCATGCGTCACCAGCACGAACGTCTGGCCTTTTTCGCGGTTTAGCTGCTGCAGGAGGTCCATAATCTCGCCTGCGTTCTGGCTGTCGAGATCGCCGGTTGGCTCGTCGCCCCAGACGATCGCCGGGTCGTTGACGAGGGCGCGCGCGATCGTCACGCGCTGACGCTGGCCGCCGGACAATTCCGCCGGCTTATGCGTCGCCCAATGATCGAGGTGAACCACCTGGAGCGCCTCCAGCGACTTGCGCCGCGCCTCTTTCGACTTAACGCCGGAGACGAGCAGGGGCAGCTCGACGTTCTCGACGGCGGAGAGGACGGGCAGCAGGTTGTAGAACTGGAACACGAAACCCATCCGCTTCGCGCGGTGCTCCGTGCGCTTGTCGTCGGAGAGCTTGCTCAGATCGACGCCCTCAACGTGGATCGCTCCAGCGTCGATGACGTCGAGGCCGGAGAGGCAGTTCAGCAGCGTTGTCTTGCCGCAGCCGGATGGGCCCATGATCGCGACCATCTCGCCAGGCTCGATGCTGAGGTTCACGCCGCGGAGGGCGTTAACCTTCACCTTGCCGGTGTCGTACGTCTTGACGACGTCAATCGCTTCGATGATCGGGCCGCGTGTGTTTGCGGGCGTATTTTGCATATGACCTTCCGGGGTGATTACAGCGCTCATCAGCACCTCCACTCGCTTCGTCTACCGTACCTGTGAGGGGTGCGCTGGTTAAGTGACATATGTCACAGATGTGATCTCACGACAATTCGTCTACTTCAGGGTAAGCGTGGTCAGGGGACGCGTAAAGCGCGACGGGGCACAGTTAACGAACTGTTGTCATTCAAGGACGTATGAAATACTTCACCGAAATCGTGCGCGAGACGCTCCGCCACGTCAGCCATCGCCGGCGATTCGCCCGTCAGCACTTTGATCGACGTGACGCCGCGGTCCGCGATGCCGCATGGCACGATGCGCTCGAACCAGGAGAGGTCAACGTCAACGTTCAGAGCGAGGCCGTGGCCGGTCACCCAGCTGCCCGCTGCGCCCGCCGGCTTGCCAACGCGCACGCCGATCGCTCCGATCTTCTGGTCGCCCACCCAGACGCCCGTCAGCCCGCACTCTGTGCCGCCTTCGATGCCGTAGGCGCGGCAGGTGCGGATGACGGTCTCTTCGAGCGCGCGGACGTAGGAGACGACGGTGAACCCGGCGGCGCGCAGATCGATGATCGGGTATGCGACGAGCTGTCCCGGGCCGTGGAACGTTATGTCGCCTCCGCGGTCCGTCTCGATCAGCGGCGCGCCCAGGGCGTTCTCGGGCAAACGGAGGTTCGCTCCTGCGCCGCGACGGCCGGTTGTGTAGACGGGCGGGTGTTCCAGCAGAAGGAGCGTATCGGGGACTTCGTTGAGGGCGCGCTTTCGGGCGAGGTCACGCTGGTAGTCCCAGGCTTCGCGGTAGTCGACGTGGCCGAGGTAGGTGTAGTCGAGCGTTCTGGTCACGCTAGTCGATGCCAGTCTCGGATCCGTACGATTCCATACGCTTCTTCACGTCTTGGAGAAAGGCGCCGGCCTGGTGGCCGTCCAGCACACGGTGGTCGAACGCCAAGCACATGTTTACGAGAGATCGTACGCCAATCGCGTCGCCACCGACGATGGCCGGGCGCTTCTGGATGACTTCGAAGGTGATGATGCCGGACTGGCCGAGGTTGATGATCGGCTGCGAGAGGATCGAGCCGAAAGCGCCAGTGTTGTCCAGCGTGAACGTGCCGCCCTGCACGTCGTCGAGCTGCAGCTTGTTCGCGCGCACTTTCTCGCTAAGCTCTGACATCGCCAGCGCTAGGCCGGAGACGCTCAGGCGATCGGCATTGCGGACGACGGGCACCATCAGCCCGCGCTCGCTCGCGACGGCGATGCCGAGGTGCACGCGCTTCTTGAGGACGATCTTGTCTTCGGCCCAGCTCGCGTTCAGGTACGGGTGATCGAGCAGCGTCTGCGAGACGGCGTGCGCGGCGAAGGGCAAGTAGGTGAGATCGACGCCGTGGCGCTCCTTGAACGCCTCTTTCGTCGCCTGGCGCAGCTTCACCAGCTCGGTCACGTCGCACTCGACGACGAGCCAGGCAGTGGGCACGGCGGCGGCCTGCGTCATACGCTGGGCGATCGTCTTGCGGAT
>JBGPBZ010000110.1:0-7506 GCA_041481535.1 Dehalococcoidia bacterium | reverse complement strand
GTCCATCGAGTTCGTGTGCAGCGAGTTCGTCCCGCCCAGCACGCCCGCCAGCGCCTGGATGGCCGTGCGGATCAGGTTCACCTCCGGCTGCTGCGCCGTCAGGCTGACCCCGGCCGTCTGCGTGTGGAACCGCAACCACCACGAGCGCTCGTTCTTCGCCCCAAACGTCTCGCGCATCTCGTGCGCCCAGATCCGCCGCGCTGCGCGGAACTTGGCCACCTCTTCGAACAGGTCGTTGTGCGAGTTGAAGAAGAAGCTGAGCCGCGGCGCAAAGTCGTCGATATCGAGGCCGCGGTCCAGGCACCACCGCACGTACTCGAAGCCGTCGCTCAGCGTAAACGCCAGCTCCTGCACCGCCGTCGAGCCGGCCTCCCGGATGTGATACCCCGATATCGAAACGGTGTTCCACTTCGGCATCTCCCGCGACCCGAACTCGATAGTATCGACCACGAGCCGCATCGAGGGCTCCGGGGGGAAGAGGAACTCTTTCTGCGCGATGTACTCCTTGAGGATGTCGTTCTGGATCGTCCCGGCGAGTTGCGATCGCTTCACGCCGCGCTTCTCCGCCGCCGCGATGTACATCGCCCAGATGATCGAAGCCGGCGAGTTGATCGTCATCGAAGTTGTGATGTCAGCCAGAGGCAACTGGTCGATCAGTATCTCCATGTCCCGCAGGTGCGAGACCGCCACGCCGCACTTCCCGAACTCCCCGATCGCTTCCGGCGCGTCCGTGTCGTAGCCGTACAGCGTCGCCATGTCGAAGGCGACCGAAAGTCCCGAGTTCCCCTGCGAAAGCAGGTACTTGAACCGCTCGTTCGTCTCCTCCGCCGACCCAAACCCCGCGAACATGCGCATCGTCCAGAGCTTGCCGCGGTACCCCGTCTTGTGAACGCCGCGTGTGTACGGATACTGTCCCGGCCCGCCGATGTCCTTCTCATAGTTAATCGCACCGTTCGGCTCGTACACAGGCTCAATCGGCACGCTGGACGTAGTCATGAAGCGTTTGTGTCGTTCGGCGCTCATATCGGGTCTAGGATAGCACCGCCTCATAACGTAAGCTCTTTGTCAGCAAAATCAGCTCGTAGCTGGTTTTCCGCCGCACCTGGGGAGGTCATATGCCACGTTTGGAAGCGCGTCTGCTGTCACGGGCCGCTCGCTGGTCTCTACTCGCCGCGATCATCGCCGCCGTCCTCGCTGGAGCCTCGGTCGTGCGTTTCGCCGCCCCCGCCCAGGCCGCATCCGCCACGAGCCTCTCCTCCGGGACCGGCTTTTCCTGCGCCGTCACCCAGGATCACGCTGCCGTCTGCTGGGGCCTCGACACGCTCGGCCAGCTCGGCACCGGCAGCGATACCGCCCCCGAAATCTGCGGCGGCGGCGGCAGCACCGAATACGAGTGCAGCCGCGTACCCGTGCAGGTCGCCGGACTCACCTCCGGCGTCGAGAAAGTGGACGCGGGCGAAGAGCATGCCTGCGCGCTCTTGACCGGCGGCGGCGTCAAGTGCTGGGGCCGCAACGATTTCGGTCAACTTGGCAGTGGTGACGTCGGTCCGGAGACTTGCGCCACGCCCAGCTTCCCCCGCATGTGCAGCAACACTCCGGTCGACGTCTTTGGCCTCTCCTCCGGCGTCGAGGATATCGATGCCGGCGGCAATCACACTTGCGCGCTGATGACAGGCGGCGGCATGAAGTGCTGGGGTGCCAACGACCTCGGCCAGCTCGGCGCAACTTCCACCGGCGATTGCGGCATCGAGTGTAGTACTAAACCAATCGATGTGACCGGTCTGACATCGGGCGTGCAGGACATCTCGGTGGGTCACGGACACACCTGCGCCATAACCGACGCAGGCGCCGCGATGTGCTGGGGGTGGAACAGCCGCGGCCAACTGGGCGACGGCACCCAGGACGACAGCGCCGTGCCGGTACAGGTCGCCGGGCTCACCTCTGGTGTCACGCAAATCGCCGCCGACTTTGTTCATAGCTGCGCGCTCGTCAGCGGCGGCACGAAATGTTGGGGCGACAACCGCGACGGGCAGCTCGCCAAGGCAAATCACGACAACTCCACGTGCACGCCGCAAGGCACCGACGACTGCTTTTCGACGACTCCGATCAACGTCTCCGCCTCTGGAACCATGCTGGCGACGGGCGAGTCGTACACTTGCGTCGGCGGCGGCGCGGGCATCAAGTGCTGGGGCAAAAACTACGCCGGCGCCCTCGGCAACGGCATCACAGGCCCTGATACCTGCAAGAGCGGAGTGATGTGTAGCATCAGCCCCGTCTCGGTCGTTGGGCTGGCGGGCAACGTCATCGCGCTCGCTCCCGGCGGTGGCCACAACTGCGCGCTGCTTGAAGGCGGTGGCGTCCAGTGCTGGGGGGGAAACGGGTACGGCGACACCGGCAACGGTACCGATGGCAACAACGAATACACTCCGGTCTACGCCGTCGGCCTCACTGGATCAGCGCCGTCGCCAACGCCCACCCGTACCCCACACCAGCAGACCGAAGAGTGGGGCGATAACAACTGCGACGGCTCCATCAGCCCACCCGACGTTACCCGCGCCCTCGCGAAGGCAGCATCACCAGACGAGGTCACCCCCATCGACGGCTGTCCCAACGTCGGCGACGAGCTCACGCTCATCAACTTTCAGCCGCAGGACGCCGGCGCCACCGGCGGCTTCACCTTCATCTGGGGCGACGTACACTGCAACAACGCGCTCGACGGCCGCGATGGACTATCGATCCTCTGGAACATCGCCGGACTCGGCAAACTGCCGGTGGACGGTGACTGTCCCACCGTCGGCGATCTCGTCACCTTCGAATGAGTGTGAGGATGAGCCTTTAGCCGCGCGCTGCCACGATGCCTGACCGACCCGAAACCGTCCTGATCCCCGCTGGCCCGTTCACCATGGGCGATGACGAAGGCCGCCCTGACGAACGCCCGTCCCATCTCGTTACAGTTTCTGCCTTCCGCATCGCCGTCCTCCCTGTCACCAACGAGAACTACGCCGCCTTTCTGAGAACAACCGGCCATGAAGCCCCGCGCTTCTGGGACGACCCCGAGTTCAACCATCCGCGCCAGCCCGTCGTCGGCGCAAACTGGTACGACGCCGTCGCCTACTGCGGCTGGCTATCCACTGTCCACGGCGTCCGCTACCGCCTCCCCACCGAAGCTGAGTGGGAGAAAGCCGCTCGTGGTGGCGTCGAAGGCATCCGCTACCCCTGGGGCGACGAACCGTTCGACGGCAACGGCGGCCGCTTCACGCAAGAAGCCCCCTGGCATGTCGGCGCCGCACCCCCAAACGGCTACGGAATCATCGACATCGGCTTCAACGTCCACGAATGGTGCTCCGACTGGTACGACCCCAACTACTACGCCGCCTCGCCCGCCGCCGATCCGCAGGGCCCGCCCACCGGCCAGCGCCGCTCCTCCCGTGGCGGCGCCTGGCGTCACGCCATCAAAGTCAGCCGCTGCGCCGCCCGCAGCAGCATCCCGCCCGACTACCGCTACAACGACTACGGCTTCCGCATCGTGGAACGGGCGGTTCCGGCTAGCTAGGCCGTCTGACGTTGCCGGGAGCCAGTGCTGATGCTTGGGTTACGAGAGCACCGACGACCTCGCCTCCACACTCGCCGCCGATCGTACCCTCGTGCGAAAAGTCAAACCTCAGCGCGCATTCCAAGCTTTGCGCCAGCCGTCACAAGGTGTTGACATGTGGAAGCCTCGTGCTAGAATCACGTACGCGTCTTAGCAATTGAGGGGGATAACACGGATTAATGAACGCAGTCGAACCCTTTGACAACTACCTTGACCTCGTCGATGCCGCGCGTACTCTCAACATCCACCCCCAGTCTCTCCGCCGGCTCATCAAGCAAAAGAAGGTTCCCGCCGTCCTCTTCGCCGGCAAATACCTCATCGAGCGCACTTCGCTAGAGCAGTTCAAGTCCAGCTACGACCCCCGCCCCGGCCGCAAAGCCATCCGCCGCCTCCTCTAGCGGGACGTCAGCCCAAACGCTCACATAGCTGCAGCTTCTTCAGGCAGCTGAAAGCGACCTCAGTCGCCCGTGCGTTCGGCGCGCCGCCTCGAAATATAGGCGATGCTCGCCCTGTAGTCCTTCTCGGCGATCAGCTCCTTCGCCATCAGGTAGTTGAGCATCGACTCCAGGCCCAATATCGAGATCAGGTTGTACCCTCGCTCCTTCAGCAACCCTTTCGCGCCTTCCTGGCGGTCCAGAAGCACGAGTACGTCCTTCACGTCGAGCCCGGCGTTCTTCTTAAGAAACTCGCCCGTCTCAACGATACCGCCGCCGCTCGTCACAAGGTCGTCGATGAGCAGCACCGTCTCTTCCGGCGTGTACAACCCTTCCACGAAGACCCGGCTGCCGTTGCGCTCCTTCGCCGGGTGCACATAGATCAGCGGCACCCGAGACCGCAGCGAGTAAGCGGTTGCCAGGTGCAACCCGCCGAACGGAATCCCGCACACCCGCTGGAACTCCTGCACGTCGGGGTCGCGTTTTGCCTGTAGAGTCTGGATCTCCTCCAGCATCACGCCCGCCGCCCGGGCCAGCGCGGCCGGGTTGCTGATCAGCAGGCGCAGGTTGATGTAGATCGGGGAGTGCTCCGTCGTCCGGCCGATTGTGAAGTCGCCGAACTTGACGGCGCCAACGTCCCACAGCGCCTGCGCGAGCCAGAGATTACCGACGTTGTCGTCTGAGACCATGGTGTGTGCTCAACAAAGAAAGAGGCCCCCGCTGGGCCTTCGTTGGACAAGCGCGACGATAGCACCGCCATAACGCATCGTCAACTGTTCCACGACTCGATTCGCGCCCGCCACCGGTCGCCCACCTCCGGGTTCACGGCGTGCTCCGGCATCTCGCCCCGCAGCGCCGTCAGCAGGTTCTCTGCCGCTAGCAGCGCCATCCGCGACCGCGTCGCCACGCTGGCGCTCGCGATGTGCGGCGTGATGGTCACGTTCGAAAGTGTCAGCAGCGGGTCATCCAGTGGCATCGGCTCCGGGTCGGTCACGTCCAGCGCACCAGCGAAGATGACACCATCCCGCAGCGCCTCGTATAGCGCCTTCTGGTCGACGAGCGGCCCGCGGCCCGTGTTTACGAGCACCGCCGTCGCCTTCATCAGGCGCAGCGTGTGTTCGTTGATCAGATGCTTCGTCACCGCCGTCAGCGGCGCATGCAGCGAGACGAAGTCGGCTTCTCGCAGCAGTTCCTCCAGCAAGCGATATTTCACGCCGAGCTCACGCTCAGCGTCCGGCTTGCGCGATGGCCCCGCGTAAAGCACCCGCATCCCGAAGCCTCGCGCGCGTTTCGCCACCTCACGGCCGATGCCGCCGAGCCCGACGATGCCGAGCGTCGCCCCGTACAGGTCCTGCCCGAGCAGCGTCTCCGGGCCCCACGACTTCCAGCGGCCCTCGCGAACATAGCGGTCGCCTTCGACGACCCGGCGCGCCGCCGCCAGGATCAGTGCTAATGCGAAGTCCGCCGTCGTCTCGCTCAGGACGCCCGGCGTGCGCGTGATGAGGATACCGCGCTCTGTCGCTGCCGCCACGTCGACGTTATCGAAGCCGGTCGCCATGTTGCTAACGACGAGCAGCTTCGGCGCGGCATCGAGAAGTTCGGCATCAATGCGTTCGGTAAGTAACGTGAGCTGGCCATCGCTCTGGTGTGCCTTCAGCGCGAACTCTTCGCGTGGCGGCGGCCCGTCTTCCGGCCAGACGTCGACCTCCGCTTCCTCGTCCAGCCGCTCGATCGCTCGCCCCGGCAGGCGCCGCGTGACGAAGACCCGCGGACGAGGTGCCATTTGCCTATTGTCCCCCTCGTGCATCGGCGAATAAGCTCCCGCCGTGCCTCGGTAGCTCAATCTGATAGAGCGCCGTGCTGACTACGCGGCAGATGTGGGTTCGAGTCCCACCCGGGCCACCTCCGGATTCCCTCCGGAGAACGAGATAAAATACGCCATGCGTAGTCAGCACTAGGTCCGATTGAGCAGACCGGGAGACGGAGCGGTTTAAGCCGCTCCGTTTTCGTTTCGACGAGCTCACGCGCGACGCTGATCCGGCTCTTTGCCGCCGGCGTAGCGGGGCCTGTACTCCGGCTCGACGCCGCGCACCTGATCGTAGTGCATGCGGTCGTGCCGGTAGTACGAGCGCAGCCACTGCATCACCGTGAGCGAGCCAAACATCTTCTGCGAGGCCGTCCGCTCGAAGTCCTCCGACCGCAGCGAGTCGATGAGCACCACCGTCTTCTCCCGCTGTCGCCGCATCTCACCAGCGAGCTCGCCGACGCTGTGCGCCTGCGCTTCCTCCAGCGGGAACGCCGGCGGCTCGCCACGCACGCCATCGACGCTGGCACCGTTCTCCTGGAGCGCCTTCGCCACCCAGGCGCGGTAGGCAGTCTCCATTTCGCAGAGGTGTGCCATCTGCTGCTTCGCGGACCACTCACCTTCGCCGGTCGTGGGCCTGGCGGCTTCCGCATCGTCCAGACGCTCCAGCACGGAGAGTAGCCGCCCGCGCTCCTCGGCCATCTTCTGCTTCAGTTGATCGATTTGTGTTTGTTCGGCCATTGGGCTCCTCCGGCTGCATCATAGCCGCGCGGCGAGGCCTGTCAAACGTTCGTTTTGCCAAACAAACTCGTGTCCGCAGCTAGCGCTACAATAGAGGTAGCACAGAGAAGGAGCCTGCCCCCATGCCCACGAAAAACGAACGCGAGCCGTTCACCCGACTCAACGTCCAGGAAGCCAAAGATATGCTCTCCAACGGCGCCGCAATTATTGACGTGCGGGAGCCGCATGAGTACACGGGCGGCCACGTCCCGAACGCGGCCCTTATCCCGGTAAACTCCGTCTACGCTCGCCGTGCCGAGCTGCCCACGGATCAAGACGTCATCTTTATCTGCGCGGTTGGGCAGCGAAGCGCGCTTGCGGCCGAGATGGCGGCTGCCGCCGGCCTGACCCGTATTTTCAACCTGGACGGCGGCACGGAGGCCTGGATCAACGCCGGAGAGCCCGTCGAAAAGTAGGGGCGGTTCGCGAACCGCCCGCCTGGCGCTCGCTCCAGCGGAATCAGCCCCCGTCTACGTTGCACCTTACGTACGCGTCATGGTATCGTGCGTGCGGTCGCCCACCGGACGCTTGCGCCCCACGTTCAGCGCCCGGCCCGCGACACCTGATTTCGCATGGATTTTCGATTCTCGCCGCCTGAAGAAGCCTTCCGCGAAGAGATTCGCACCTGGCTGAAGACGAACCTGCCCGACAACTGGTCGGGCGACCGCTTTTCGCGCGGTTCGGGCGATGCCGACGGCATGAACGTCTACGCAGACTTCGCTCGCCGGCTAGCGAAGAAGGGCTGGGTCGCACCCCACTGGCCGAAGGAGTACGGCGGCCTCGGGCTTTCCGTCGTCGAGCAGCTGATATTCAACGAAGAGATGGCGAACGGCAACGCGCCGATCGGTTACTCCAGCATCGGCGTCGGCTGGGCGGGCCCGACGATCATCGTCTAC
>JBGPBZ010000109.1:0-7549 GCA_041481535.1 Dehalococcoidia bacterium | reverse complement strand
GACGGTCTTGAAAACCGTTAGAGGTGCAAGCCTCTCGTGGGTTCGAATCCCACCCCCTCCGCCAGTTTCGTATCTATAAGCGCGGTCGCCAGCCCAACAGCCGGCGCTTCCTCCACCTGCGTCACTTGTTGTGAGGCAAAGCGGTGCACCATTAGCGCACACAGCGCCCCCAGCACCGACATCACAACCAGCACCGCGAAGATCAGCCGAAACAGGTCGATTCCCGGCGCCGCCTCGTTCGTATTCAGCACAGAACCCAGTACGCCCGCACCGATAATGCTCCCCACGTAGCGCGCCATCGAGTTCGCGCCCGCCGCTGCCCCTGCCAGCTCCCGCGGCGTCGACTCGATCGCGGCCGCGCTCGCCGGCCCGACGCTTAGCCCGAGCCCGATCCCCATCATCGCGAGCACCACGGCAAGATACGCGTACGGCACATCCCGGCTGATCCCGAAGAGCAGCGCCGTCACGCCCGCCACCACAAAACAGCTTCCTACGACAATCGGCGGCCTACGGCCGGCAGCGTCCGAGATGCGTCCACCAATCGGCGCCAGCACTGCCACCGGCAGCGACACCACGCCGAGCAGCGTCCCGGCGACGGCGCTTCCTTTCCCCTGCACCTCCTCGACAAAGAAGGGGACGGCGAGAATCGTCGTGTACATCACCAGGTTGCTCAGCAAGATGTAGCCCGTCGACCCCGCGTACGAGCGGATGCGAAACAACCGCCACTCGGCGATCGGCGTCTCCGCCGAGAACTGCCGCCGCACGAACACCCATAACAGCACGACGAACGCCGCAATCGCCGCCGCGAGCACGACTGTGCTCAAGTCGCCGCGCAGCGCGTTAAGTAGAACGGTCACCAGCGCGAGCACGCCCGCAAACGCGAGCGCCCCCATCCAGTCCAGCGAGAGCTTCGAGCGCGCCCGCTCGGTCTGGTAGTTCAGCAAGTGCAGCGCGTAGAGCGTTCCGAGCACGAGCGGCACGTTCATCAGGAACAGGTACCGCCACGAGCCCAGCGCCAGTAGGCCAGCGCCCAATAACGGACCAACGCCCGCCGCCACCGACACTGCAGAGCCCGTGAGCCCGCTTGACCGACCGAGCCTGTTCAACGGCACCGACTCTCGCAGCATTGCGAAGCCGTTGGGGATCACCGCTGCGCCCACCAGCGCCTGCCCTGTGCGGAACAAGATCAACAGCAAATAGTTGGGCGAGGCCGCCGCAGCCAGCGACAGCACGAGAAACAGCACAAGCCCGACGCGAAACACGCGCACCCGTCCCAACTGGTCGCCGAGACGCCCGCCCAGCGGTTGCGCCACCGCCATCGCGATCAGGTACGCGGACACCAGCCAGGCGATCTCCGCGTGGCCGACTCCGAAGTCCCGACGCAGCTCCGGCAGCGCTACCGCCAGCATCGTCGAGTTGAGCGGCGCGAGGATGCCCCCCAGCGACACGGTCAGCAGCAGGAGCGGATAGCTTACCCTCCGCTCAGCCGCCTCGTTCGTTGCCATCGAGTTTTGCTTACGACTCCATCGTCACGGTGCCTGCCGTCCCGTCCACCGTGATCGTCTGCCCGTCCTGCACCAGCGAAGTCGCCAGCTTGGTGCCAACGACGGCCGGGATGCGGTACTCGCGAGCCACGATCGCCGTGTGGGAGAGCACGCCGCCGTGGTCCGTCACGACCGCCGCCGCCAGCGCGAACAGCGGCGTCCACGGCGGCATCGTCGCCGGGCAGACCAGGATCTCGCCGTTCTTCAGACGGCCCGCGTCGTCCAGCGAGAGGATCACGCGCGCGATACCGGTGACCTTACCCGCCGACGCGGCGTTGCCGTTGATGATGCGCGGGTCCGGGTTCGCCTGCTGCTTGCCACCGAAGAACTTCGTCATGAACGGGTCTTCTTCGTCCGTCGGTGGCGTCGTCCCGATCTCCGCCGGGGGGGCGATGTTGCGGAAGTTCTCCCGGTCGGCGCGCCGTCGTTGCACGATCTCGCGGAGGTCGCCCTTGCCGCCCCGCAGCGCGCCCTGTAGCTCGTCGTAGTGCAGCAAGTAGACGTCCTCGACGTCGTTGATACGTCCGGCCTTCACCAGCCTGCGTCCGGCTTCCAGCGTCGGCATGCGCTGAACCGAGGTGCCCATCTGGTCGATCCAGAAGTTGTGGTCTTCCTGGATCGGGAGGTACTGCTGGGCCATCGCCAGCGTCTGCTTGAACATCTCCACCGGCCCACCGGCCACCTTCTCGATCAGCACTTTCTCGCGCACCTCACGTGCCGCCACCAGCGACTTAAACTCCTCCTCGGGATCGTAGTCGTCTCGGGAGGCGTACTCGCGGATCAGCGCGTAGACCGGCGCCGGCTGCTCGCGCCACGTGACCTCGGCCAGATCGAACTCCTTCGCCCGCCAGCCGTATTTCTTCGTGTACTCCTGCACCGCGTCTCGGAAGGCCGGGCCACCTTCGACAGCCGCCAGGGCTGCGTCGATCTGCTCGGGCGGCGTCTCTCGCAGCACCTTCAGCACCTGAGGCCGCTTTCGCGCTTCGACCGACAGGTGCCAGAGGTTGTCGCCAACCTCCGTGCTCTTGTTGCGGAAGCCCTGCAGCAGCTGCAGGTGCTCGCTCGACTGCGGCGCCCCGAAGAGATTCGTATACACCTCCTCAAAGAAGACGGTCGCGCCGCCGGCCGGTAGCACCGCCAGGAAGTGCAGCTGGCCTGAACGCTCCCGGTTCGCCACCAGCTTCTCCAGTACCACCGAGATGTCGCGGTCGCTGAGTTTCGCATAGTCGGTGTTCAGCGTTTCCTCGTTCATCGCCCGCACTTCGGGCTCGTATTCCTTGGCCCACCGCTCGTACAGGCCCGGGATGTGCTTCATCATCTGCGCCTGCATCTGCGCCATCCGCTGCTGCATCTCGTTCGGGTCGTGTGACCACGGGTCAACCGACGTGTAGACGTAGTGGTTGAAAGGTTTGAAGTTGACCTGCTTCATCGGCATGCACAGCTCTTCCACCGCCAGGTTGAAGCCGCGGATGAAAGGTGGCACGTCGATCGTCTGGGCCAGCGGCGAAAGGCCGTGCGGCCAGTGCATGAGATCCACCTGCCAGAAGAGCCTGGCGTCTTCGGGGGTCTCCCACTTGATAGGGAAGTTGTCCGGAAGAGGTAGCGTCTGAGGCTGTTGGGCGACCATGTTTATGCTCCTTAGCTGGATTTCTCGCCTACGCGGCCGTGCGAGTGTTATGCGGAGATTGTATTGTAAACCGCGTGTTACACAAGGAGGCCGGGGCCCGGTCCGCCGTTCGCATTGAGGAAGCCTGCAAAGACGACGTAGCGATCGTCGGCGGCAAGGGTGCCAACCTCGGCGAGCTCGTCCGCGCCGGCATACCTGTACCACCCGGCTTCGTCGTCACCTCTCGGGCCTATTTCGGCCTGCTGGCGGACGGCCTTGGTGCCGAGATCGAGCACCGCCTCGCCGGCCTCAACGTCAACGACAGCGCGGCCCTGAACAGCGTCGCCGACGAGATCAAGCGCCTGATCTGCGAGGCTACGATGCCGCCCGAAGTCGCTGCGGAAATCTCCTCAGCTTACAAGGAGCTTGGCGAGGGCCCTGTCGCCGTCCGCAGCTCTGCCACCGCCGAAGACCTCGCCGAGGCTTCGTTCGCCGGACAGCAGGAGTCCTACCTGAACATCGAGGGCCCGGCCGCCGTCATCCGCGGCGTCCAGGACTGCTGGTCGTCGCTCTTCGAGCCGCGGGCCATCTTCTATCGCGCCGGGGCCGGCTTCGCTCACGTGAAGGTCGGGATCGCCGTCGTCGTGCAGAAGATGGTGCAGTCCGAGCTATCGGGCGTCATGTTCACGCTTCACCCTGTCACGAACGATCGCACCCACGTCGTGATCGAAGCCGTATACGGCCTCGGCGAAGCCATCGTCTCCGGCATGGTCACGCCCGACTCGTACGTTGTGGACAAGGCCTCCGGCGCGATACTCGACTGCCAGGTCGTCCCCCAGGAGGAGGAGCTTGTCCGCGCGACGAGCGCTGCCGCCGGCGAAGAGACCAACGTCTGGCAGCCGGTCGACTGGAGCCGTCGCGCCAAGCAGAAGCTCTCCGTTGAGGCGCTGGTGCAGCTGGCCACCCTCGGCGCGCACGTCGAGCAGCACTTCGGCTGCCCCCAGGACATCGAGTGGGCCTTCGCAGGCGGCTCCTTCTATATCGTGCAGGCACGGGCCGTGACGACTATCGGCTGACCACCCACTCAGTGGGCCAGACAGGTATCACCGTCTGCGGCTGGGGTCATACGAAGGAAGGATTGCCAGCGGTTCGTTCCGCCATTCTCGGCCGCAACGCTCGAAGCTAGACCCCGAAAAACGAGACGATGATCCCCGCCAGCAGCAGCACGTCGCCGATGCTGAAGCGAATGAAGCGGTTGCCGAAGTTGTCGGCGAGGAACGTCAGCCGCATCCCGCTATGTTTCTGCACCCAGAGCGAGCGCGCCGGCCCCCGCATCTTCCTGTGCGCAGCCACCGGCATAAAGCCGCCGTTGGCCAGCGTGACCGAGGCGTTGCACAAAATGCCGGCGGCGAACGTGTACTGCGCGATCCCGGCCGGCCACTCCAGGAACAGCACGACTGCGGCCAGCCCCCAGAACATAGCGCATGTGGCCAGCCCGGGTCTTCGTTGCCAGAGGAGTCGCGCCGCCAGGAGAGCCGCCGGCGCCAGCCACCAGATCGACATCCGCCGTCAACCGGCGTCACATAGCACAAACAAAAGACATATCAACCGGTCGCCCATAGTTCAATACTAACGTTGTGCCCCGAGAGCGGAAGGGGGTGCCATTGATCGCAGGAACGTTTAGGCTGAGAAAATCAGCGCCGCGAGTATTCAATTCCTCGCGTCAACAGCTTATCCTGTTGCCAGGGCGTCATCGCGCACGTAACAGCATTCATCATTCCGCTCGCAGTGGAGGTACCCCGCCATGCCACAGCCAGCCAGCGTTCGACTTTCTTACCGGCTATTTGGTCTCTTGCTCGTCATGGCGGCCGCCACCTTCCTTGCGTTCAGCCTGAGTTCGAACGACGCTGTGCGAGCGGGCCAGACTCCCACCTGCCCCGCTACAGCGACCGCTGGAAACGGTAGCGTCAACTTCAATCCACAATCAGGATCGCCCGGCGATCCGTTCAGCGCCGATCTATCGAACATTTCGGCTGACTTCGCAAGCGACGACGCGCGAGCTTTTCTGAACACAAGCGGTACGCCAGGCGGCACGTTCGCCGGTTCGGCCACGATCCCGGTGAACGGCACCGGCGTGAGCATCCCGGCGACGGTGCCCGACGTAACGCCAGGCCAGTACTACGTCATCATCTGCTGGGACTCTCACCTCGTCACCGGGGCGCCTGTGACCTGGTGGGCTTGGAACGACGTCCCTTTTGCGGTCAACCCACCGACCGGCACACAGACGGCGACACCTTCTCCGACTCCGACACCAACACCTACCCCCACGCCAACTCCGACGCCAACGCCTACCGCCACACCGGTCGTCTCGCCTACGCCGCACAGCCCAACGCCGACGACACCGCCGCTAGAGATTGTGAAGCCATACCTGTTCAACCCGCTTCCGCCGCTTCTGTATCTGGCACCTTTCTTTCTTGCCGAAGACCTCTCAATCTTCGGAATCGAAGTCACCGAGGGCATGCAGTGTTTCGACACGGCCCACGGACTGTCCGGTTGCCCGGACAACTCACTATCGCTGGTGACCCAGAAAGACGCGACGGCCCGCATCTACCTCAAGTACAAGGGAGCCGCGTCCAGTAAGGCGGGAGTCCCAGTGCGCGTCCACATCTTCGCGAACGGCAAGGAGTACATCCAGAACCTGAGCGGAACGGCCCACAAGACCCTGAACCAGGGCGACACCGATACAGCGAACCTCTGGTTGAACGTGAACTTTTCGAACGACGTGGACGTCTCGTTCTATGCGGAGGTTGATCCCACCAACATCTACAGCGAATCCAACGAAAGCAATAACCGCTACCCATCGTCCGGGACGATCGACGTCCACTTCGCCAAGCGCCGCACTTACAACGTTGAGGGATGGCGCATGTATTACCACCCGGCGGGTGCGGCCGACGCCGGTGCTGCAGGAGGCTGGGCGGTCAATCCCGGCGGACCGAACTGGCTGAACCTGGTCTGGCCCGTGAAGAACGGCGGCATCCACTACTCGATCCACAGCGGCTACCTGGACTGGCAGTCGGTGATCGGCTCCGGCGGCGAAGGTGCCGTGGTCGCCTATACAAAGACACTGGCACTTCTACAGAGCATCTTTCCCTGGATGTACATCGACCCGGAGCTACTCTTCCAGGACCGCGTGCATGTTTGGACGCCGAACTCGCACTTCGTACGGGGCCTGTCTGATCCTCCCTGGTGCTGCGGTGGTCTTGGCGTGGCCTCGGTAGGAACGGACTCGTTCAACGGTGGCATGTCCATCGACTCGCCCGGATTCGGGCCCGTCAACTTCGTGCACGAGGTGTCGCACAACAGCGGCCAGCATCACACGGCCACCGGCATCGGCTGCGACACATCCGCGGACGGCGGCACCGATTGGCCGTACGCCGACCCGAAAATCCAGGAGTTTGGTTTCAACCCGGACACGGGCGTCATCTACAACCCGAGCACCAGCTACGACTACATGAGCTACTGCTACGGCGGCAGCACCACCTCCTGGGTATCGCCGTTCCACTGGAGCCAGCAGTTCGGCGTTGAGGGCGCTAGCGTCGGAGATGCGCAACCACAGGCCGTTCAGGGTGATGTGCTCGCTGTCACAGCAACGCTCGATAACCCTGACCTTGACGGCGACACGGGAGGTGCACTCGGCACCCTGTACAAGACGGATGGTGGTGGAAACCTGGCCCCTCCACCGCCGGGCACAGGCTACTCGGTACAGTTGCGGAACGGGGACCAGGTGCTCGCCACACAGGAGTTCAGCGTCAGCTTCGTGCCGATCGAGACGGACGGGGTGACTAACGCCGCCGATCCGAACGCTACGATTCCGTTCGTGCCAGTTGCCTTTGCGATTCCCTGGGTGGATGGCGCAACGTCAGTCGTCCTGCTGCGCGGCGCGCAGGTGCTGAACACCGTCAACGTCTCCGCACACGCCCCGACGGTGCAGGTCACGGCGCCATCGCAGCACGAGTCATGGGGGTCTGCGACGACGCACACTATCCAATGGGATGGCAGCGACGCAGACAGCGATGCGCTCTCATACTCTGTCTTCTTCTCGCACGACGATGGCCAGAACTGGCAGATCCTGGCCAACAATATCGCCGGCACAAGCTTCGACGTTGACGTTGACTCGATTGCCGGCGGCGACAACACGATGTTCCGTGTGCTCGCCAGCGACGGCGTCAACACCGGATACGGTGACAGCGCCACGATCACGATTCCGAACAAGGCCCCGTTCGTGGCGATCAGCGATCCAGAAGATGGCTTTGTCGTACAAAACGGCGGCCTCGTCGTCTTGCAGGGCGCGGCGACAGACCTCGAAGACGGCCCGCTCACAGGCGCCGCTCTCAGCTAG